>JAFADH010000093.1 GCA_023424995.1 Bacillota bacterium | reverse complement strand
TACGCGGCAGTGACGGAAAATGCCTTTGGAAAGGGGAAAGCAGTATATCTCGGCTGTATGACTTCCTCCGCCTATCTAAAGGCCCTGCTGTCCAGATTACTTAGTGAAGCGGGAAGCCGGGAGCCGGACAGGTGTCCGGAATATCCGGTGGCAGTCCGCAGGGGAATCAACCGGGAGGGCAAAGAGATCACTTACTATCTTAATTATTCCGGGAAGGAGCGGCAGGCTGCCGTCGGACCCGGAACCGAGCTGTTCTCAGGACGGGTCATCATGCGGGATGAAATCATTACCATAGGTAAGTGGGATCTGGCGATTATTGAAGCCGGAGGTCAGGAGCCTGGGCACCAGGCTGAAAGGGAGGAGATTTCGTATGACAGATAATGCAGTCGGGGAATTGATAAAGCAGATGACATTGGAAGAGAAAGCCGGAATGTGTTCAGGAGGAGATTTCTGGCATACAAAAGCCATAGAGAGACTTGGCATACCCCGAAGCATGGTCACAGACGGTCCCCATGGACTGAGAGGAAGCAGGCTTCGGAGTCGGACCATCTGGGGATCAATGAAAGCATCAAAGCGGTATGCTTTCCTGCCGGCTGCGGTGCGGCGGCAAGCTTTAACCGTGAACTGATGGAGGAGATGGGAAGGACCCTTGGGAATGAGTGCCAGGCCGAAGGGGTCGGTGTGATTCTAGGGCCGGCCGTCAACATTAAGAGATCCCCTCTCTGCGGAAGGAATTTTGAGTATTATTCGGAGGATCCTTTCCTTGCCGCAGAAATGGCGGGGGCCTTCATCAAAGGAGTGCAGAGTAAAAATGTGGGTACCAGCCTGAAGCACTTTTTTGCCAATAACCAGGAAACAAGGCGTATGTCCTCCAGCTCCGAGATGGATGAACGTACCATGAGGGAAATCTATCTGGCAGCCTTCGAAGGAGCTGCCGTAAAGCAGAAGCCCTGGACCGTCATGTGCTCCTATAACCGGATTAACGGCGTATATGCAGCGGAAAACAGGATGGCCCTGACGGATATATTAAGGAACGAATGGGGATTTGACGGTTATGTGGTAAGCGATTGGGGCGCCGTGAACCGCAGAGTGCCCGATCTGGCGGCGGGACTTGATCTGGAGATGCCGTATTCGGGAGGAGAGAATGACAGGTCCATTGCGGAGGCTGTCAGGAACGGAACCATTTCGGAAGAAATTCTTGATACGGCGGTGGAACGGATACTGAATATTATATTCCGCTGCGAAGAAAACCGGGACATGAATGCGGTCTTTGACCGGGATCTGGATCATGAAAAGGCGGGAAAGACCGCGGAGGAAACAATCGTATTATTAAAGAATGAGAATGTACTTCCGATTCTTAAATCAAAGAAAGTAGCATTTATCGGCAAATATGCCAGAGAGCCGCGTTACCAGGGCGGGGGAAGCTCCCATATCAACAGCCATAGGGTGACATCGGCAGTGGAGGCGGCAGAAGGGAAATATGACATCGTCTATGCGCAGGGTTTTCGCGATGATATTGACCTGACTGACGATAAGCTTTTGAATGAAGCAATCCGGGCGGCAAAATCAGCCGACACGGCAGTGATCTTTGCAGGGCTCCCGGATGCCTTTGAATCAGAAGGCTTTGACCGAACCCATATCCGGATGCCGGATTGCCAAAACATATTAATCGACAGGATATGCGAAGTGCAGCCCAATGTTATCGTCGTGCTTCATAACGGTTCCCCTGTTGAGATGCCATGGAAGGAAAAAGTAAGCGGCATCATAGAAGCATATCTGGGCGGTCAGGCAGTGGGCAAAGCCGTGGCCGATATATTATTCGGGGATGTAAATCCCAGCGGCAGGCTGCCGGAGACCTTTCCCTTAAGATTGGAGGATAATCCGTCGTATCTGTATTATTTAGGGGAAGGGGATACAGTGGAATACCGGGAAGGGATCTTTGTGGGATACCGGTATTATGACAAGAAGAAAATGCCGGTTCTATTTCCCTTTGGCTACGGACTGTCGTATACAACATTCGCCTATTCCAATCTTCGGTTAAGTGCGGATAAGTTAAAGGATACGGAAGAGCTTGCCGTAAGCGTGGATATAACGAATACAGGAAAGGTAGCCGGCAAGGAGGTAGTGCAATTATATGTTGCGGATATAGAAAGCACGGTACTTCGTCCGCAAAAGGAGCTGCGTGATTTTATAAAGCTGGAGCTTGCGCCGGGTGAGACGAAGACGACCCGGTTCATACTTGGAAAAAGAGCCTTCGCCTATTGGAGCACCAAGCTTCATGACTGGCATGTGGAGAGCGGGGAATTTGAAATCATGATCGGCAGGTCCTCCGCAGATATTGTCCTGAAGCGAAAGGTTGACGTGATTTCAACCGTGAAGCTTCCGGTGATCTATACCCTGGATACCATATTGTCAGATATCATGGAAGATAAAGAGGCAATGGAACGCTTGCTCCCTCTCATCAAGCTGGATCTGTTTGAGGAAGCGCCGGCCGGAGAAAACGCTTCAGCAGGAGTCATAACGAAGGAAATGCGTGAGGCCATGATGAAATATATGCCGGTCCGGGCCGTGGTCAGCTTCGGAGGAAAATGTACCCTGGCGGAGCTGGAAGAAGTACTCAAAGAATTAAATGAACGTGATTAATGAATGATCCTGCAATGGATGCAGTTGTTTGTGGTCACAAGGCCTGCTCTGGGAAGGGCAGGCCTTGGATTGTAATTAATTTAAGGAGTTATTGGACAGTTGTTTTGTTTTTATCTTTTTTATACAGAAGTCTGATCCCGAAAAATATTATAGCCATTCCTACAACTACATTGAGAATCTGTATGATTAACCCCGGTATATAATCACATAATATACTTCCGAGTAATGCAACAATGGTCAGGAAAACCAGAGTGGACAGAACACAGCCTGCTGCGAAGAAGAAGATTTGTGTTCTGTCCCATTTGTTTTCCAGCATCTGCGTTGAGAACATGCCGCTCCAAAATATTATAGTTAATGGATTGGATGCTGTAAGCAGCAATCCTTGAACAAACAGGTTTTGACTTGATACATGAGAGAACAGCGTAATCTCGGGTAAAAAGGATAAATCAAAAACTCCGGATATTGTATTTGCTCCAAACAAAACCAGCACGAAACAGCCTGCCACTTTTATAATTGCCGTTACCCCCGGACTGTTGATGACAGCAGCAACTCCGGCACAGGACAAAGCAATATACAGAGCGTCCATAAGAGCAATAGCAAACACAAGATGCATTCCATAAATAAACCCGTATGCAGTTGATGTATTAAACACTATCAGACACACGGGTCCAATGGCAAGCTGCAATAACATTCCAAATTTTAGACCTTTTAAAATCATAGCAATACTTTACCTGCCCTAACATTAAATTCATCTTATAAAGTTACAGTGTATTAATCGTATGTATAAAATTAACAATACTTTGATTCCTGCCTAAAGTAAATGTTAAAGGGAGATGCTTTGCTTTATTTCTTTTACTGCCGTATCGGAAAGCCGTTTTGCATCCTCTTTACTGATCTTATATGCGGAGGTATCTTTACGCCCGGGCTCGGGGCCGGAAGGAAACAAGTCCTTGATGTGCTGGTCCAGGATGAGAACAGGCTGTGCTCCCGTTCTTTTCAAAAGCTCCCGGGACAGCTTGGGGTTAAGGCCGTCGGCACCGCCGCTGATGGAAAGGAACCCGTATTGCTTTGGGTTTGATTTTAAATAGTTCAAATATGCCCGAAGGGGGGAAGCTATCTGACCCATCCAGACCGGCGCGAAAAAGAGTATCAAATCATATTGCCCAAGAATATCCGGGGCAGGATGTACCTGCGGGGTCCGGGCAAAGATCATATCCATTATGATAGACCCCATTGTTGCGGGTTTTTGCACCTCAACCTTGATGTGCTCTGCTGACAGTTCCTTTGCTGCATATGCAGCAAGAATGCCGTTATTGCCTGTGTAGGAAAAAGAAACAACTGCAATATTCATAAAAAACCTCCTCACTTTATTCATCCTGCGCCTGCTTCAGCGCATTTTCCAATGCTTTCAGATGGGCCCTGGAGGAAAGCGTTGCTCCGCTGATTACATCCACCTGCAGCGACTTCGATTCGATCACCCTTTGGAACAAATCATCTATTGTCATGCCGTTTTTCAATTCCGAAGGGGTTCCACTGCTGTCCAAAGCACCTTTTAATATTTTTATTTCTGTAATCTCCCCGCCGTATATGGTGACTTCGACGGCCGCATTTCTGGAAGAGCCTTTGGTTCCGTTGTATTCCCCCGTATAGGTCCCATTCCGAAGCTTTGTAAAATCAACGTTTCCGATGGTAAGTTCCTGAAGCTCCCGCCGTTCCGGGGCATCAGCAAGAAGTGCGATTGCGGCGCCCAGAGCAGCCACACCTATAATGATTAAAATTACAAGCCACACCTTGACTTTCCTTCTGACTGTTTTTGAAGTTCCCATTCATATATCTCCAATCTTATAATGGTCCAAAAGCCGCTTTATTCCAGCGTAATGGTTATGTGTTCGTTTTTATCCGGTTCGTCAACCTCTACCAGCAGGCAGGGAAGGGATATCTCTCCGTTGCCCAGGGCTTCTAATACGGCATCCATGTCAACCGCCTTGAGCCGTTCCAGTTCATCCTCCGCACTTTTCTTCTTTTTTGAGTTGTCTGCTGTCTGCCCGAATTTAAGCCCTATCTTTGCAATGAAATACGGTATGCGTACATTGGCAGTCAATACGCCGTTTTCGGTGACTTGAATACGAATGCCCTTCGGTTTTGCAGGCTTTGGATTTTGCTGCCTATCCATAATAAATTCCTCCTTTTTATAAAATACATGAATGAACAAAATATTATTCGTTCATTTATTGAGTAAAAAATACTGCTCCGCCTGTGTTATTCGGAGCAGTCCGTCAGACTCTTCATAATCAGCTCCGTCATATGGTGTAAAAGCTCGGGAAAGTATTCAAGTCCGATTTCCTCCTTGTGTGTATCGGCATTTATGATTGCAGCAAAAATCATCATAATCATTTTACTGTCGATATCCTTTCGCATTTTCCCCTGGGACTGCCACAGCATTACAAGCTCATGAAAGCCGTCATACAGAAAATCCATGGTATCGATACCGTTTTCTTCACGATAAACCTGCTGAAGCTTTTCAAAAACACTTTTGTTATACCATTCTCTCAGAATGGGATTTGCTCTGATCCCTTCCACATTGAGCAGCAGCATTTGGCGGACCAGGACAAGCAGGTCCTGGTTCAGGTCAAGGGATTGAAAGCATTCCCGTTTCAGCTTTGTATTTTCCGTCAGAAAGATATCCATAAAGAGCTTTTCTTTGGAAGGATAGTAATTATAGAAGGTTCCGACGGCCATTCCGGCCTTTTTGGTTATCTCAGAAATGTTGGTATCCTTAAATCCCTTTTCACTGAACAATTCCTTTGCACAATCGTAAATCAATAACTTCTTATCTTCCACAGATATGCCTCTCAATCGCTATAATATGAATGAAAATAAAATTATTCATTCATATTATAGCGATTGAGAAAAGATTTGTCAAGCCGTATTGTTTAAGAATGGTAAATTCGTATAACGTTAAATGATAAACGTTGAGTGAAAAAATCCCTATTCCCTAATCAAGCATCTACTTTTAATTTAACTTTTTGATCCCTTCTAAATAAAAAATAATGACAAGATTTTCACTCTGTTTCTTGCTATTAAAAAATTGTTAAGAGAGATTCATGATTAAAATGTGAAATTAATCACCAGTTAAAAAGACAACTATAGCTAGGATTCGTTTGAAAGAGAGGCTGTATAATATGATTAATGCTGAAAGGAAAGGATGATTAGGTGGCAAGAGATTTTACTACAGGTAATCCGACAAAGCAATTAACCATATTCGCAATGCCGCTTGTTGCGTCTATGATATTGCAGAACCTATACAATATTGTTGACATGGTAGTTGTCGGGAAATTCGTCGGTGACGATGCTTTAGCGGCTGTTGGCACAACAGGCAGCCTGGCAATGCTTGTACTTATGCTTATGCAAGGTGCAACAATGGGAATGAGTGTTGTTATATCCCAGTTTTATGGTGCAAATGATGTAACTATGGTAAAGAAGGCCGTAGCAACATCGTTTTACTTAATTGTAGCTCTTGCGCTCGTGTTCGGTATGATCGGTACGGTGTTTGCACGTCAGCTTTTACAGATTATTCAAGTACCGGATAATATATTGAGCGACGCAACTACATATTTACGTATTATTCTGTTAGGAAGTATAGCAACTGCAATTTATAACATGATGTCACAGATATTACGTTCAACCGGTGACTCAATGACTCCGATGATAATGTTAATAATTGCAAGTTTATTAAAAGTAGGACTTAACATTTTCTTTGTAACTACTTTTGATTTAGCCGTGGCGGGAGTAGCGTACGCTACCATTATTGCCACATTATTATCAGCCGCAGCATGCGTAATCTACACATGGAAGAAAGTGCCTGTCGTGCGGCCGACGCGGGAAACAATCAAACCGGAGCTTGCCGTGATTAAAATGGTTCTAAAGATCGGCATACCATCAGCACTCCAAACATCTACTCTCTCAATCGGACAGATCGCAGTCCAGACAATCATAAATGGGTTTGGCGTGAATGTTATAGCAGCATATGCAGCCGCGACGAAAATTGAGGCACTTATCTCATATCCTCCCGGTGGTTTTACAGGTGCGATGCAGGTGTTCACAGGTCAGAATGTGGGAGCGGGCAATTTTAACCGTGTTAAGAGGGGATTCAAAGATACTCTGATTATCATCTTTGGATATACCATAATATCGTCTATTGTAATGATAGCCTTTGCGAGACCTCTTATCTCTCTTTTTACGACCTCAGGGGGAGATATTCTTGATGTCGGGCGAGAATACCTTATCATGGCGGCAATCGGAATGCTTTTCTGTGGAATTTTGCAGCTTACTAAAAGTACGCTTAACGGAGCAGGTGATGCTATAGCAGTAGTAGGGATCAGTATATTGGAACTTGGAGGGCGGATCATAGGAGCGTTTATTCTGGCCAATTTCATAGGATATATTGGGGCATTTGCCGGTGGTCCTATTGGATGGTTTATAAGTTCCATATTTGGAACAGTGCGTTATCTGAAGGGAGGATGGATGAACAGAAGACTGGTCAAAAAAGAGATACCTGTCGGATCTAATGAAGTAGCTTAATTTAGAATATACAAAACTATTTATTTGGAAAGGAGTATGAAATATGTTTGATAGGTTTTTGTTAAAGGAAGATAGCCTGGAAAATGTTGAGGAAGAGGGGGGAGTTACCGGATTTAAGTTTCAAACACGAATAGCAGAATACCGTGGATGTTTTCTAAGTCTGCACAACGGTTATTACATAAACGTTGACGGAGTGGAATACCCGCGTGAAGTGCAGAAGTTTGAGATAAACGGTAAACCGCCGCGGGATTTTGAGGAGATTAAGAAGGCGTGCTTTGAGCATTGGGACTATGACGATTTTGGAACGGTATACGTGGAGTGCCCGGGCGGCCTGTCAAAAGGAAAGCACCGTGTTGGTATTATGCAGAGTGTGTTTACACAATATGGCTGGATGCCGCATGATGAGGAGTGGATTAAGAATCCGCCGGTTCCGGGTGCAGGAGCAGGGGGCAAGCAGGATGATATATACTACTTTGATATGGAACTAAAGACAGGGAAGGAGAATAAATATGGCAATTAAAAGAGGAGTTTCCTTTTACAGCTATCAGCAGGCACAGTTTTTTGGCGAGATGGACTTTCATGATATGTGCCGTGAGCTCCGTGAGACACTTAACTGTGATGGAGTGGAAATTATTAACGAAGCGACAGTACCGCAGTATCCGTTTCCATCCCGCGAGTTTCTGGCGGACTGGCGCAATACTATGGCACGTTATGATCTTACGCCCGTAACACTGGATGGCTTCTTGGACACACTGCGCTTTCGTGATCATGTTATGAATAAAAAGGAAGCGGGAGAGCTGGTTAAGCTTGACCTTCAATTAGCGGCCGATATGGGCTTTAAGCACATTCGAACGATGACGGGACTTCCTGTGGAGGTTATGGAGCGTGCACTGGACACTGCGGTTAAGCTGGATGTAAAGATTGCATGGGAGATTCATAGCCCGATTCCAATAAAGCCGGATCCAGGTATTCAAGGATTATACTGTGAGAGTCCCGGTACAGCTGTCCATGATACAGTTGAGTTTATCGAAAAGAGCGGAACGAAGCATATTGGGTTTGTTCCGGATATGGGTATTTTTATGAAAGGACCATATCTCGATACGGTAGAAGCTGCCATTCGTCACATGAAGGATAGGAATTTTGCTGCAAATACGGAAGCAATGATGAAGGAAATTCCGCTGGCCGAGCTTGGTGAAGCGATTGAGAAAAAATATCCGGGTAAACTTACTCCCCAGGAAAAACGTGCATTTATGTGGAGGACAGTGGCACAGCCCGAGGATCTGGAGCTTATTCTTCCTTATATCTGCAGTATTCATGGTAAGGTTCATGATATGATCGAGGTCGCGCCTGGTGTTTACGATGATCCGTCAACAATGAACGCAGAGGTAATAGATGTCTTAAAAAGGAATAACTGGAACGGATATATATGTACGGAGTACGAAGGCCAGCGCTCTCGCCAGGACCTGGACCGGGCGCACCTTGCTGATGAAGTGGAGCAGGTTCGCCGCCATCACCAAATGCTGAAACGCCTGATAGGTGAATAAATGAAGATGATAATACCCCGCTGATTCAAAAAACAGGCGGGGTATTTTATCACTTAAGATACGGCTTTAATGAATATAAGTTTTGAAATCAGAATTGCTGAAATATTTCAATCATACCAAATTCATTGGACATAATATCCAGTTCCAGTATCAGACAATGACCTACTGTTTCTTGAGAGATAATATTAACATGCGGGGTGCAAATTCTTTGCAGGTAGTCGAAATCATCATATTTTAGTTCAACAGCCTGGCTCCAGCGTGTACTCTCATCAAGGACGCTGCCGTGATCCTTATTTACAGAGGATTGTCTGATATAATATTTCCCGGGTTCCACGTCCTGCAGGGTCAAACGCAGCTTTAAGGTGCCATGGTCTTCAAAGATTTGTTTAAGGTCATTAAATCGGATATTTTCATCATTACGAAGAATAGATTGGATATTCATAGTCTTCATATTATGAAACAGCACCAGATAATTCCCGCGGTTGTCCTTCGTGACCGCATAATTCTCATGCTTGGCAACAAGAGTCTCCATTGCTTTTTTAAGAAAGCTGAAAGCATGGAATGCGGGCTTATAGATGGAATCCTTTGTAATAATTCCGGCGCCGCCGAATAGAATTGAATTTGAATCGTATGCCTCACCATAAACATCAGAAGCAAGCCAATAACCTGCAATATCAGCAATCCCTGCAATATCGAGCATGTTCTTCATGATCCAGGCACCTTTAAAACATGTATCATTGAGAATGCTGCGGTTGGATATAGTCATGTTCCAAAGAGAAATAAAAAGCTTGGCACTATTTAATTCCAGATTATCAAGTGTTTGACGCATACACCTGGCCTCTTTCAAGAAATGGTCTGCCTCAACTATGGTTTTTAGTGTTGTTCCATTGCTGTCTTTTTGAACAATATAGGGAAAAAGCTGAAAAGACACAAAGTCGGGAATGATGTCATGTGCTTTCCAATATGAAACGGATTTTTCCAATATATCGGTGTGAACCCGCCGTTCGAATTCACAACCGCCGACAAGTGCACGGGGAGCATACTTTTTTACCGCTCTGTATACTGCTTCATATTTTTCATCTGTATACCAATGCTCCCAAGGCTTGTCCCAGGGACTGGGACACCACATCTCGAAAATCCAGCTCTCAACTTCCGTAACCCCAAATTGTGCTATAAAATGACGCATTAACATATCTACATACATCTTCCAATGCTCTTCATCATAGTCGTCAGGGTCTACAGAGACCATATGGTAAAGGGAATAAGATCCGACAGCATCTATTATTGTACGCAGTTTAGGGCCGATCTGTATATATGGTTTCAACTCATTTTGTACCAAAAAATTAATTGCATGATCAATTCTGCTAAAATTAAAGCGAAAATCGTTCCCCTTTCGAATTGTAATTGTCTCCGGAAACATTCCCCAGAAACGTACATACCTAAAATCCAAGCGCTGTTTTAATTGGATTAAATGCTTCTGAATATCGGAATTTAAAACATCGCCGATCGTTCCTACGTTTATCATATTTCTCCAAGGCTTTTGAAAAGGTATACCGCTGCTTATCCGCTCGGTTACTTCAACAGTCAAATCATCGGAGGCGGCGTCATCTCCCTTTTCGTCGAAGGTACGCTCAAGCTCAGCCAGAATTTGTCTTTCCAGGGCTTCACGTTTTTTTGTCTTTTCTTCAATATCAAAACGCATCATCCTTTTGTATTCCGTAGGAGTAGTGTTATATGCATCCTTAAATGTTTTGTTGAACATGGTCAGGTTTGCGAAGCCGTTATCAACAGCGACACGTAAAACGGATTTATTGGAGTACAGCAGATCCTCAACAGCATGGTTAAGACGGATTTTTGTAAGATATTCTTTGAAGTTAGTACCCATATTCTTCTTTAAGTATCTTGACAAATAAGAGCTGGTCAGATGTAAGTGATCCGAAAGCTCTAAAAGCGTCAGCGGCTGAGAATAGTTGGCATGAATATATAAAAGAGCCTTCCGTGTGTGCTCCTCATACCGGTCAGCCTCTGCATTTGAATGAAGATCCTCTGAATTAATCAGGTAGTTATGATAGAGATAATCGGCTAACTGATAGTATAGACTCATTTGAAAAAAATCCGATTTCTGACGTGAAATCAGGTATCGGCGCAGAAGTTTATTTAAGAGGGTCCGCAGCCCTGTATCATTTTCATTGACTGTAATGGCCGTGTTGCACCAAAATACGGGGATATCATCTCCGGATACTTCACTGAACAGAATCGGTGATATGAGAACCCGGCATATGAGAGCATCGGTATTTGCTCTCACAGAATGGAGCTTACCGGAGTTTATTACGACAATATCCTCCTTGCGCAGATTTATCTTACTGTCATCTAAGGAAAATATTGCTTCTCCGTTCAATATATACATAATCTCTATTTCCGGATGTAAATGAGATACGGAATCTCTTATGGTATCAAGATATATTTCAATTCCAGGGTTGATATTAGACATTGTGTAATTTCTCCTTACATATGCGTTCTAAACAAAGGTTGTATAGCTATTATAACTAAAAATAATTCTGATATCAAGTAAAAAAAAGATAGCACTTTATTGACATCATTGCTTTTTTATACAATAAACCATATGGAACTAAGCAAAAAATAGCTATATTTGTGCATATTATCAGCGTAGCGAAAAACGTCGTGATTTTCTATAATACTAGCATATCGAATATTTTAAAAAGTGTGAAAGAAGAGGTTGTGTTATGGAAATTAAGCTTGGAATAATTGGATTCGGCGGAATGGGAAAATGGCATGCGGCCAATGCTCCCCGTGCCGGTGTCCAAATAGCGGCGGTGTGTGATATTCTTCCTGAACGTCGTGAGGAAGCTGAAAATTTGGGTTATAAGTCTTATGTTACTGCTGAGGAGCTTTTAGCGGACAAGAATGTGAACACGGTAATTCTTACTGTTCCGAATCATCTCCACTGTCCGATGAGCATTAAGGCTGCCGCTGCAGGGAAACATGTCATTACGGAAAAGCCGGCTGCATTAGCGGCAGCAGAACTGGATGAGATGGAAGCCGCTTGTAAGAAAGCCGGTGTGTTTTTTACTTGTCATCAGAACCGACGTTGGGATAAAGATATGCTTACTGCGAAGAAGGCAATCGATGAAAACCTCATAGGCAATGTATTCACAGTTGAATCTACGCTTCATTCAGGCAATGGATATATGCATGAGTGGCATCTGTATAAAAGGTTTGGCGGAGGTATGATGTATGACTGGGGTGTTCACTTGATTGACCAGATATTATTTATGATGCCGAACGCAAAGATAAAAAGCATTTTTGCGGATATCAAAAATGTATTGCACGAGGAGGTTGACGATTACTTTAAGATAATTCTGAAGCTGGATAACGGTATCACAGCTCAGATCGAACTAAGTACGTACATATTGGATTATCAGCCCCGCTGGCTTATCGGCGGTGACAGAGGAACCGCTATTATTAAGAATTTCGGATGTGAAGGGAATATTTATCATACCGGTACGTTTATGGATAAGCTTCCGTCTCAAATCGTTGAAACAGTAGCAGGACCTACCAGACAATTTGCACCGGTGCCGCCTGGCGGAATTGTGACCAATCCGTTACCTGTTGTTCAAAGTGATTGGACGGACTTTTATCGAAATGTTAATGGAGTGTTAAATGGCACAGAAGAACCTAAGGTCAAAATATCTGAAGTGAGACGGGTTCTCTCAGTAATGGAGGCAGCAGTAAAATCTTCGGAGACTGGCGCAGCCATTGCTTTTGAAGCATAAGGGAGGATTTGAATGGCAACATATGTTCTTAAAAGGATACTTTATATTATTCCCGTAATGTTCGGCGTTATTGTTTTAGTTTTTTTGATGAAGCTCATCATGCCGGGAGATCCTGTAATGCAGCTGCTTCCGGCATCAGCCACACAGGAGCAGCGGGATGCCCTGAGAGATGAGCTCGGACTTAACGATCCGATCATTAAGCAATTCGGTGACTATGTATGGGGTATTGTAAGCCGCGGCGATTTGGGAACATCATATAAGTCGAAGCAGCCGGTTATGACAGAGCTGATGCAGCGGTTTCCTAAGACTCTGGCAATCGGTGTTACCGCTCTTGTGATCAGTCAGATAATAGCTACACCACTGGGAATTGTAGCAGCTGTTAAGCAGTACTCCTGGGTTGATAATTTGATTGTGTTTTTTACGATTGTCGGGGCCAGTCTTCCAAGCTTTTGGCTTGCACTTATGATGATCATGTGGTTTTCTGTGGATTTAGGATGGCTTCCGGCTATGTATAATAATACTTTGGCAGGCCTTGTCATGCCGGTGGCAGCGGTTAGCTTCGGATCCATCTCAGCTACGGCACGCGGCGTCCGAACAAGTATGCTTGAGATGATACGACAGGATTATGTAAGAACTGCGCGTGCAAAAGGTCAGAAGGAATCTGTCGTAATTGTGAACCATGCTTTTCGTAATGCACTTGTTCCGGTAGTTGCCGGTATAGGCAGCGCACTTGGAATGCTCCTTGGCGGTTCACTTATCGTTGAGACGGTATTTGCCGTTCCGGGAATCGGAAAGTACGTTACGGATGCTGTCTCACAGCGTAACTTTCCGGCAGTTCAGGGAGGTATTGTAGTACTGTCCCTCGTCTATACAATTATTAATATCATTGTTGATATCTGCTATACCATTGTAGATCCCCGCCTCAAAACAACATTTATCGCAGCAAAGAAGCAAAAGCCGATTAAGACTGCGAAAAAGGAGGCTGAGGCAAATGGCTAAAATAATGACACCTGCCATGGAGCGGCTGATTAAAAGGAAAAAGTATAACGCTACCGGTGTATCAACGCCAGGAAAAGAGGCATGGAAGAGACTTCGGCGCGACAGGGCGGCAGTAGTAGGGCTCGGTATAATAGGAGCGCTCCTGCTGATAGGTATATTTGCACCATTGATTGCTCCTTATGATTATCAGACCCAAAACTATACAGCATTATTACAGCCGCCGAGTCTGGAGCATTTGTTTGGTACGGATAATATGGGACGAGATATTTTTAGCCGGTGTATTTATGGTGCGAGGTATTCGCTGCCGATTGGTATTCTATGCGTTGTAATCGGCCTTCTGGTGGGGGGTGCGCTCGGTGTGGCCGCAGCGTACTTCGGAGGTAAGACTGATAACGTGATTATGCGGTTTATTGATATTATTCAAGCAATACCTCCGACACTCATCTGTATAGCACTTGTTGCAATATTAGGCAACGGTATCATACAGCTGGTGATCGCAATAGCTGCCGGATCAATCCAGGGTATGACGAAATCCTGCCGAGCTGCGATCTTTATGGTGAAGAGCAATGACTATGTTGAGTCCTCGAAGTCAATCGGAGTTTCTAATTTTATGATTATGGTCAGGCATCTTGTTCCGAATGCTGTTGGTATTATTGTTATTAATGCGGCAAATGCGGTTTCTGGCAGCATATTAACAGTCTCGACACTCAGCTACATCGGAATCGGACTTACCTCTCCTACTCCGGAATGGGGTGCGATCTTATCGGAAGGAAAGACATATATCGCTGCCGCTCCTCACGCGGTGCTATTTCCCGGACTTGTCATCGCTATAACTGTTTTGGCATTTAATTTGTTTGGTAACGGGCTTCGCGATGCGCTTGATCCAAGATTAAAATAAGGAGGACGAATAAATGAGTCAGGAGAATAAGCTGCTTGAGGTGAGGAATTTAGTCGTCCATTACGAGACAGATGAGGCTGTTACTGAAGCGGTTAACGATATTTCATTTGATATTGCACCGGGTGATATTCTGGGTGTTGTGGGAGAAACCGGCGCAGGAAAGACAACAATCGGTCTTTCTATTATGGGACTTCTTCCGAAGCCGCCCGCACATATAATCTCCGGCAGCATTAAACTGAACGGACAGGAATATACAGGTGAGCTGCCGGAACCGAAAGGCTTCTTCGATTTTGCTGCAAAGCACAGGCAAAAGAAGCTTGATAAGCGCGTTGAACGTATTTATCGTTCTGTCCGCGGCAAAAAGGTAACCATGATGTTTCAAGATCCCATGACCGCGCTGAACCCGGTACATTATGTTGGTGACCAAATCGCGGAAGTCATTAAGATACATGAGAAGGTTTCGGCTGCCGAAGCAAGTAAAAGAGCTTGTGATATGCTCGAAATGGTTGGCATTCCTGCCGATCGGTACCAATGTTACCCGCACCAGTTTTCGGGCGGAATGAAACAGCGTGTTGTGATCGCTATAGCATTGGCCTGCAGGCCTGATCTCATTATAGCGGACGAACCCACGACAGCGCTTGACGTTACAATTCAAGCCCAGGTTTTAAAGATGATGAAGGATCTGCAGGAGAAGATAGGTACAGCTATGATATTTATTACTCACGACTTTGGTGTTGTAGCTGAGATTTGCACGAAATGCATGGTTGTTTATGCCGGTGAGATAGTTGAGAGCGGCACGCTGCCGCATATATTTGAAAATACGCAGCATCCATACACAAAAGGGCTATTTAATTCAATTCCGAATTTAGAAGAGGATACGGACCGGCTAAAACCGATTCTGGGACTTATGCCGAACCCCATGGACTTGCCTCAGTACTGCAGCTTTTATGATCGGTGCGATGTTAGATGTGATGAGTGCAGGGAACGCAATCCGGAGTTAATTGAAGTTGAACCGGGGCATTTGGTTCGTTGTATCCTGGCACAGAAAAGCGAGGAGGTAAAATAGTGGCTCTGTTAGAGGTTAAGAATCTTAAAAAATATTTTGACACTCCGAATGGTAAGCTTCATGCGGTGGAAGATGTCTCCTTCTCTATTGATAAAGGAAAGACACTCGGAATTGTTGGCGAGTCCGGCTGCGGAAAGTCAACGCTTGGCAAGGCTTTAATACGAATGACGGAGCCGACGGCCGGAGAAGTGTATTTTAATGGAAAGGAAATCACTCAGATATCTTTATACAATTTTAAACCTATGCGTATGCAGCTGCAGATGATCTTTCAGGATCCGTATTCCTCCCTTGATCCGCGTATGAGCGTATCGGAATTAATTGCCGAACCAATAAGGACATACCGGCTTGCCAAGAATAAAAAAGAGCTTGAAAACATGGTATTTGATCTCATGGATACCGTGGGCCTTGCCAGGAGACTTGCGGGAGTATATCCCCATGAGCTTGACGGCGGCAGACGCCAAAGGATCGGAATTGCACGTGCATTATCGCTGAATCCTGAGTTTATCGTCTGTGATGAACCGGTTTCTGCCCTTGATGTGTCCATACAAGCACAAATTTTAAATCTCCTTATGGATCTGCAGCGCGATAAAGGGTTGACCTATATCTTTATTACCCATGATATGTCCGTAGTAAAACATATCTCGGACGAGATTTGTGTCATGTATTTAGGTCAGGTTGTTGAATTCTGCTCTGTGGGAGAATTATTTAAGAATACACTTCATCCATACTCGCAGGCTCTCTTATCTGCGATACCTATTCCGAGCCTGCGTAAGCGCAGAGAGAGAATCTTACTGAAAGGTGAGATAACAAACCCTGTAAATCCCAAGAAGTGCTGCCGTTTTGCCCGCCGTTGCCCGCATGCGACGGAGCTGTGCCATACAAGTGAGCCGGAGCTGAGAGAAATGACAGCTAAGGGACACTTTGTAAAATGTTTTTATGCGGAAGAGCTCACCGGTATCAGTAAAGCCGCTACGGAGGAGCGTTCATGAAGCCTCTGGCAGCTTGAAATAATAAAAAAGAGAGGAAGAAGAGAATGAAAATTATGAAAAAAGCGTTAGTGTTATTACTGGTAATTATCCTTACAGGTTCCCTGGCAGGATGTACCGCAAAGACAGATTCTCCATCTGATACTACGGATAATCTCCCGACAGAAAAGCCTGTAGAAGTGACAGATACTCCGGATGTTTCAGAAACGGGAGTATTAAGTGAAGAAACGGTGACTATTGCGATATCGACAGAACCAAATACAATCGTTCCGGACATCGCCTTTACATCTAACGATGTAAGTATGGTTACGGCACTTATGTATGAGACTCTTTTCTATTCGGATTATATGACGCTTGAACCGACGGAGAATTCTATTGTCGAAAAGAGTGAAGTAATAGACGATACGCATTTTCGTCTAACGCTCCGCAAGGGTATTAAGTTTCATAATGGCGAAGAGCTGACGACGGAGGATGTTCTGTATACATTCCAGGAAGCCGCGAAGGGAGGTATGGCAGGCGAGTATGTTATCTATGACGTACCTAACTTCAAGATCGAAGATGATTATAATATCATATTCGCATTAGTGCAGCCATGGGCCCAAGGACAGGAGCGTCTGGCCTTTGAACAGTTTTTTATCATCAATAAGACCGAGCTTGAGGCTGCCGGCGGTGCTTCTACCACAAAGCAATATCTTGAAAATGCAGGAACGGGAAAATATATCTTCAAGGAATGGATACCGGGAGACCATATCTCTGTGGTAAGGAACGATAACTACTGGAATCAGGAAGATCTGCCATACTATAAAGAAGTTAAATTCGTCTTTATTAATGACACGACTGCCCGCGGTATGGCGGTGCAGAGCGGTGACGTTGATATCGCTATGGGACTTGACCTTGCGAACTATGCTGTATATGAGGCTGATTCAAATGTAAATGCAGTTCTTTTGCCTACAAATCTTACGGCTACCATATTCTTGAACAGCGGTATGGGCGGACTTCTTGAGGATGTTCGTATCCGCGAGGCGGTATACTGGTGCCTTGACAAGGAAGCTCTGCGAATGGTTGGAGCCAGCGGCTTTGGTGAAATTCAGGATACTGTCGTTTCCAGCCTTGGACCTATGTGGGATGGTGTAAAGCCGGAAATCTATAAACCGGACTATGCGAAAGCAAAACAGTTATTAACGGAAGCCGGTTATCCGGAGGGAATAACCCTGAGGTTCCGCAGCTCCAGTGAAACCGCGGTGACAATCATGATTCAGGAGCTGTTGCGTCAGGGCGGGATTAATGTCGAGATGGTAGTGGAAGAATTCCCGGTTCACTTTGCAGCACTTGCACAGGGCGATTTTGATATGTATTTCTCATCTCAGCAGTTTGCTTATTATACAGAGCCGGTACGTTGTACGGATGGTATTCACTACAAATTCTCTGATGTAATGGGCGGATGCGGTTATAAGAACGAAGAGTATGCTGAGATAGCGGCACGTTGCTATGCAACTATAGATTTAACTGCACGTAAGGCAGCATATGCAGAATTGCAGCAGCATTTCAGAGAAAACTATGTGTCCGTCGCTCTTTATTCCGGCACAGGATTAGCTCTGACAAGATCCAATATCGCAGGCTTAGAATTACGTGGCATGGGTGTACAGGATATTGGCAAAATCTATGGTACCGGCGATCAATAATAATAACCATGATATTACTAAGTACCGCGGCGGTCGCATGACCGCCGCAATACGTAAATATATGATCTGGACGCCTGAAATATATAAAAGAAAAGCGGTATAACAATAAAGTAAAATAAGGAGTGGTTATATGAACGAAAAGTATCTGATAGGTGAGGAAGGAGTAAAGGCCTATGAGCAAAACGGAAATATCTCAGGCTATGAATTCGGCGTACGTGTCCCTTACTACATGGGCGTGCCTCTCAGCCAGATAAATCAGTTTGAAGTTTATATGGACGGTGTACGTGAGAACCCGGATAACATCCGCCTCATCATGAAAACAGCTGAGGAATTTAAGCTCGCCGAGATTATTACTGTGTCCAGCTATCACTGGGAATACGGCGAAAAGCTTAGAACCGTGGTGCTGAGAGATCACAAGCTTCCTAAGGGTAAGCATAAGCTGGAAGTCGTTGTTGGTATTGATGTCATCTATATGCCGAAAGGGATTGGCGGCAGTAAGGCATATTTAGAATTTGAAATATAATACCGGAGGTAAAGATTATGTCAATTAAATTATGTGTATCTCTTTATAGCTTTCAGGAGGACTATTATATCGGAAAACGCGACTTGGAAAGCTGTATGGCAGCAGTCGGCAATAACGGACTGGAAGCTGATGGCGTCGAGGTACTGCTTGAACAGATGCCGTTACCGAGTATGAGAGAAAATGATCGTGTGATTAATGATGAAGATCTTAATATATGGCAAGGCTGGCTCCAAAAATACAATTTAAAGGCTCAGTCCTTCGGTGCAGATGTATTTACCACTATGTATTCCAACCGTTATCTGACTGACAAAGAAAGCGTTAAGATTACCATGGCGGATATCCGCATGGCAGCCCGGCTGGGCTTCAAGGTCTATCGTACGGGCGTATTCCGCAAGGAGGACGTGGGCATACTCGCCGCATGCCTGCCGCTTGCCGAAGAATTGGATATCCAGATAGCTACGGAAATTCACACTCCTCGGGGAATTCATACATGGTGGACTCAGGACTGGCTTGAAATAGTACTTCGTACGGGCAGTCCTGCTGCCGGATTTGTTCCTGATTTGGCCATATTTACAAAGGGCATATCGGCTTCGGCGCGCAAGAGACTGATACGTGACGGCGCAGATCCTGATATCTTAGCAAAGATTGACCAGGCATACAGAGCGCATGCTCCGTTATCAGCGGAGGATGTTAAAAAAATGGGTGGCAATGCTGTTGACTGCTCTGCTGTAAATAAACTTAATTTCTTCATCTACGACGATCCGAAGTGGCTTACAGAGGTTTTACCTTACAGTAAGCATATTCACGGTAAATTTTTTGAGATGGCAGAAATAAACGGCGAAGATACTGAGCCGGCCATTGATTATGAGAATGCCATAAAGGTATTGGTTGAAAACAATTGGGATGGATATATCTCATCTGAGTATGAAGGCCAGAGAGATTATTTTGATCAAGGCTGTAACATATATATGGATCCCATGGAGCAGGTGGGACGGCACCACAAGATGATAAGACACTTTGAAGCAAAAGCTAAGAATAATATTTGAAAGGCAGGTAAAATATATGAACGAAATTCGTGTTGGTATTATTGGCGGAGGTATGATCTCGCACCGTCATATGGTTATTTATGAAAATATTCAAAAGAACGCTGCGCTATTAGGCTTTACCGCAAAGGTGGTGGCAATAGCGGAAGTCGTTCCGGAGAGACTTGCTGCATGGGGAGAGAAATACGGTTTTGATAAAAAAGACCTGTATACAGACTTCCGTGAGATGCTTAAGCGCGATGATATAGACACGATAGATGTGTGCGTACATAACAACTATCATACTCCGATTTCAATTGCTGCTATGAAAGCCGGTTTTGATGTTTACTGTGAGAAGCCTGCTGCTGCATCCTATCATGATGCGAAGCTGATGGTTGACTGTGCTGCGAAGCTGGGGCGTAAATTCCATGTGCAGATAAGTTCCATTATGACGCCGCAGACACGTGTCGCGCGCGACATGATTGCTTCCGGTGAGATTGGAACTCCCTACTTTGTGAATCTGGAACAGCTGACACGGCGCCGCCGCCCCGGTTATGATCTTCCGGAATTCACCAGTGATTTTTATTCAAAACGTATAGCCGGCCATGCTGCAGCGATTGACTTGGGAATCTATGTTATAGGACAGATCCTTTATATCTTAGGGCAGCCTAAGCTTAAGAGTGTCTCGGGCTTCGCAACTCGCGGGGTGGATATTGATCCGAAGCTTGTTACAAATCCTGACGGCTTTGGTGTTGAGGATATAAGCGATGGTTTTGCAAAATTCGAGAACGGTATCGGGTTCCATTTCCTTGCCGCTACAGCGATTAATTACAAAGATTACGCTATGACATATGTGCTGGGTTCTAAAGGAGGGCTTGAAATCATCGACACCGATACTGTCGGCGGTAAATTTGCACGCCCGGGTATGAGAAGACCTGCGTGGGGCGGTGAGCCTGAGTTGAAGTTCCACGGTGAGAAGAATGGCAGATTTATTTCAATTGATCTTAACTGCGATGAGAATGGCATTATTGAAGCCCGTAAGGATCCGCGCATGATGCTTTATAACGATAACCAGAGCATGTGGCTTGCTTATAAACTGGGTATACTTGACGATACTACCCGTTATAACACTCCGGAAATTGCTCTTTCGCAGCTGCTCTTTACAGATGGTATCTTCCTTTCTCAAGAATTAGGACGTTCTGTTACTGCGGAAGAAATTGAAGCTATGAGTCCGGCATTATTCATTCCGGAGCAAAAAATCGGATCGGAAACAGTAAAGTATGACGTTGAATTTTAACGTTTCATGAAAGGATAATAATATGGGAATTAAGACCTGTGTGAGCTTGTACAGCCTGCAGTATGAGTTCATGCATAAAAGAATGAGCCTGGAAGACATATTTCACTTTCTGGCTGCGGATGGTGTTCAGGGAGTTGAAATACTTCCTGATCAATCCATTCATGGCACGCCGCATCCATCTGAAACAGATTTGGCTGATTGGGACCGCATTGTTGCGAAATACAATCTTAAGCCTGTATGTGCGGATGTATTTCTGAATACAAACCTATACGACAACCGCACCCTTACAAAGCGGGAATGCATTGACTTGTTAATCCATGAGATTAAGCTTGCACACAGACTGGGAATTCATCTGATCCGTCTTGTTTCAATGGTACCCGGTTTTGTAATTGAGCCGCTTCTGCCATATGCCGAAAAATACGATGTTACCTTCGCTCTTGAAATTCATGCAGGTATGAGCTTTGATACACCGGCAACACAGGATTTTATAGAAGTGATGAAGCGTGTGGATTCACCTTATTGTGGTTTGGTAGTGGATTGTGGAATATTTTTTCGAAGGTTGCCGCGTGTCATGAGTGAATACTGTATCTCTATGGGTGCTAATCCGGAGCTGATACGTTATGTCGAAGATCTGTTTGCCCAAGGATTGGATGGACGCAGTATACGAAATCCCGGTGAACATAGGTATAAGGACGATTTTGCAAAACTAATAATGAATGGAACGGACCATATGTTTGCAGCACTTTGCGATGGCTATGAGAATAATCCCGTTGCCATTATGGATGAATATTGGAAATATATAAAACATTTTCATTTTAAAACCTTCGAAATGGTTGATGGTAAAGAGTATTCTGCTGATTATTATGAGATTCTCCGATATCTCCACAGCAACGGTTATGACGGATATGTATCGACTGAGTATGAAGGTAACCGTTGGACGCTCCCCGGAAAGCCAACAGTAGAAAAAGAGCAGGTCCTTGAGCATCAGGCAATGCTGCGCCGATATATCGCAGAAATAGAAGGGGGTATCTGAATGTTTGATAATAATGTATTTATTGAGGGTTCATGCAAAAATTATACGGAGAATGGGCATATAGAAGGCTTCTCACTCCTGACTAACATTACTTATTACCGTGCAATCCCGCTCTCAATGGTAAATGACATTCAAGCATCCGTTAACGGTGTCCCGTGTCCACGAACAAACATCCGCTGCAGTGTTGACGGAGAGGACTGGTTCACCCTGGATGAGATGAAGACTGTGACTACATATAAATGGGAATACGACGAGCCTCTCCAAATCCGTGTTCTGTGTGAGGGCGGTTTATCAGCAGGTATACATCAGGTTAAGCTTACAGTAATAACACGTACTGCATATATTCCTGTACCGATTGCCGGAACTATGGAGCGGATGGTGTCAATTATATAAATATTAGAAAGGTCAGGTAAAAAATATGAGTAAACTTCCTGTGGGAATACAGGTCTACGGACTGCGCGATCTTTTAGAGAATACACCGGAGAATTTTGAAGCCGTAATGAAGGATGTTAAAAATATGGGCTATGACGGTGTTGAGCTCGCAGGACTTTATGGACTTACACCTGAGTATGTACGAGATACTCTAAAGAAAGTCGGATTGATCCCCATCTCCGCACATGTACCTCTGGCGGACTTAATAGCAGACGCAGATAAAGCAGCATATGATTATCTTATTGTTGGTTGTAAATACATTGTAGTACCATACCTTCCTGAGGAATATCGCCATCTGACACCAGGGTATGAAACAGTAATTGCTGAGATGAAGCGTATCGGTACTGTTATGAAATCACATGGATTGAAGCTCCTGTACCATAATCATGATTTTGAATTTGTGACACTCCCTAACGGGCATTTTGGTTTTGATGACATATATGAACAAATATCGGAAGATATCCTTATGGTTGAACCGGATACCTGCTGGATAAAGGTTGCAGGTCAAGATCCTAAGGCTTATATTAAAAAATACGGACCCAGGTGTGAGATTGTTCATCTTAAAGACTTCATTAAGGAAGGAAACCCTAGAAATCTCTATAAGCTTATTGGAATAGAAGGGAAGGAAGAAGCGGAAGATACGGGAAGCTTTGAGTTCCGTCCGGTTGGGTTTGGTCAGCAGCTATGGGAACCAATTCTGGCCGCATCAATTGAAGCAGGTTCGAAGTGGGTGGTAGTGGAACAGGATGAACACTACGGACTTGGATGCCTTGAGGCCGCACGTCGCAGCCGTGAATATTTGAGTATTTTAGGATGGTAATAAACATGATAGTAAATAATAAATACGGTCCATTGGAAAAGGGGACCATATGCAAAGCAACCGGTAGGTAACCTTAGATTTCGTACTTCTCAGAAATCAGATTATACAGAACATGTTTTTATGGGGATGCTTTTGGCGATAGAGGTGCACAAGCTATATGGGATTCCCCGGATAAATTCTATAAAAAGAGTAATACTTAGTAATACTTCAGACTCCCCTCCATAAAAATATAAAAGTTAAATAAAAAAGTAAATTCATAATTTCGGAGAATAGGGGGATGTTGCAAAATAAAGCTTTGATAGTAATTTATACAAAAATAGTATCTATACCATAAAAATGAGCTTTGAAAGGGATTTATAATACCACTCAAAGCTCATTTTTGTACATTGCTTTACAGCAAGGCTATTTGCGACAGTCTCCTGGGACTGGCAAGTTAAGTCCAAGAAAACGTCCGCACCCCCCTTACCCTTGCAAACACGAATTAAATAGGTGAATTACGAATTTACTATAATATTTTACAGAAGGTCTGAAAAATTCTCTTGACTTGGAGTTAACACCAGGTAGTACAGTTATAATAGTTATTAAATATCTGATCTTAGACAACAAGGAAAGGGGGAACTTATGATGGAAAAATCTAAAGTTTACTACACAAAGGAGATTACACCTGAGAGTCTGGTCAGGATTTACAATGCTGTGGGAATTGCTCTCAATGGAAGAGTGGCGGTCAAGATTTCCACAGGAGAGCCGGGGGGTCATAACTTTTTGCATCCCGACCTGATTAAGGATCTGGTACACAGGCTGAAGGGGACTATTGCCGAATGTAATGCGGCCTATCCCGGCAGGAGAAATACATCGGAGGAACATTGGAAAGCCATTGAAGAACACGGGTTTTTGGCTGTTGCTCCCTGCGATATTATGGATGAAGACGGTGAGATGCCGATTCCTGTTGCTAAGGGAAGGCATCTGAAAGAAAACTATGTCGGCACTCATCTGAAAAATTATGATTCCATGCTGGTGCTGTCCCACTTTAAAGGGCATGCAATGGGCGGCTTTGGCGGTGCGCTGAAGAATATGTCCATCGGGGTGGCCTCATCCCACGGAAAAATATGGATACATACCGCTGCAGCCAGCGAGGTCTTTGAGGACGCATTTACAGCCGACCAGGATTCGTTCCTGGAGTCCATGGCTGAAGCGGATCAATCGGTTATAAATTATATGGGAAGCAAAAACCTGGTATATATAAATGTAGCAAATAAATTGTCGGTAGACTGCGACTGTGATTCCAATCCCCATGACCCCGAAATGGCGGACATCGGGATATTCTCCTCCGCTGATCCGGTGGCACTGGATCAGGCTTGCATAGACGCGGTTTATCATTCGGAGGATGAAGGAAAAGCTTCGCTGATTGAGAGGATGGAATCCCGTAACGGTATCCGTACCGTTGCGGCTGCCGCGGATCTGGGGCTTGGCTTCCGGGAATACGAACTTGTTTTGATTGATTAATAAAGAATGGCTCGGTAAAGAAAGGAGGACTTTAGCAATGAATAATGAAAGAAAGGAGCTTTTTAAGACAGGTGATCCGCTGCCCGAAATGTTTTCCAAATACTTTATCGGTCAGGCTTATCTGCAGCCACTGACTGACAGGGGAGGTCCCATTGCCAACGTGACCTTTGAACCCGGCTGCCGCAACAACTGGCATATCCATCACAAGGGCGGACAGATTTTGCTCTGCACCGAGGGATATTCCAATGAGTGGATGGAACCGGTGAAGGAAGAGGATTATATTAATTTTTGAAAGTGAGGGAAAATACATGGAATACGCTAAGCTTGGAAATACGGGTCTTGATGTATCAAGGATCTGCCTTGGCTGTATGGGCTTTGGCGACGCACAAAAATGGACGCATTCCTGGGTTTTGGACAACGACAGCAGCCGTCCGATTATTAAAAAGGCACTTGAGCTTGGTATTAATTTCTTTGATACGGCCAATATATATTCTCTTGGCGCAAGTGAAGAAATACTGGGCCGGGCCCTTAAGGATTTTGCAAAACGTGACGAGATTGTGATTGCAACCAAGGTGAATCAGAGAATGCACGAAGGTCCCAACGGAGCGGGCAATTCACGAAAAGCTATTCTTAAGGAGATTGATAACAGCTTAAAGCGCTTGGGAACGGACTATGTGGATTTGTATATCATTCACCGCTGGGATTATGATACGCCTATTGAAGAAACAATGGAAGCGCTTAATGATGTGGTAAGAGCGGGTAAGGCCAGATATATCGGTGCTTCTGCAATGCTTACCTGGCAGTTCCAAAAAGCAAGGAATGCAGCTGAGAAGCACGGCTGGGCAAACTTTGTATCCATGCAGAACCATCTCAATCTGCTTTACCGCGAGGAAGAAAGAGAAATGCTTCCCTATTGCATCGACGCCAAGGTTGCAGTTACACCTTACAGCCCGCTGGCCGCGGGAAGGCTTGTGCGGAATATATCGGAAAGGACAAAACGGTCGGCAGAGGATAAGGTTGCCATGTGGAAATACGGAGCTTCGGAAGAAGTGGACAGACCCATAATAGAACGTGTATCGGAACTTGCAGATAAACTTGGTTTAACGATGATACAGGTTGCCCTTGCATGGCTGCTGCAGAAAGAACCCGTGGCTTCGGCAATTGTCGGTGTTACGGATATATCTCATCTGGACGGCGCGGTAAGCGCTGTGCCGGTGAAGCTGAGCTTAGAAGAGATCGCATATCTGGAAGAAGCCTATGTACCCCACCGGATTGTAGGACCTGTTATAAGATAAGAAATAATGATCTTCAGATTATGAACAGAGATATGGAGATGTTCCCGAGAGGGTCTCTTCTTAATATGAAAGGCGGCAATGTATGACGATTACAGAAGTGAGCAAAAAATTCGGTCTGTCCCAGGATACACTCCGATATTATGAACGAATTAAGTTGATTCCACCGGTGAGCCGTAATAGCAGCGGTAACCGGGACTATGATGAAGAAGATTGCCGTTGGGTGAAGTTTATTAAATGTATGAGAGGTGCAGGACTTTCTATCGAAAGTCTGATCGAATACGTGGATTTATTCCAGCAGGGAATTGCCACGGTGAATCTGAGGAAGGAGCTGCTGGTAGAGCAGAGAAGACAGCTTGCAGAGAAAGTGGAAGAGCTACAGAATACTTTGGCTTATCTGGATACAAAGATAGATGGCTATGAGGAACGAATGATGAAGTGCGAAGAGGAACTGAAGAAATTTGATGAGTAAAATGTTGTATTTGTGAAACATGGTGAGGGCATACTTCTGAAACAATGTCGAATTGCTAAGTTAAGAGATCAAGCATGGAAAGCCTATGAGGGCAGGGTATAGAAATCGCGAACTTATTTCTATGTATTGGGACATAGGAAGATACATAAGTAAAAAGGTTAAAGCCAGTGGATGGGGAAAAGCCATAGTTAAAGATTTTTCTGATTTTATTCAAAAACAATATATAGGCATCCAGGGGGGTTCAGCTCAAAATATCTGGCGTATGAAACAATTTTATGATACTTATAAGAATAACGAAAAACTCTCAGCAGCGCTGAGAGAAATTAGCTGGACTAATAACATTTTTCATGCGCTTGTAAAGCATTACAGATTGTAACCTTCCAGGGCAAAAGAAAAAGGTAACAGGAGGATGGACATACAGCAGCCGATGATTTATCAATAATACTTACCGCCGCATCATCTCATAAAACTGCTTTGGAGTCACACCGTATTCGCTCTTAAAAGCACGGAAGAAATTCGAATAATCTCCAAATCCGGCATGCTCATACACACTTTTGATGGGCATGCCGTTTAAGATATATTCCTTGGACAGAATCAATCTCTTTTGAATGATGTATTTATGAATCGTTGCGCCCGAGTGCCTCTTAAATTCCCGCAGAAGGTGGAATTTGCTGATATAAAACCGTGCGGACAGCTCATCGATACTGATCTCATCCGTCAGATGGCTGTTGATATAAAGAATGATTTCATCGATTAAATTGCTCTTTTTTATCTCGATATTGAGCCTTGCATTGCTTTGAAACAACAATGTGTTCAAAAAGACAAAGAGCTCCATAAGATATGCTTTATAGAGAAGCTCCTGTCCGAGCCCCGTATAATTCTCAAGAGAAAGAAGCTTGGTCAGAACCGTGCTTACATGCTGCTGGGCCTGGTTATCTGTCCGGATGACATTCTCTTTTTTTGTATCTTCAAAACATCTCTTTAAGTCGGTAGTATTCGTAGAAAGACTGCCGAGAAAGTCCTTATCAATCCACAGGACAATGCGCTCATAAGGCCTGGTCAGACTGTTTATGATGGGCTGGTGAAGCTCCCTGGAATTAATCAGTATAATATCACCGGGCATTAGGGAATAAGTCCGTCCTTCAATAATATAGGTTACATCACCGGAGATGAAGAGATAGCACTCATAGAAATCATGGTGGTGGAGATTTACCTTATCCAGACTGGTATCGGAATAATGGAATACCTCGTATTCATTGGTCAGCATGCTCTGCCGGGTGAGATACTGATGTATTTTGCTATTCATATGTGCCCCCATTTTCGCCCTTAGGAAATGATTGTTAACATAGTATATGACATTCTAACACAGCAATTTTTGCAAGTCAATCAGCAATTAAAACATAGGAAAACATATGGAATACCGGTATAATAAAACCATAAACCCGTAATAGCAATGTAATATCACATATAAGGATTGGAGGTTCGTTTATGAAATTATCATTTCGTTGGTATGGGAAGGATGATCCGGTAAAGATAGGCTATATCCGGCAGATTCCCGGTATGTACAGCATCGTGACCGCTATCTATGATGTGCCGGTCGGCGAGGTATGGAGTCAGGAAAGCATAGACAGCTTGAAAGAAGAAGTGGAGAAGGCAGGGCTTAAGTTTGACGTAATTGAGAGCGTGCCCGTACATGAGGATATCAAGCTGGGACTTCCGTCCGGTCAGAAGTATATTGAGAACTATAAGGAGAATATCCGCAGATTATCAAAGGCCGGTGTTAAGGTGATCTGTTATAATTTCATGCCGGTATTCGACTGGACCAGAACACAGCTGGATAAGGTCCTTGAGGACGGATCCACGGCGCTGGTATATTATAAGGACCAGCTGGCCAGAATGGACCCCTTGAAGGGCGAGCTTTCCCTGCCGGGCTGGGATGCCAGCTATACCAAGGAGCAATTAGCGGAAGTATTTGCCCGGTATAAGGAAGTGGATGAAGAAAAGCTGTGGAGCAATCTGGAGCATTTCCTTAAGGAAATCATACCCGTTGCCCGGGAGTGCGACGTGAAGATGGCGATCCATCCGGATGACCCGCCGTATCCCATCTTCGGACTTCCCAGGATTATTACCAATGAAGCCAATCTTGACCGTTTCTTAAAGCTGGTGGACGACCCTTATAACGGTTTGACCTTCTGTACCGGATCTCTGGGCTGCGCAAGCTTTAACAATATTGTAAAGATGGTGGATAAATACGCAGCCATGGGCCGTATTCATTTTATGCATATCAGGAATGTGAAATTATTCGAAGACGGAAGCTTTGAAGAAAGCGCACATTATTCCTCCTGCGGCTCCCTGGACATCGTCGAGATCGTCAAGGCGCTGCATAAGAATAATTACTCCGGCTATGTCCGTCCGGACCACGGAAGAATGATCTGGGGTGAAACCGGAAGACCGGGCTATGGTCTTTATGACCGTGCTTTGGGAGCGATGTACCTGACAGGAATATGGGAAACTATGGAGAAGACAGCCGGAACAGTGTTACCTCACTGATTATAAGTCGGCATACTGATCAATATGGTTTCCATGCAATCAGGGGGAAACAGATAGATAAAGAATTAAGCTGTTTAAAAGCGGCAGAATGGAGTATGTTCATGAAATTGCCTTTTCATATAGATTTAAGTAATAAGGTTGCAGTGGTTACCGGCGGAGCCGGTGTTCTTGGAGGCCACTGGGTTGATGCCCTGGCCGCCTGCGGGGCGAAGGTTGCGATCCTTGACCGGGATCTGGCCAATGCACAGAAAAAAGCCGGTGAGGTTGTTAAGAAGGGCGGAACAGCCATAGGCGTGGAAGCCAACGTATTGGATAGGGATAGTTTAAAAGCAGCTCACAGTCTCATTAACGGGAAATTCGGACCCTGCGATATCCTTCTGAACGGAGCAGGCGGCAATCATCCTAAAGGAACCACCACAAAGGAATATCTGTTCCCGGAGGACCTGACCGCAAGGGAAGAGGGTGTCACAACCTTTTTTGATCTGGACGATCAGGGAATTAAGTTCGTCTTTGACCTCAATTTCCTTGGAACGCTTCTTCCCTCCCAGGAATTCGCCAGGGACATGGTGGGAAGAGAGGGCTGCACCATCATCAATATCTCCTCCATGAATGTATATACTCCCTTGACCAAGATACCGGCCTATTCCGGTGCGAAGGCGGCAGTATCGAACTTTACCCAGTGGCTGGCAGTCCATCTGTCCAAGGTAGGGATCAGGGTGAACGGTATCGCTCCCGGCTTCTTTGTGACGAACCAGAACGAAGCATTGCTTAAGAACCCGGACGGCAGTTTTACAAAACGTTCCGAGAAGATATTAAACAGCACGCCCATGAACCGTTTTGGCGAGGCGCAGGAGCTTGTGGGTGTTCTGCTTTTCCTTGTGAATGAGGATGCCTCGGGCTTTATCAATGGTGTGGTAATTCCTGTGGACGGCGGCTTCTCGGCGTATTCCGGAGTATAGCTCCGCCGGGCGAAGATAATTCTTCTCGGTGCAAGCTGGATGATCATTTAAATAAGCGAACCAAATAATAAGAAACCGTTCTATAATAAATGTTGGAAGTATGTTTTTTAATATACCCCAACTATTAACACAGAGCCTGAAAACCAAGCTGACAGCCTGCCCGGCAATCAGCTTGGTTTTTATCAGACTATGTTATATATCCTTCCCAAATCCTTCGAATACAAGATAATTTCCTCTATGCTTACGGTATACGGAAGGCGAGGAGCCGGTCATCTTCAGGAAGGTATAAGTAAAATGCTGACGGTTGTTATATCCAACGCTGACTGCAATATCTATAATGGGCAGCCGGCTGGTTTCCAGAAGAATTTTCGCTTTCTGGATCCTGAGCTCATTCATCTTATCCACCAACGTCTTTCCCGTCTGTTCCTTGAATATCCTCTGCAGATAAGCCGCCGATATCCCGATCTCTTTGGCGATATGGATTATCCTGATATCCTCTTCAAAATGATCTGCCAGGTATAAAAGAGCCTTTCTTACATATTTATCACCGCTTTCCGCAGGATGCCTTTTGGCACTTTGTCTGCCTGCTTCTATTAAGAATTGTATCAGCATCAGATTCTGCAGCAGCTGATTCTCCGGTTCCTCCATGGGGATCTGCATTTGCTTATGCAGCGACCTTATAATCGTATGAAGACTGCCCGTATCATCATACCCCTTGAATACGGGTATCCAAAGCTTCATGAAGTTCTGAAAGGATTTGGACTTTTCAAAGGCATATGGGAGGAGTGCCCCATTCTTCTGGGAGCGAATCGCTATCTCCAGATTCAGCACGCGGCATTTTGTTCCTCTTGCAACCTCCAGCTGATGGAGGATGTTACAGTCGATGATAACATATTCGCCTTCCTTAAGGAACAGCTTCTCCTTGTTCCTATCCTTTGTCCAGTAGAATACGGTACAGCTGCCGGAGGCTGCATACATCACTTCAAATTCCTCATGGGCATGGGGCTCCATCTCAAAAAAATCATAGTTCACCGCGTAATACCGTTTTACCTGAAGCATGCAGTTCATATTGATACGGTTATAAATACTATCTACAGAAAAATCCGTCATAATCTCACCATTGCTTTCCTCAGACTGAGCTTTCCTATATCATGGATACAAGCGGATCAAACACAAAAGACCGAGAGTATTATACATAAAAGCTATTATAAAATGAAAACAGAGCTTGTCACAACCTGCTCTCGGATTAATCCGGCTAACATGTTATATTAAGAATATAAGGCGTATTCGTGGTCTTGCTGTTCCAATCGGAATTCACAAGCAGGCTTGCAAATCCTTATTCCGCTTTGCATTAAATCATGAATATAAGGCGTATTCATGGTCTTGCTGCTCCAATCAGAATTCACAAGCAAGCTTGCAAATCCTCATTCCGCTTTGTACTATATCATGAACATAGGGCGTATTCATGATCTCCAGCTCCGACCGCATGCTTCATGCAAGCCTGATCATGCTCGCTGTGTTTTTATTATATCATAATTTCTTACATGATGAAAGCGAGTACAGAATTCTTTCCTTTCTTGTGTTTACTATTTATTATAATATTTCCGTACTGATTATATGGAACATAATAAAAATACAATCATAGGAGGATGTAATTTATGTCATTTAAGATAGCCTTTATCGGTGCCGGAAGCGTAGGCTTCACACGGACGTTATTCTCTGACCTGATGACAGTTCCCGAATTCCATAATATTCAGGTGGCTTTCACGGATATTAACCGGCATAACCTGGATATGGTCACAGCCCTGTGCCAAAGAGACCTGGAGGAAAACGGCATAGATATTAAAATCCATGCCACGACGGACCGGAGGGAGGCATTTCAGGGGGCACGGTATATCATTAACTGTGTTCGTATCGGAATGCTGGAAGCATTTGAGATGGATGTGGAGATCCCTCTCAGGTACGGAATAGACCAATGTGTGGGAGATACCCTGTGTGCCGGCGGAATTATGTATGGTCAGCGGGGGATAGCGGCCATATTGGATTTTTGCAGAGATATTCGGGAGGTGGCTGCTCCCGGAGCCGTCATGCTTAATTATTCGAATCCGAACGCCATGATAACCTGGGCTGCGAACAAATATGGCAAGGTCAGGACCATCGGTTTATGCCATGGTGTTCAGGGCGGCCACCATCAGATCGCGAAAGCTCTTGGACTGGATATGAAGGAAGTGGATATTATCTGCGCCGGAATAAATCATCAGACCTGGTATATCTCCGTAAAGCACAAAGGTGAGGATATGCTGCCCAGGCTTTTACCGGCCTATCTGGCACATGAGGAGCTCTCCAAAACGGAAAAGGTAAGAATCGATGTATTAAAGAACTTCGGCTGCTACTCCACCGAGTCAAACGGGCATCTGTCCGAATATGTGGCCTGGTACCGTAAGCGGCCGGAGGAACTGGAGCAGTGGATCGATCTTGGTACATGGATCAACGGTGAGACCGGCGGGTACCTTCGGGTATGCCGTGAAGGCCGCAATTGGTTCGAGGATGATTTCCCTAATTGGATGAAGGAGCCGGCGAAGCAATATCTGGAACAAAACCGCAGTCAGGAGCATGGTTCCTATATTATAGAAAGCCTGGAAACCGGCCGCATATACCGGGGACATTTTAATGTCATGAATGAAGGCTGTATCACAAATCTTCCTTATGAAAGCGTGGTTGAGGTACCGGGTTATGTGGATGCCAACGGTATCAATATCCCCAGGATAGGCGATCTGCCGCTGGGCTGTGCGGCCGTATGCTCCCAGAGCATCTGGGTGCAGCGGCTGGCGGTGGAAGCTGCGGCTGCCGGAGACATCTCCCTGCTCCGTCAGGCCATGCTTATGGATCCCCTTACCGGGGCTGTCTGCACACCGGCAGAGATCTGTCAGATGGTTGACGAGATGCTGGCGGCTGAGGAAGCCTGGCTGCCGCAATACCGGGAGGAAATCGCCGCCGCCAAGGTAAGATTGTCTTCGGGAAATCTGATTCCTCACTGGAATTATAAGGGAATCCGGGTTCCTGAGAAAACCGTGGAAGAAATGCGCCGGAATAAAGAAGAAGCGAGAAAGAATGCGGCCGAAGCCGATAAAGCCAAGGAAAGACCTTCCGGCAGATAAATTCCCTCACCAAATTAAGATCCGGATTAAAATCCAAATTAATATGAGCTGCCGTAATATAATAATAAACGATGAGCTGCTCCCTTTAAGACAGCAAATTTTTATCTGTCTGCCTTAAGGGAGCATACCACCGTGGTACGACAGTTCTTCTGTTAGTAGGTCTTAATGTTATAAATCAAGATATTTAAATCAATATTTAAATCAATTTTACCTGCTGCAGCTGCCGGCAATTATACTTCCCAGTATTGACGAATCCGGCACCTGAATACCATCACTCCGCATTTTATCAAGCTGAACCGTATTTTTACTATCCTGCCCGTAAGCAATCCCGGCGCATGGGCTTTGTAACCTTTTATCTCACTTTATATCCGGCCGAAGGAGAAAAATTACCGGTTTGTACTCACTGGACGCTTACATTATTGTTTACGAATATGATATCGGCACGGTTTGAAAGCGTTTCCTTCACACAGATCCGCATGGTATTGATCCGGTATTGTTCCAGATCATCAAAACATACCGATACTTTTTTAGTAAAGAGGTTATTAATTACGAAATCCTCTATAATAAAACTGGCCCGGTATTTTTTTATGATATCAAAGGCTGTCATTAGTCCGATACCGCTGCCGCCTTCATTGGTATGAGTGGTAGTCTGTTTTATTCCAAGATTTAAAAGCGTTTCTATTGTGAAGGGTATGCCGCTGTCAAGAATATCGATACAATAGCAGCTTCCGGTGATTCCCATATGGATCATAATATTTTTCCTTGCCGGGTTTTTGGTTGCTATAATTGCATTTTCTATTAAATCAGCAAGTAATGTCCGCATATCCAACTCACTGATGATATTATCGACCATATATTTCACACTTCCTGATAAGGACAAATCAAAGCTAATCTGATATTCGGCCGCCTTCCGGAACATGTAGGACAGTAAGGCGTCTATGGTCAGCACATTAGTGGCGGAAAGTATCTTATATTTTATTTCATACTTTTCTAAAATATCGGAACGCTCCTGCAGCATACCTTCTAAATGAGCCAATAGTTCTTTGGCTTTTATCAATTGTTCCCCATTATTTATTTCACGGCCGACTAAAAAAAGGTATTCTTTGATCGTATATACCATGGCCGGTATAAGCTTATTATCCTTATGTATGATTTTTGACAGTTCGTAGTTATGGCTTTTGAGCTGTTCAATCTTCCGGTCACTTTTGTGCAGATGCATTTTTAATTCTTCTATTTCGTTTATCTTTACTTTTTCAATGTAGCTTTGGGTTAGACTGTTTTTCCACCAAAATAAAAGTGCAAGACCGCAGATCAAGGAAAAGAAAACAGGAATAATAAAGACAAGGTCCGCCTTTCTGCTCATACCAAACAGTGAAGCGGCAAGCAGCAGTGAAATACTGATGTAGACACCCGTATCACTTGAGCCGTATTCATATAAAAACGGCATCCCGTTTTTTAAACGCTTGAACCTGAACGGAACGGCTGTCAGCAGCAGCTGGAGCATGCCGATGCAGATAATAGAAACCAAATCAGAGGGATACTCGTCCAGGAAAAGGGCAATAAGATATCCTGCCGGGTACATGAGAGCTGCAGCTGTTAAAAATATGGAATATGCTATTGCGAATGAAATAGCCGATACGATCAAGGATAGGTTTAACGATGTCTTTAGAACGATTTTTACGAAAAAAACAAATAAAGAAATCATAATATAAATACTGAGAGGTGCCGCATACTTTCTCGATAAGTATATTACAGGTAAGATGAGTGCAATGAATATAATAAAAGAAAGCTTCGTTTTCTTTATTGGCCTTATATGCAGTAATTTCAAATATATATAGAAGCTGCAGAATATTATGGCAAAATATTTAATTATTGTTATTAACATTGCTATCACCTTCTTTTTAGAAAATAACGATTTCTAATGAAAAATACAATACAATAACAAACTTAATTTTCTGCTTGTTTCTTTTATACTTAACTAAAAGGATACAAGGAGGGTTGCCATATGATGGATTTCTGGATAAAATTATGGAGATGGCTTTCTATCTAGGTATAATCATTATGCTAACAAGCTGCACCTGTGTGTAGCTTGTTTATTATACACCGGTGAAAGCGGCGGTACGGGCTTTCATAAGTATTCGTTTTTTAGTTTGTTGGCGTAATAATAAATGAATTCCGTCATTGTAGGAACCCCTTTATCTGAATGGATTCTGGCGGTGTAATATCTTAATAAATCATCAATATCGGAGGTCCGCCATGCTTTGTTTATTGCATTTTGCATGGCACGCTCCACACTGGATTCTGTTTTGCCATATTTCTCCCCGATGACAGTGCACAGATTTTGCGTCGGCTGCTTTATTATAAGATGTATGGCATCGATCAGGTACTGATATCCGATGACCTTGGGGCTGATTCCGATATCATTGAGTTCCGTACTGATTCTATGTATCATTCTTTTATTCTTTATGTCAGGCGATTCCGTAGCAGAATGCATTACGGATGCTTCCTGCTTCCGGCTGTGGATTACAGGCTTCATAATCCTTAGAAAATCAACGACGTTCTTTACGGAATAATCTGTCTGGTGCTTTGACATGATGAAATCGGCACCTAATTGTCTTGCCGATTCATAGGTGACCTGGCTGGAATTGTTGGTGGTTATTAAAATATAAGGCTTCACACTAAAAAAAAGGTGTCTTAATTCCTGCAATATAGTGAACCCATTTCCGCTGCCTTTATGAAGCTCTAAGTCTAATATGATCACATCCGGTAAAAAATCTTTTATGTATTCCATTGCTTTAGCTGCATCATTTGTAACCCCGGTTAGTAATATATCGTCCAATTCCTCAATATAATCGTTAAATTCTTTGCAAGCAGCAGGATCATCCTCGACAAGTATAATTGAAAGCTTTTTATCCATTAAAACCTCCAAAATGCAATCTCCGCTATTATCATATTACAAATATGTACAAAAAGCAACGTAAAGCAATTGGTTTTTGTAATAAAAAGTAATTTATTAATATCACATGTTTTTATAGACTAAAGTGTATAAAAGAAAAGCATGAATAAAAATGCACCTTTTGTAAGAAAGGCAGGTATTTTAAAGAATAATTATTGCATAAAATTCAGAAATGCTCTCTTTAGACATAGGAAATATAAAAATATATGCAAAAATATACAAAATGGCTATGATGTAAAATATTAACATATAAAAGCATAATAGTAAAGATTAAATTTTTTGAAGTATACGGCAAGGGAATAGGCTGAAAGAAAAGTATTTTTCAGCCGGCATAAAGCACGGAGGGTTCTTTTCGCTCAGGATTCACATGACGCTATGGCGGCAGATGGGGGATAAAATGAATTTAGATGTCTTTTTAACAAAAAAATGCAATATGAAATGTGTTTTTTGCGGTGCCTGGGTAGAGGAAAACTGTCCGGTTCTGCTGCCGGAGGACCTTAAGATCATTTTTAAGGAAGGAAAGGCATTTGGGTTCAGATACACTACCCTGTCCGGCGGAGAACCGCTGATCTATCCATATTTTAAAGAAGCCGTAGAAATTGCTGTTATGAACGGCTTCTGGGTGAATGTCACAACCAATGGGTTACTGATTGATCAGGGAATCATTGATTTTTTAAAAAGTAAGAATGTAAATTTAAGAATAAGCTTACATACGTTAAAAAAAGAAAAGCATCAGGCCATTACCGGAAACGATACATGGGATATTATCGTAAATAATATCAAGCTGCTGCAGAAGAACAAAATGTATTTTTCACAGGGCTGTACGATTTATGCAGATAATGTGTCGGAAATAGAAAGCATGGCGGAATTTGCCTTTGAATCCGGCGCGGCCTATATCCGCTATACGCCGGTGGTTGGTGTGAATAAGGGAAGCGGATATGAAACGGACAGAGAATTTTACAGGGACAGTTTAAAAAGAATAGTAAATGTCGTACTTAAGTATAGAAGCTATATATCGTATGAAAAATCTGAATTATCTTATTCCGGTCAATTTAAGAAGGATTTTATTTCATTGATGACTACAAGGAGATGTCCCGCAGGCTCTAATTTATTTATGATTATTGATTCAGATTACAACCTGCTTCCGTGTCAGTTTATTCCCATGGAGGACGGATGGTATCAGCATTGTGATAAGATGAGCTCCATATCAGAAGAATTTTTATCCCTTAGAAATAATATGATGAATCATTTTCGTGAATCAAGGCATAAAGAACATAATGGGATCTGTAAGGAATGCGAATACGTTGGGACGTGTCTGGGAGGATGTCTGGCTAACCGTCTGCCGAAAAGCAGGAAAATGGAGGATGAACAGGATATATGCATATTGAGCCTGGTAAACGAAGTACTGGAAGCTTTAAAACAGGAAGACCAGGATTTTTTAATTGATTATTGGATGTATTATTTTAATCAAAGAATCACAAAAAAAGATAGAAATTTATCTTGTATGAGAAAACTGCCCATATGGGAAATCAATTTCCGGATGGATGTTCCCAGAATGTAACCGCAGGAAGCACAAGGGAGGGAAGAAGTGTTAAAGATTATATTAATTTCAGTCGGAATAGACAATCAATTTGGAGCAATGTCAGGAAATGCAAATCAAAACAGAATAATTACGCCCATGCTGTCAATTCCTTATATAGCGGCAATGCTGACTTCCCGGAAGGATATTGAACTTAAGGTAATCGATGAAGCACATGGATTGATAAGCGATTTTTTGGAGGCTGATATTGTTGGCCTGTCAGGAATGACCATGCATGCAAACAGGATGTACAAGCTGGCGGACGAATTCAGAAGGCGGGGGGCCCATGTGGTTCTTGGGGGCATACATGTAAGCTTTATGGTTGAAGAAGCCTTACAGCATGCGGATACGGTAATTATCGGAGAAGGCGAATACTCATGGATGGAATTTATTGATGATTATTTAATAGGAAAGGCAAAGAGTACATATAAATGTACTGTCCCCGTTGATATTGCAAAGCTCCCCCGGGCACGTCTGGATTTGATGAAAGGACCGGCATATGAAGGGTTAAGAGGAAGCATGAATGCAATCATGGCTACCAGGGGATGTCCCAACGACTGCCACTTCTGCTGTGTAAAGAATATGTTCGGGAGAAGAATGCGCTACAGGGAAGTAGAGGATGTATGTGACGAAATCAGCCATATGAACGATGATTTAATTCTATTCGCGGATGATAACCTGATAGGAAGCCCTGTCTATGCAGCCAAGCTGTTCCATGCAATGATTCCGCTGAACAAAATATGGGGCGGACAGATGAGCATCACCCTCGGGAAGAGTCATGAAATGCTGGAATTGGCTGCCAAAGCCGGACTCAGATCCGTTTTTATCGGAATTGAAAGTGTTAATAAGAATAATATTGAAAAAATTAATAAATCCAGAGTCAATGTAGTTGATGAATACGGTAAATTATTAAAAAATATCAGAAGCTACGGGATTGAAATCTTTGGTTCCTTTATTGTAGGGCTTGATGAAGATGACGAGTCGGTTTTTGACAGCATATATGAATTTATAGTAAAGAATGACATTAAATATCCGTGCGTAGGTAATTTGACACCATTCCCCGGGACGAAACTATACTTTGATTTGTTAAGCCGGGACAGGATTATTGATTTTAACTGGGACCGTTATAATTTAACCCAGGTTGTTTTCAAGCCTGAGAATATGTCACCGGAAGCATTGCAATATGGTTATGATGATCTGATGTATAACATAGGAAAATTAAGCATAGGAGGTAAAAAATTAAGTGAATGCTTTACAAGTTAATTCTTTCTCAAAAAAATACGGGGTAAAAAAGGTTATCGATAATGTTAGTTTTACAGTGGAAGAAAATGAAGTCGTAGGTATTATCGGGCATAACGGTGTGGGGAAGACCACATTGATAGAAACTATCCTGGGCTTAAGAAAAAAATATGAAGGAGAAATAAAGATCTTTGACAGGAATATTAAAAGCAATACCCGAAAATTGAAATACCAGGTTGGAGCCCAGCTGCAGGAGTGCGTTATAAATAAAGCCATGCGGGTATACGAATGCATACAGCTGCAGGCGGCGGCATTCGGAGTAGAGGTAGATGTGGACCAGCAGTTAGCCGTGTTTGACTTAAGCCAGAAAAAGAAATCCAGATTCTCGGACCTGTCGGGAGGCCAGCAGCAAAGATTATTCATTTTATTGAGTAACATTCATGATCCTAAAATATTGTTCTTTGATGAAATTACAACGGGACTGGATCCGGAAGCAAGAAGAACGGTTTATAAATACATTTTAAATTTAAAAAAACAGGGAAAAACGATCATTCTTTCCACACATATAATGGAAGAATTAAATATTCTGTGCGACAGAGTTATTATTCTTGCCCGCGGAAAGATCGCGAAAGATGCCGCACCGGCTAGTTTGGTAGAAGAGTTGGAATACAGGTATATTGCCACTTTTCATTCTAATCTGTCTTCCGCTGAACTGAACAGCCTTTTATCCGACTTCCCGGAGGATATGCAATTAAGTAAAAGCGATATAGCGGATGATCAGTATGAGCTTAAGATTACTGATATAAAAGTAAAGGAAAAGCTGGATGATTTCATAGGAAAGCATTCAAATTCCCTCTCTGATTTAACGATTAGAGAAACATGCATGGATGACGTATTTGATGAGTATTGTGGGAAAAATAGGAGGAATTGAAATGGGAAAAATATTATTTCTTAAGTTTAAAATGTTTTTTAGAGATTATCCGGCAGTATTTTTTACATTGATATTTTGTCCGCTGCTGCTTATTATTTTTGGCACGGCAATGGGAAATGAACCTAATCCTGCCTTTGACGGTCTTGGTCCCATCGATATTTCAGTGCCGACTTATATCATTACAATTTCCGCGGGTGTCTCATTATTATCTTTTCCTATTGCATATGTTGGAAGCAAAGAGCGCGGAGAACTGAAACGGCAGAAGATGTTTCCGGTTTCACCGTTTGTCATGCTTTTGCTGGACAGCTTGATTTATTTTGTTCTGGCTATCGTCGGAATGATAATCCTTGTGGTTACTGCCGGGGTGATCTACGGAACGGCTTATCCGGATAATATGCTGAATATTATTCCGGCCATATTCATTACTTTTTTTTCTATTTTTTCCATTGGAATTTTAATCAGCGTATTGATGCAGACGGTAAAGGCAACACAAGCTTTTTGCTTTGCATTATTCTTTTTGATGCTTTTTACTTCAGGCCAGTCAACTCCGCTGGAAACAATGAGTGATAAAATGTTAAGAATTTCTGATTTTATTCCACTGAAGTATTCGGTTGTAGTTATGAAAAATGTTTGGAAAGGAGAGACGATTTTTAATCTGCACAAAGAATTAATTGTTGTCATAGGGATATTTATCTGCTGCATTATCCTTGCATATGTCATGGAAAGGCTACGCAGCAATAAGTAAGGACGAAAAGAGAGGTATGAAGGAGGTTAAAATGATGAAAACCGTTGGTAATGAGAAAAAAGTAAAACGGGACAAGGTTCGGATGACATTTAATGAAGTAAGAGAGAAAGAGATACCTGTAATCTGGAGTATCATTGATTTTTCCAGCAATGTTCCCATGTCGATCTATACGGATAAAACTGTGGTCAAGACCGCGGAATCCTGCTATAGAGGGGCCGTATTATCAGAGGACTCCAGGCTGATTGGCGAACAATATCTGCTGAACGCAAAAAAATCCACCATTGATCTCTCTCTGCCTGTCGGAACATTTTCCTATTCCACACTTGCGCCCAGAGCAAGCTTATCCTTCAGAAAATATCTTGAGGAGGATGTACATAAACATAACAGGGCTGTTCCATTGCCTGAGCCGCTAAAGGTCAATTCGCCGCTGGGTGCCGTAATTAAGAGCCGGAGAAGTATCAGAGAATTCGGAAATAAAAAGATGTCAATAGCTGAATTATCAACATTACTTTATTATGGGGACGGAGTATCGTCAGGCTTTGACCACAATCCCAACGGTTCCTTTGATGCAACGGTATCCCTTGGGGATAAGTATATCAGCGGAGTACGGACGGCTCCTTCCGGGGGAGGCTTATATCCGGTCTACCTGTATTTGGTTGTTTTAGGAGTAGACGGGTTGGAAGCGGGCCTGTATAAGTATATGCCGCTTACCCATTCATTGGAAATTATGAGGGTTTTCGATGAAAAAGATATTGATGAGTACCTTTCATTTACTAAAATAGGTGCTCAGATTGATATGGGTAAACTGAATGTGGGAGTATATTATATATACAATATATATGAGAATTCAAGAAAATATGAGGATATGGCACTGCAGTTTGCATTGATTGAAGCCGGAGAGATATCTGAAAATATCCATTTGGTCGCCACCGCATTAAACCTGGCATCTACTGATATCGGCGGCTTTGAAAAAGCCAGAACGGAGTCATTTTTTGGGTTGGATAGTCTGACACATCATATCATCCATTTAACTTTAGTTTCAAAACGATAGAAGCGGAGGAGAATACAAGTGAAAACAGAAAACAGATATGAACTGATGGAGAACGTAATTGTATATTTTAACGGAGACAATGAAATACGCTTTCGTAAAGGCATATGGAACTATGAAGAAGCAAATCTGAATACGGCTCCGCTTCCGGACAAGATTAAAGAGGCGGTGATAAGGATTGTTGAACTGTTCGATAAGGGTGAGGTTGTAGATTTGAAGGAAATCCATGCCGAATTCCGGCTGGTCGGTGAAGAATTCGGCCTGGTCAGGCAGCTTATGGATTCACTGGAAGAACAAAAGTATATAGAAAAGGCGGATGCTGATTTTGTTAAGAAGTTTGTGAAGCAATTGATCGGCGGTACGGTATCGGAGTTTATTGCCCAGGAGAAGGTATATGTCCGGCCTGTTTTATTTGTGACGGATAATGACAGGATAAAGGAATATGCTCAGATGACAGGACAGGACCTGGGGATGTCTTTAACAATGATGACAAAATCAGAAATGGAAGAAATCGAAAATGCCGATCTTTTAGACAGAATGGATGCCCTTGATACGGTCGAGGCCCTAAATGAGCTAAAAAGAGGAATTTTTGCATATTCCTGCGTGGTAGTCAGTCTGGAACGGCCAAGACTTCAGTTTTTGCGCAAATTAAACCGCATTTTGCTGGAGGAATCAATTCCTATGGTGATCTCCATCGTGGATGGCCCTTTCCTTACGGTTACATCAATGAAAGGACAGGAAACGGCCTGTTTTGAATGCTTTGAAAACAGGGTGATTGCCAGGAACGAAGAGCTGGAGTGTTATAAAGAATTCTACAAAGCCACAGGCGGCAAGGCATGCAGAACGAATAAAAGCTTTATAACCCCGATCTTGCAATCCATAACATCATTGGCAATCTTTGAAGCATACTTGCTTGCTTCGGTCAACAAATGCAAATTGGCAGGGCGGGTCCTGAATATCTACCTGCCCCTGATCGAAATACAGATACAGGATCTGTATAGAATCCCGTATTGTCCGGCCTGCGGACATATCGCAAAGGCTAAATATAATGAAATGTATACGACGTCAAAGGAGGTCGTTAACCAGTTAGTTGAAGCTGTAATGCTGGAGACCGCAGCGGAAAGAGAATACAGAGAGGGGTCGGGACAATGAATTTAACCTATTATCCAAGCCATAAACATATTTTAAATCAATATGAGCGGTTTTGCGGCCAGCATACCGGGATAATGGAATCACAGATCGTAATGCAGGCCAATTCTTCACTTATCCGGAATGTTACATTAGCTACTGCCGTGATGCCCAATTATCACAAGGCTCTTTTTGGGGACAGTGCGGAGATAAGCTACCATCTTTCCGGGTACGGAATATATAAAGAGGAAGCTTATGTGCGGCTGTTGGGCGAGGGTATTGAGCGTTACGGATTATTTACATCAGTGTTATATTACAAGGACAAACTGGAATACCATACATACAATGAATTAGCAGAGAAGTATCCGGATAAGGTGATACCCTGGACGCTGATCGATATCTATGGGGATAAAGAGTATGAGAAGCTGGAAAGGTCAACCTTCTTATCCAGAGTTACGAAGGATGACATAATAGGCTGGGTTGAGTGCCCTTCACTTTTTGATAAGAACAGATCCTACTATATTCCTGCCCAGATGATGTTTATCGGATACCGGATTAATAAGGAAAAGAATGAAAAGTGGTTCACACCTGCTTTTTCAAAAGGCTCTGCCGCCCATACTTCCCTGGAAAAGGCTCTTGCCGGTGCGATTACCGAGTCAATAGAAAGTGATGCGCTGATGCTGAAATGGTATGGGCAGTATCATGCGAAAGAAGTAATTATCGATGATTATGACCTGAGTATGATAGTCAATAAAATATTGGACGGAACCAATTATTCCATGAGGGTATATGATTATACGATTGATCCGGAGCTGGGATATGTATTTGGAGTGGCTCTGATTAACAATTATAACGAAAGACCCAAAGTTGTAATGGGCTGTTCTTCCAATTACGACCCAAGAAAAGCAATATACAGAGGGCTCATGGAAGCGATGGCAATTCTGTATCTGGTTATTAACGGGCCCATTGTAATGCCAAAGGATTACCTGGAATGTGCCCATGAGAAGGAATATGCAAATTTGGACAGTAATGTATCCTTTTGGGCTTCCATAACCAATTCGGAGGAAAAGCTGGCCCATCTTGAAAATATTGTCGACGGCAGAAAAGCTTTAAGCAGCTATCCTGATCTTTTAGCGGAAGAGGGAGTCAATGAACTTGATAAATTGCTGACCGAGCTGAAAAAAATATCAAAATATTCGGTATTTATGGATATTACCCCTGTTGAAGTTGATAAGAAAGGCTTAAAAGTAATGAGGGTGTTCAGCCCTGATCTGGTGCAGATGTCTTTTCCGGGGATGCCTTATTCCAAGCATCCGAGGATGATAAAATATGGAGGGGTGCAGCAAAATGAATTTCCACATCCGTTACCTTGAAACAATGATTTGCTTACTGGCCTTACTTTTTCCTTCCGCATTGACCGGTACATTTATGAACAGCGGCTTTTTTAAAAAAAACAGGGTAATGTTATTTAATTCATTCACCTATCTGGTATTAGCCGGATTATGTTTCTGGACGCAAAAGCTTGGGGACATAGATTTTGACTTTCATATAATCTGGTATGGCATTGCATTCTGTATCGGTATATTGTGCATCTTATTTGAATTGTACATAGGAAAAGCAGCCATCTATGTGAAAGAACGGATCTGGGTGAAAAAAGTAAGGGTAGATGATTCATTAGGCAAGGGTACGCTTATAGTGGACGGATTTATTATATTTATAGGTGCAGTGGGTGAAGAATTAATTTTCAGACAGGTTTTTTTTAATATACTGGTTAATGATTTAGGATTGGAAATTTGGATGTTTATTATTATTTCGATGGCAGTTTATGGGCTTAATCATATATTTTTTTCAAGAATTGCAGTTATCCAGAAGACCGGAACCGGATTATTATTAGCGGTTTTATATCTGGTCAGCGGAAAGCATGCAGCTATTACTGCTCTTGCGCATTTTACCCAGAACATGGCATTGTACCTTTATAAGAATTATGAATTAAACAATAAGTCGAAAAGCAGGACGCAGGCAGCAGAAATATTGTCGAATGACGAATAATATTGATTGGAGAAAGACATGGGAGGATATATAACAGCAATTTTAATTATGACTGTATTTTCTATATTGGCCGGATGCATCATTCCATTAAACGCCAATAAAAACCACTTTAAAAAAGTCTGTTTTTTCTTCATGCGATTCGTGAAAGCGGAATTTGAAGTTGTCCAGTCGATTCTGCTTGGGTGCTGCTATGTCGGTTCATTTATTATTGGTGCGGTGTTATTGCTGATCGTATATGATTTTAATGCTTTTCTGTATTTGCAGCTGGATTTGGATTATCTGGCGTATGTATTCTGGGGTATTATGGCCGAGATGTCCGTATCAGGGTTTGTCATCGGAGCAGCGTTCCTGTTTGTTTCGAATAAAAAATGGACAAGTCAGATGGAGAATATTCCCTGGATCAAATCCATGGACCTATTGCCGAAAAAGGCGGCATGGCTTGTACCTGTTGTCGGAGCGTTTTGTGAGGAAGTGTTTTTCAGGGGATTTGTTTTTCTATTATTAATTAATAAGTATCCGCAATACGGTTTTGTTATACCGATCCTTGTATCGGCCGCATTATTTGCAATTCAGCAGATGCTGAACACAAATACGTTAAGCCAGGCAATAAGTATGGCCATCGGTTCTGTCTCTGTAGCTGTGATAGGATGCTTGCTGATAATGCTTACAGGAAGTCTGCTGCCAAGCCTGCTGGCGCATGAGTCATTTGTTGTATTCTATTTTAAACAAATGGATAATGTAAAATACCCTAAAAAAACTGCATATGTGAGAAGGTATTATAATTGATTAACTTTTAAAAGTTAAAATAAATAATAAGGAGGTGGATATTATGTTAACATTTTCATCTAAAATCGGATGCACCTGTGCGGCTCAGACCAGTGTAGTACTGACACCTGGTTCGACAACATGCTCCGGATGCACATGTACTTCTACGACCTGGTAGGGTAAGAGTACATAGATAAGAGCGTATCAGGGAACAGCTTTATGGCTTGTTCCAGGATACGCTCTTTCTATTTTGCAAGGGGTGATATACTGCCAATTTCAGTATGGCGGAGTCTCTGATAATGCGGAAACCTTGCAGGAAGAACGGGAAAATGATAAGGGAGCCGCAGAGCTGTGTCTGCTCAATTATTCCGGGATCCGTTGATCCGGAAGCTTGAATACCATCACTCCGTATTTATCAACCTCAACCGTGTCCTTTACTATCCTGCCCGTAAGTAATTCAAGCAAGGGCTTCTTTACATTGACCACAATATTATATGGCATATAGTTGAGAATAAAAATATGATCCTGATTGTCCTTTCTTCGGACGGCAAGCTCTGCTTCCTTCGGCAGTTCTAAAATATCCGCATAAGGAGCGGCAAAGCCAAGCTTCTTGAGGAATACCTCCGCAGTTTTCGGACTGAAGCCTGCGCCGTAATAATAAGCAGTGCCTTTACCGATTGCATTTGATACCAGTGCCGGCTCTCCGTCATAATAATTGCCCCGGAAGGCAGCAAGAACCTTTGCGCCTTCCAGTGGTTCCAATATATCATTGAATACGGGAGCATCGATCACTTCCCCCTCCCAGAGGGCATACTCCTCCTCATCCCCGGGACCCAGATGGGTATAATCAACCACCTTCACTCCGCACAGGCCGGATGCAAAGCCCGGCATGGGACGCATGGGGCATCTTCCGTACCGGTCCTTATAACCGGTGCGGGCTCCCATGACCAATATTCCCCCCTGATCTACGTAGGTCTTTAATAACGAGGCTGTCTCCTCTGTCAGAATGGTAGCATGGGGATAGATGAGGAGCCGGTACTTTAACAGATCCTCCGGAACAGTTTTGCTGGCGGCGTTGTTCTGCAGATACAGAAAATCCATGGGGGCATGGGACAGCTGCGCGGCAGTGAACCAGCCGTTATCACTGAATTCGTCCAGGGGTCCGTGCCACATATCCTGTTCCCCGTCCCAGATATTATCATAATCCTTGATCAGGGCAATGTCCGCCTGGTATCTGGCGCCTGTGATCTCTGAAAGCTTTGCGAGCTCGTCCCGGATGATACTTAATTCCTTCAGGCGCCGGTTGGGCTGGTTGGAATAGTCATTCAGCCCGTGCCAGTAGATCTCTGTCCCGATCCAGCAGGTCCTCCAGCGGAAATAGCTGATGAAATCCGCACCGTGGGCTATGGACTGGTAGGTCCATAGCCGCATCTGACCGGGCTTGGGAGCGGGCTGCTTCATACGGCTATCCCAGCCTCCGGCGCCGGACTGCTGCTCCATGATACCGAAGACGGGTGATATGGAGCGGGCTCTGGTCAGGGACCAGGAGCTCCTGCGGTCATTGATATTCCCGGGTTTTTTCGGTTCCGTCCAGGTATCATATGCGAAGTTCGGGTAGGAATCATAGGTGATAAAATCAAGGGCGGAACCCGTCATCTCATGGCAGTCCATATGGCCGAAGATACTGTTCGTAGTGATGAATTGGTCCTCCCGTTTGTACTTTTTTATAATATCCGACTGCAGCTTGCAATAACGGATCGTGCTGTAGGATATGAAGCGCTTCTCCTCCAGCGCCAGATGGGGGTTCGTAGAGCCGCTGTTGGTGGGACGGGTCAGATAGAGCTCCTCCCAGTCCGTATAGGTCTGGTTCCAGAAGACGGTCCCCATGGCGTCATTCAATGCCTCCAATGTTATGAACCTGTCCTTCAGGTAGGTCCGGAACGCCCTGTGATCGGCTTCCGAATAGAACCGGTCATTCTCACAGTTGAACTCATTGTCTATCTGCCAGCCGATGACTGCCGGGTGGGAGCCGTAATGGGAGGCCAGCTGCTCCGCGATTCTTGCGCTCAATTTCTGATAGACCGGAGAATTATAGGTGTAATGCCTTCTCATGCCGTGCCGGTACAGTACGCCGTCGACTCTTGCATTCAGGACTTCGGGATACTTATGGGTCAGCCAGGCGGGAGGCGTGGCGGTGGGAGTACAGAATATCACCTTCATGTCCCTGCTTTGAACCAATTCTAAAAACCGGTCAAAAAAATCAAAGGTAAAGACACCCTCCTGCGGTTCGAACTTGCTCCAGGCAAATTCCGCGATCCGAAGCACCCGGATTCCCAGCTCCTTCATCCGGTCCAGATCATCCTCCCACAGCTCCTCCGGCCAGTGCTCGGGATAGTAGCAGACCCCTAATGTTAATTCACCAATCTGCAGGGATTTTTCAGACGGATTGTTCTTTGAAATGTTCATATTTATGACCTTGCCTTTCCTGATCGTTATATTCTGGAGTACCATGTTAACCCCCAATGGCTTCCGGGGAGGCAAGCTCCCTCAGTCCGTTGTCCATAGGTTTGTCCTGTGGAATAAATCTTGATTGTATGGACTTTAAATAGTATTATATTGTTATTGTAATGCAGACAAATTATATAGTATATATAGCTATATTGGTATTTGTATAATTATATTGGTATCGGATTTATTAATCGGGAGGTATGGGATGAAGAGACAGGTTTTTCTGCCAAGTATTCATGATAACCGTTACATCTGTCTTCCGGAGGCAGTGGGCTGGTATAGGGATGAAGCCCAGCACACCGCCGTAAGAGAGAGGAATAGCTCCGCTTTTTTTAATCTCCATGTGGTATTGGGGGGGAAAGGCTATCTTAAGACGAAAAACGAGGTTCATGTATTGCAGCAGGGAGATGCCTTTCTTTATTTTCCCATGGAGGAGCAATACTATTACTCGGACCGGGAGAATCCCTGGGAGATCGTCTGGGTACATTTTGGAGGAAGCTACCTGAAGGGATTTTTCATGGATAAGGGCTTCCACCTTTCCAATGTATGGACCCTAAAGCTGTGGGCAAATGTGAAGCAGGCGGTCCTTCGGCTTCTGGAGGAAGCGGAGGAATATGCCATCCTGCACCCCGCCGCATTATCCTCCTTAACCTATGGCATCATAGCGGAGTTTATATCACAGGCAGAACCGCTCTCCATGAATAAGGGAGCGGATATCTATAAGAGGATAACCGGTATCCTTCCCGTGATGAGGGAGATGTCGGCGAAGCCCTTTGAATTAAGCTATTGGGCGGATAAGCTTAATATTAGCACGTATTATTTTTGTAAAATGTTCAAAAAAACCACCGGAATGACGCCTGCGAATTTTATTATGCTTTGCAGGCTGCAAAAATCCAAACAATTATTGGTGGATAAAGGGGAGTGGACGGTAAAACAGATCGCCGTAGAATGCGGATATCCCAGTATCAGCTACTTCGGAAGGCTTTTCCTTGAGAATGAGGGATTAACTCCGCTGGAATACCGGAGAAAATATACGGGATAATTATTACGGTTTATTATTATATGCCCTTGTAAAGCAGATGCGGTATGACTGCTTCACAAGGGCCGTTCTATTGTCCGAAGCATTGCCGGGCATTCCTGCCATCCTTTTCCTGCCGGCATACAGGTTTTGTGATTGGTAATAGTACCCAATTTATATTCTCATAAAATGGTTACAGTGTCATATATTTGTACAATATATCAAATTATGTCATATTTAAGAAAATTATGTTGTTTTAACATGAAATGGCGATATAATGGAATTAAATGATCAACCAATGAAGAAGCGGTACGGCGGGATGCTGTTCAAGGAGGTTAAGATGTCGGGTGCAAAAAGATTTTTTCCATTTAAGTATAAGCTGGTTATATTACTTTTTATGATTTTATTTCTTGCGGTAAGCTTACTGGGAATTTTTCAATCGGTTATTATTCGTAAAAGCCTGGAGGAGAGCTTCCGGCAAAATCAAAAGCTTATTCATGACCGTGTGCTTAACATGATACAGAATGCCGATTATGTGAACATGCTGTACGAGAAGCCCATTGAAGCCCAGGCCAGGGAGATATTGGATAATGTCAGAGAATATTACGACAGCAATAAGGATATCAGTATTGACCTGAATTCATTTTTGGAGGGCAATGACAATTATAACCTTTATATCATAGACAGCAATAATACAATAATAGCCGCTACCGATGACGCGGACCTGGGACTTGATTTCTCACAGTTTACTGATTTTGTGCAATATCTTGATGAGGTACGCACCTCCGGGGAATTTGCCTCGGACCGGGTAAGCCTGTCCATCAATGCCGGGGATCTGATGAAGTTTTGCTATCTGCCGTCCTCCGACGGCGAATATATCTTTGAAACAGGCTCCAGGATCGAATATCAGGATTCGTATGCTTCCAATGTGGACTTTAATGATTTTGAGCACCGGCTTCTGGAAGAAAACAGCTTTGTCAGCAGTATTATGCTGTATGATTATCAAGGGGTATCCTATAAGAAGGATGAATATAATAACAATATTAAGGTGGATACCGCCTATGGGGAATTCTTCGCCCAGGCGCTTGAGTCCATGGAAACCGTAAGAACCGCAGGCTATTATGAGGGCATCGGGGCATATTATGAATATATTCCCTATGAGATCATGGAAGCAAAGGGAGTAAATGAACGGAATGTCATAGAGATTATCTATAATGACCTGGATGTACGGGAGAGGCTGAGACAGAATAATATAATGATCATCGGTGTTGTAATGATCAGCGCTGTTATCGCAGCCTTTTTCGGCTATCTGTTTGCAGGCAGGCTCACAAAACCGGTGGAAGCCCTGTCGGAGGGAGTGAAGCAGGTAGCGGCGGGGAACCTGTCATATACCTTCCGGATAGATATGAATGACGAGCTCTCCCTTCTTGGAAACCAGTTCAATCACATGACGGAAGAAATCCGCAAGCTGCTGGAGGAGCGGTATCGGTTTGAGAATGACCTCCAGGTCAAGAATCAGGAGATATTCACCCAGAAGGAAGAGATAACCGCTTTATATGAAGAAACCACCGCATTGAACGAGGAACTGCAAACCATGCTGCAGCAGAATATCAACAGTTATTTTGAGACAGTCCGGGCCCTGGCCAATGCTATCGATGAGAAGGATTCCTATACCGGAGGGCATTGTGAGAGGGTCATGGAGTATTCCATGATCATTGCCCGGGAGCTGGGTTTGAATCAGTATGAGCAAAATGACTTGAAATTCGGAAGCATCCTGCATGATATCGGAAAGATCGGCATATCGGAAAATATCTTAAACAAAGAAGGCAAACTGACGGGGGATGAATATGAAGAGATTAAAAGGCATCCTGTAAAGGGCAATAATATCCTGAGGGATCTGAATTTTCTCAACAACTGCAGAAGAATCATAAATGAGCATCATGAAAGGATTGACGGCAACGGCTATCCCAACGGCTTATCCGACGACCGGATCTATTTCCTTGCCAGGATCGTATGTGTGGCGGACGCGTATGATGCCATGACCAGCAGCAGGCCGTACCGTAAGAATACCCTGAGCCGGGAGCAGGCAATTGAAGAATTAATAAACAACAGCGGCACGCAATTTGATACCAGGGTCGTGGAGGCATTCGTAAATTATCTCAGGAAGAAGCAGGTATTGGCGTGATGAGGTCCGGGAGTAATGATAATACCTGAATAATCCTTAGGAGGAGTGAACATATATCTTCCGGACCGGATTGATGGGTGCTTTGGAAAACTCAGATGTGATCAATAATGATGAAAGAGGTTCTTAATGAGATTAATTATGAATAAATTACAAAGTTGTTGACAAGCGAGGTTCGGTATCCTGTATTATAAAAAAGGCAGGATTCTTCATCAGCAATATGTAATACAAAAAATACATAGCTGTTGTGCCAATTAAGCATGGTGTCATATCAGGCTTAAGACGGATCCTGCGAATAAGGATAAGAATGGGGTGTTTTTTATTTTTCACTCAAGGGATATAAATCAGGCGACAACTTATCATGTATTTCCCGGTATTGAACTGATTCATAATGATTTTCATACTTACCGGCATCAGGAGGTCCGGCTGATACATGATCGCGATATCATGGTGATCCATTACTGCCTGAAGGGGCGGATCGAATGGGAATTAAATAACGGGAAGTATTTATTTCTCGGGGAAGGGGACCTGTCCGTGCATGGGAAGGGAGCGGGTATCCGGCAGGTGACCTTTCCGTTGGAGCATTATCACGGGATAGCTCTTACGGTGGATATCAAAGGTGTTACTACCATAAAGCCCATGCTGGCAAGCTTCGGTGTGGATTTACAGGAGCTCTTTGACAGACTGTGCGGGGATGACCGGATCTTCATCGAACGGGCGGACCGTACCCTGGAGAATATTTTTACGGAGCTCTACGGTATACCGGAGCAGATCCGGAAGACCTATATTAAGATAAAGGTTCTGGAATTACTGCTGTTCTTAAGTGTGATCAATATTTCAAGACATACGCAGCAGCAATCCTATTTTAAGAAAAGCGACATCATTAAGATAAAGCAGATCTGGCTGTACCTGTCCGAGCATATTGACAGCCACATTACACTGAATGATCTGGCAGAGCGGTTTTCCATATCTCAGACGCTGTTGAAAGCATGCTTTAAAAATGTGTACGGTATGCCGGTTTATACTTTCATCCGGTATTACCGGATGCAAAAGGCGGCTTATCTGCTTTCCCATACCAGGGATAAGATTGCAGACATTGCTCTTGCGGTGGGCTACAGCAATTCCAGCAAGTTTGCCGCCGCTTTTAAGGATGAGCTTAGATTAACGCCTTTGGAATATAGAAAAAAGACCCGGAAGGAGCAGTTTGACGACCAAATGGAGTGAAAATGTCCTGTCGGAGTGGAAGGAACTTCCACTTTTTATTATAATTCCAGCTGTTATGAAATGTATGACTGAGAAGTCATTTTCTTTTAATTCTTAAGTTAGCCTAAGCTAACGGCATTGGCCGGTTATCCAGCCAATATTTTTTGATTGGCAGTTAGCTTCTGCTAACCTTAAGGCACCTTTACCAAAGGAGGCTGGTTGAATAATATTATATACAGCAAGCAAAGTGTATTAAGGGAGGACAATACGATGAAAAGGTGTTTGGTTTTTGTGGCACTGTTTTTCATACTTCTTATTCCGGGAGACCCTGCAGGCGTCGCTTCCATGTCCGGCGGAAGCGGTGATGACGTGGCAGACTTAATGCAAAGTCTGGAAACCTATATTGATTCCTATCTGCCGGGAATTGGCGAGGAAGCAAAGACGGCCATTATGAATTATACGGAAGACGGACTAAAGAATGAAAAGGACAGGTACTTCATGCCGCTGATGTCGACCCTGGCGAATATCCGTAAGGCGGGGCAGTCGGGGGAAAGCGAAGGAATTACCGATGTCATCAATGATTATAACCGGCTGTCGGAGGAGGCAGGGAATAATGTTATAACCTATCTGACCGGCGCCTTCGAGGGAATTTACCTGAAGACAGCCTTTGAGGACGGATCCATGACGGTATCCAGGGATTCACAAGTTCTGGCGAATATCCGCTTTAATACCCAGGCGCTGTCAAAGGAAGAGCCGGATTCTTCTAAGACTTCTCAAGACGATGCTTCAAAGGACGCAGACGGGACCACCGGTACGCCGTCCGGCAGCAATACGGCGGCTTCTTCTACAGCAGCCGGTTCCGGTGATAAGGCCGCCGGAAAAGTGAAGGAAGAGGCACCGTCCCAGGAGCAGGAGGCCATAGCCTCAGGGGAGGACGGTACAACAGGAAAGGACAGTGCAACAGGAGGGGACGGTACAGCAGGAAAGGACAGTGCAGCCTCCGGCACGGAGCCGGCAGCGGCAGAGGAAGAAGATAACTACGATTCCTCCCAGGGATCGGCGCCCAGCCAGGCTATGCTCGATGCCGCAGAGAGCGGCGCTTTTGTTCCGGATGTAACGACTACATATTTTACGGCATATTTACCGGGGGTCCCCAAGGAATATATAGAAAAAACGAAAGCATTGATCAAAACTTACTCCGATAACGGCGGAGGACCTGCCGGCAGCGGTGCATTATGGCGCTGTATCAGGGAAATCGGCGAGATCATGGGACGCGAGGTAGAGATGGCTCCGGATTATTCCTCCTTTGAGGTACTGGGAGAAGGGGAAACGGAATTTATGAACCTGTCCGAGGAGCAGAAGGAACAGGTAATTGCCAAGGTGAAGGAAGGCATGACCGGGATCGCGGTTACCGCATCCTATGAAGGTGGGGTATTTACCTTTACAAAGCTGGGAGAAGTACAGTTTGCCTATACGGTAAAAAATGCACCGGCTGATACGGCCGAAGAGGAAACCGGTGCCGGGACAGGGGAAACCGCCTCACGGGCGCCGGAGGATGCAAGCTCCGGGGAATCCGGGGAAGAGTCGGGCAATGCGGTGATTTTGTGGGCAGGAATCACGGCGGTTCTCATAGCCGCAGGCGTTGCCGGCTTTATCATTTACAGGAAAAGAGTATCATCAAAAAACAAAATAGTCCATTAGGGTGTGTCTTAAAACTGCTTGTGCTGGGCTGGACGTTCCACTTTGTGGGAGACAAGGCGTGATTTTGGGGGCGTAGTAGGTGCTACGTTTCCAAAATTGCAACGTAGTATACCACAAAGTGGAACGTTCAGAACGGTACAATGAGTTTTCAGACACGCCCTAGGGAAAAGATAGAAAGTGAGGCAAATATGAAGAAAATAATAACGATCGCATTATCTTTGTTCTTATTAGCGGGTATCTCCGGCCAAAGCGTACATGCTTTGGATACGGCGCCGGGTATGGGAGGCTATACTCAGGATGCCGAGGGGTTCTCCCAGTGCTACAGTGATTATATGGAATATTATCTCTATGGTATCGATGCGGATACGAGAAGCCTGATCAGGGAAGAGGTCAGGGCAGGCTACGAGGACGGCTCCATTGAAATGATGTCCCTGATGAGCGCTTACGCCAACTTAAGAAGAGCGGGACAGGCCGCCGAGACGGAAGAAAACCAGGTCAACGGAGTAAAGCCGGAGGTGGATGTCATTAAGAAATACTATACGCTTACGGACACTCAGAAGGAGAGCTTTGCATCCTGCCTGGCAGACTCACTGGCAGCTGTCAAGCTTTCTGCGGAAATCAAGGACGGGACCGTCATAATCCAAAAGGCGGGTGAAGAATTTGCAAAGATCAGCCTGGTCACCGAAAAGCCCGTCAGTACCACCAGAATTTATCTTAACGCATATCTTCCCGGCGTCAGCGATGAGGTCAAGGATATTGTGGAGGCTTTAGCCGGCGAATATTCCGCAGCAGGCGGCGGTCCGGCAGGAACCGGAGCTTTGTGGCGCTGCATCCGTGAGATCGGGCAGTATATGGGAGTGGAAGCAGCCAGCAATGTAGATATGGCGGCGGATACTGTGACTGTGACCGTAACGAAGCAGGGAGATATCTATCTCAGGAACAGTTCCGCCCAGGTACGGGAGCAGGTGATCGCGAAAGCACATGAGGCATTTGCTGCGATTGATTGTACCAGTGAATATGCAGAGGGCGTATTCACTGTAAAGAAGGACGGAGCGGTAAGACTGTCCTATACCGTAATTATACCGGAAGAGACTGGGGAAGAGGCTGCTTTTCCGGAAACCGGCCAGGGAGAGCAGGAGGAGACTGAATCGGAACAGGCTGCCGTGACCGATACTCAGGAGACTGCCGGCGAGAATACGGCAGTCAATGAAGAAGCGGAGAAACCGGCGGAGGAATCATCCTCTGCGGAGCAGGAAGGGACCGATTCCGTTCCCCGTACCGGAGAAAAGAACAATATCTTGATCTATCTGGGAGGAGCCGCCGCTTTATTTGCTGTTCTTTCTGTGAGCGGTAAGAAAAGAATGGCAAAAGGGAACGGACAGTAGGTGCTTACATGAAAAAGATTGCGATCTACGGTAAGGGAGGCATCGGTAAATCTACCACGAC
>JAFADH010000056.1 GCA_023424995.1 Bacillota bacterium | reverse complement strand
GAGCCTGACAAGAATAAGCAGTCTGACAAGATCAAAGAGCCTGACAAAACCAAAGGGTTCTAAAAGATCAAAGAGTTTTCCCTGGTATACTTCCGCACCGCCAGGGCTGGGTAAAGCCAACATAATATACCTTACGCAAAAGTGCATATCCTTGCGAAGCATTAGATCGATTATAAGAATATGTTCGGTTATAAGAGCAGATTCCTGTTATATAAAAACGACATTACCATGAAACTGGTAATGTCGGAAATTAATACCTGCAAATTAATTAATACCTGTAAGTTAATCAATACCTGCAAATAATTAATACCTGTAAGTTAATCAATATCTGCAAATAAATCAATACCTGTAAGTTAATCAATACCTGCAAATAAATCAATACATGTAAGTTAATCAATACCTGCAAATAATTAATACCTGTAAATTAATCAACACCTGCAAATTAATCAATACTTGAAAAATAATCAATATCTGAAATAAATCAATACCTGTAAAATTTAACAACAACTTTAAAACCAATCAACACATGCAAAATTAAATATCCTCCCTTTTCAGAAGGATTCGGTTGTCATCTGCTGCCTCATAATCCAGGGACAGCATATCAGCCAGTACTTCGGCGGCGACGGAAGCCTTTGTTGCATTTCTTACATAGATTGTTTTCAGATCAGACGGAAGCAGTCCTGTTTTGCCAAGACTTGATACCACTACCAGATCATCCTTCGGAAAATGGCGCTCTGTCTGCATTCCCAGTATATCGCCGATTACGATGCCCTTATGGTTATGGTGTGCGTTCAGAAACTGTTCCAGGTCTGCGGCAGGCGTATTGATAAAAATATCCGGCGGATGGAACTGCTCCAGGACCTGCTGGCGCAAGGGCAGATTGTAAACATCCTCCATTACAAGGAAGGGATATTCCGTATGGAGCATATCCTTCGCACTCCGGATAATATCACCATAGTCCGGATAGATGCGGCAGAACAGAGGATTATTTATCTCACAGTCCAGGAAAAGGATGGGCACATAGAAATTCCTGGTAAAATCTGAAACTGTTTTGGTATCGGCATCGATGATGAAGAGAGCATCCAGATTATGTTTGGTAATAACGTTAACATCATTCTTCAGTTCCCTGGTTGCAATCAGGATGGTTTCAAAACCCAGCCACCCCATTTGACTGCTCAGTTCGGAGGCCAGATCGTAAAAAAGCATCTTCTTACCGGAGGCGTTGGTTTCCTTTAAATTAATTATAATGCCGATGAGATTGCTCCTGTGCTCTAAGGCGGATTTGCTTTTAACATTGGGAGTATAGTGCATTCGGGTTGCGGTCTCCATTACCTTCAGACGGGTCTCATGGCTGATTTTTTCCTTTTGGGAATGGTTTAATACATAAGAAACAGTAGCGACCGACACACCGCATTCCTTTGCTATATCCCGGAGAGTAGTTTTGTATTTCACTATTTTATTATCACTTCCTTAACCTTTAATAATCATCTGAAAAGACTCAGGCTTTTGTAAAGGAAAGCACTTCTTACAATATAAATAATTCTATCACAGTGTGCCTGGGTTAGCAAGGAACAAAGGGATGGAATGAAGCATAACGGAGGACTAGGGATATGAAAAAGTATAAGGGAGCACTACTTTCCGCCCTGCTATGGGGCGGCGGACAATTCTTTTATGGGAAGCAGAGGATAAAGGGATTGTTATTTTTTCTGGCGCAGGTATTATTCTTTGGAACAGAGCTGGTCACAGGCTATTGGTTCAATTATTTTGCAGGCCAGATCCACCGTTTTTCCCTGAGGCTGTATGGAGGTTATTTTACAAAGGGGCTGTGGGGACTTTTTACCCTGGGAAGCGTGGAAGGCGTAAAGGGAGATCATTCGACCATCCTGTTGATCAACGGTATTCTTGCATTCATGGGCCTGGCGGTTTTTACGGCAGTCTATGTTTTTAATATAAGGGATGCCTTCCTTGCGTGCAGGATCTCGGATACTGCCGAACGGAAAGCCGTATCAAGTGCAGGCAGGAATACTGCAGGGAGAAAGGCCTTTCCCTATCTTATTTTGCTTCCTGCGGCGGCAATGATAGCCCTTATCGTCCTTATGCCTATTATTTTCTCGATCCTGACGGCATTCACAAACTATAACACCAACCATCTTCCTCCGGCCCATTTGGTGGACTGGGTGGGCTTTGATAATTTCAGCAAGCTGGTCAGTGTCCCCATCTGGTCAAAGACCTTTCTTGCCGTACTGCTCTGGACCATCATATGGGCGGTAACAGCAACCTTTTCCACTTATTTTTTCGGGCTTCTCCAGGCACTGCTGCTGAACAGCAGACATACCAGGCTGAAAGGATTGTTTCAAACCATTTACATCCTTCCCTGGGCGGTTCCGGGGATGATATCCCTCCTGGTTTTCCGGAATCTCCTGAACGGGCAGTTTGGCCCTGTGAACCGGCTGCTTCTGGATCTTGGAATCATATCGGAGCGGATCCCCTTTCTGACGGATCCTGTGATAGCCAAAATATCGGTGCTGTCAGTCAACCTGTGGCTTGGGTTTCCGACTTTTATGGTTATGATTCTGGGGGTCTTATCCAATCAGGATGAAAACCTGTACGAAGCGGCACAGATCGACGGGGCAGGCAGATTCCAGGTATTCCGCCATATCAAGCTGCCCCTGCTCATGCATGCCACCTCCCCTTTGATCATTATGAATCTGGCGGGTAATTTTAATAATTTCGGGGCAATTTATTTCCTGACCAACGGCGGGCCTGCCAATCCCAGGCTGCAGTTTGCAGGAGAAACCGATATTTTAATATCCTGGATCTATAAGCTGACTCTGGACCAGAGGATGTACAATATGGCGGCGGTTATGAATATATTGATCTTTATCTTTATTGCGGCGGTTTCCATCTGGAATTTCCGCAGAACGAATGCATTTAAGGAGATGTGAGCATATGAAAAATAAAATCACCGGCTTTTTGGTACATCTGGAACTGATCCTGGTTGCGCTGTTTGTAATCCTGCCCATTATATGGATCATATTATCCTCCTTTAATACGGGAAGCGGTCTGGCATCGGCTTCCTTCATCCCCCGGGAGATGACGCTGGATAATTATAAAAAACTGTTCTCGGAGACGGATTATGTAAGATGGTTTATCAATTCCTTACTGATCGCAGCCTTGAATTCCCTGATCAGTGTGAGTTTAATTATGCTTACTGCGTGGGTCATGTCCAGGTTCCGCTTCAGCGGAAGGAAATCAGGCCTGATGTCCATACTGATTTTATCCATGTTTCCTACTTTTTTATCTATGACGGCTATTTACACCCTGTTTTGGAATTTCGGGCTGTTGGATAAGCCCCTTGCCCTTGTTATTATCTATGCTGCCGGGGCCATACCCTATAATGTGTGGCTGGTGAAGGGATATCTGGACCAGATCCCCAGGGAGATCGACGAGGCAGCCTATATTGACGGGAGTACTTATCTGAAAACCTTTACAAGGATTGTACTGCCTCTTTCCAGGCCGATCATGACCTTCTGCGCGGTTTCCCAGTTTATGATGCCCTGGATGGATTATATCCTTCCCAATATGCTGCTGTCCGGCAGTGAAAACAGGACGCTTGCCGTAGGTCTGTTCACCATGATCTCCGGCAAGGAGAATTCCAATTTTACCATGTTCGCCGCAGGAGCCGTATTGATCGCAGTACCTATCACCGTATTATTCATGTTTTTTCAAAAGTATTTGGTACAGGGGATTGCCGCCGGTGCCAATAAAGGATAAGGAGAGGACGATTATGATGAAAAGGATAATGTTAATGGCAGGCATGCTTTGCGTTATGCTGCTTCTTACCGGGTGCAAAGAGCTTCCGGCAGAGGAAGGGGATGATGCCGCCGCTCCCACACAGGCCCTGGAAGAGGGAGGGAATGCTGCTTCGCCCACAGGTATTGAGGAAGAGGAATTGCTTCCGGAGGAGGGAGCCGTACTGAAATTCCGTTCCGGCGACAAGGAATTTGCCGAAGCCGTTGCGGTTAGATTCTATGAGCTGTACGGGGTTGAAGTAACAACGGAAGAAGGCGGCCTTTATGATTTCAATAAAGGAGTTCTGGAAGGAGCGACAGGACAAGGCCCGGACGTGTTTATGAGCCCCCATGACAAGACCCTGGAGGGAATCCAGGCAGGCCTATTCCTGGAGTTAGAGCAGCAGATCGTTGACGAGCTCAATTCCCAGGTCAGTGAGGTGGCCATGAAAACGGTTACCGTAGACAAAAAGGTATATGGTGTTCCGGTTTCCGTTGAAACCAATATTATGTTTTACAATAAGGCGCTGGTCACGGGAGAACCGGCAGCGACCTTTGAACAGCTGAAGGAAGAGGCGTTGTCCTTTAATAATCCCAGGGAGAACAAATACTGGTATCTTTCCGACGTATGCGAAGGCTCCCCCATCTATCCCATGTTAAGCACCTATGGTTTTGACCTGTTCGGTCCTGACGGGACCGACGACGACAATCCGGGATTTGACACGCCGGAATTTGAACTGGGACTTGGAGTGCTGGCTGATTACCGTTCCGTCATGCCCGTATCCTCCGGGGATCTGGATAATGATGATTTTAGGAACAACCAGTTTATTGAAGGGAAGACGGCTTATATCATGGGCGGTCCCTGGAATGTTAAAACCTTCCGTGAGGAAGGCGTGGATTTCGGAGTAACCAGCCTTGTAACCTATGACGGGCATCCCCAGAGGCCTTTCGCCTTTGTACAAAATGCCCATATATCTGCCTATACCAGCTATCCCAGGGCAGCGCAGCTGCTGGCGCAATTCCTGGTATCCGCAGAAGGCGCGGAATTATTATATACAAAGGCCTCCAAGGTAACCTCCCGGAGTGATGTATCGGAGGTAAACGGCTTGAAGGAGGATGAAATATTAATTGAAATTTCCAAAGCCTTCAGTAAGAGTATTCCAATGCCCAGTGCAAAGAGGATATCCTATTACTGGACCATATCGGCCAGTATCGGTCCGGCGGTCTTTGACGAGAAGATGACACCCAAAGAAGGAGCGGAAAAGGCTATGGACGACTGGAATGCATTACTGCAGACGGAATAGGCAAGGAACAAATCAGGAGGCAAATTTTGAATTTACATGCAATCTATCACAAACAAAAAAGTAATTATGCTTACGCCTGCGGCAATCAGGAGCTGCATATCCGGCTCAGGACCGCAAAGGATGACTGCCTGGGCGTAAATATAGTAATCGCTGAGAAGCATCTTTGGAGCGGCAAGGAAACACATTCCATGAAAAAGATCGCCTCGGACCATCTATTTGATTATTACCAATATGAAAGCAGGATAAAAATCTCCAGGGTAGGGTATTATTTTGAGCTTTCCGACAAAGAGGAAAAATGGATCTATTCGGAATCAGGCTTTACCAAGGCCTATGATGATGAGAATGCCTATTTTCATTACTTCCAGTTTCCTTATCTGAATGAAGCGGATGTGTTAACGGTGCCTTCCTGGACGAAGAACGCCGTATTTTATGAAATCTTTGTTGAAAGGTTCTGCAATGGGGACAGGGAAAACGATAAAAAAGAACTAACTCCCTGGGGAGAGGCTCTCGGACCTCACAGCTTTTACGGGGGTGACCTAAAAGGTATTCTTGACAAATTGGAGTATCTGCAGAAGCTGGGGATCAATGCGTTGTATCTGACACCGGTTTTTACTTCTCCCAACAACCATAAATATGACACCGTAGATTACCGGGAGATAGACCCGATGTTCGGTGATAAGGAATTATTATGCAGACTGGTAGATAAGGCACATGAAAAAGGAATAAGGATCATTCTGGACGGAGTGTTCAATCACAGCAGCTGGTACTTTGCTCCCTTTTTGGATGTTGTCGAGAAGGGGGAAGCGTCCCGATATAAGGATTGGTTTTATATTAAAAACTATCCTGTTACCAGGTTTTCAGAGGAGGAGGTGAGAGACTACAGTAAGCCCCTGGATCTGTCCGGGCTCAATTACAGCGTGTTCGGCACCAGCCCCCATATGCCGAAGCTGAATACGGAGAACAGGGAACTAAGAAAGTATCTTCTTGACACGGCGGCCTATTGGATGAAAGAAGCTAAGATCGACGGCTGGCGGCTTGATGTATCCGATGAGATAAGCCATGACTTCTGGAGGGAATTCCGCAAGACGGTAAAGGAGATTAATCCGGAAGCGCTGATCATCGGTGAGAATTGGCATAATGCCTATCCCTGGCTCATGGGCGACCAGTTCGACGGAGTGATGAATTATCCCTTTACCAAATCGGCCATACAGTTTTTTGCCACAGGCGAGAAGGAGGCGGAGGATCTGGCGGCAGATCTGTCCGGATATCTTATGTGGAATTACCGGCAGGCCAATTCCTGCATGCTGAATCTTCTGGACAGCCATGATACCATGCGCTTTTTAAGGTGGTGCGGGGAGGATACCGGAAAACTGAAAATGGCATTGATGCTATTGTTTACCTATACCGGCATGCCGTGCTTGTATTACGGAACCGAAATAGGGATGACAGGCGGCGGGGATCCGGATTGCAGAAGGACTTTTGATTGGAATGAGAGGAACTGGAACAGGGACCTTAAATCCTTTTGCGAAACCCTGATAACCCTTCGGAAGACAAAAGAGGCCCTGTCGTCGGGAGAGATTACCCTGACGGCAAAGGACGGTATATTTTATCTTGCGAGAAGCTGCCGGGGGAAAGAAATAATAACTGTTTTGAATCATACGGAAAGAGAAGCTCCTATCGGCCTTTTGGACAGGGGAACGGTTCTGCTTGCAACCGGGGAGATTAAGAATAATGTGCTGAAGGCCTGCAGCGGAGCCATAATAGAAACAGAGAAAGCAATGGGGGGTTAAACTATATCTTAAAAGGAGGAGTTACATGAGCTCAATGGGAACGTCGGTACATAAGAGAAACACAGTCAGGCTTGTTATGGGGTTCGCAGCCATATTGATTTTAATCGGGCTGTATGCCGGCAGTAGCAGGATTTTCGCATATGGTGAAAGTATCCTGGCAGAAGACGCACAGGTATCAAATTCAGCCAGCTTTTCCACCGATGTTATTTATCAGATCGTAACGGACCGTTTTTTGGACGGCAACAGCGCCAATAATCCGTCCGGAAGCCTGTATGACACCGGTAATCTGAGAAAATATCACGGAGGGGACTGGGACGGTATTATCCAAAAATTAAACGACGGATATTTTACCGGGTTAGGCGTCACTGCGTTATGGATATCCGCGCCGGTAGAAAATATAACGACAATCGATCCGTCCAATAACACAACGGCCTATCATGGGTATTGGGCAAGGGATTTCTTCCGCACCAATTCCTATTTCGGCAGCATGGCAGAGTTCGGTGAACTGATTGACACAGCTCATGCTAAGGGAATCAAGCTGGTGATCGATTTTGCTCCCAACCACACCTCTACGGCCGAATACGGGACCATTGTATTCCCGGAGGACGGAAGGTTATACCGGAACGGCACCCTGGTCAGCGGATTTAAAACAGACAGCCTGAACATATTTAACCATGAAAGCTGGACCGACTTCAGTACCTATGAAAACGGGATCTATCACAGCATGTACGGGCTTGCCGACTTGAATCAGATGAACAGTACGGTTGATACCTATTTAAAGGATGCCATTGATGTCTGGCTGGATCTGGGGGTCGACGGAATCCGTGTTGACGCGGTTAAGCATATGCCGGCAGGATGGCAGAAAAACTGGCTGAGCGATATCTACGAAGAGTATCCGGTATTTGTATTTGGCGAATGGTTCACAGGAGCTACCGGCAGGGACGGGCAGATGGAGGAATTTGCCAATACCAGCGGCATGAGCCTATTGGATTTCCGGTTTGCCAATGCAGTGCGCAACGCAGTGGGAAATGCTTCCGGCACCATGGTGGATTTACATAATGTAATTGAAGCTACGGCGGAAGATTTTAATGAAGTAAATGACCAGGTCACCTTTATTGACAACCATGATATGAGCAGATTTATGACCCTGTCCGGCAATAACCAGAGAAATGTGGAGAATGCCTATGTGCTTCTTCTTACCTCAAGAGGGGTCCCGACGATTTATTACGGCTCCGAGCAATATCTGACCGGAAGTAATGATCCCGATAACAGAAAGGATATGCCTTCTTTTTCCACAACCACGAAGGCCTACAGGGTCATCAGCAAATTAGCGCCCCTGCGCAAGACGAATCCGGCGTTGGCTTATGGTACCAGCCAGGAAAGATGGCTGAATAACGACGTATATATCTATGAAAGGGAATTCGCGGGAAGCGTCGTCCTGACAGCCGTTAACCGGAACCAGAGTACCGGCTACAACATTACGGGCCTATTCACCGCACTGCCTTCGGGTACTTACAATGACATCCTGGAAGGGCTGCTGGGCGGAGAAAGCATTACGGTTTCATCCGCCGGTGCGGTAACTCCTTTTACCCTGGGTGCCGGTGAGTCCATGGTCTGGCAGTATACAAGGACATCTGTTACGGCTCCCGTCATCGGTAATGTTGATCCCATGCTGGGAAAGGCGGGGAATACGGTAATAATTACCGGAAGAGGCTTTGGTACCGGTTCAGGCCAGGTCCTGTTCGGAACGGCGGCAGCTTCGGTACAATCCTGGAGCGACAGCAGCATTACGGTAACCGTGCCGAATGTCGGGGCAGGCAGCTATGAAATCAAGGTAAAGACAGCCGCCGGGGTCACCAGCAGCGGTTATGCGGGCTTTGAGGTCCTGTCAGGTTCCCAGGCCGCAGTCAGGTTTGTGGTGAATAATGCCACGACCCCTTATGGGACCAATGTATATCTGGTGGGAAGCGTATATGAATTAGGGAACTGGGATCCGGGAAAAGCCATAGGACCCTTATTTAACAGTACTTCAACTATCGGTTCTTATCCTACCTGGTTTTATGACGTATCCGTACCGGCCGGAGCGGTACTTCAATACAAGTTCATCAAAATCGACGGCAATAATAATGTGACATGGGAAAGCGGAAGCAATCATACTGTGACGGTCCCCACAAGCGGAACGGCAACAGTGACGGTAAACTGGCAGAATTGACCGGCTCCGGGATAAGGCTCTCCATAATCCGGAAGGCTGATTTGTTCCATGCAAAGCAACCAGATATGAAAAACTGCGAAAATAAAAAAGTTTTCGTAAAATTATAAGGAGGAAAATCATTTATGAAGAATTTAAAAAGAGCAGCTGCAGGCGTTATGGTATTTGTATTAATGCTGGTATCCGCATTTGCAATGCCGAAGGCAGCAAGGGCGGAAGGGTCAATTGACCTCTATTTTCAGAATACGGAAAGCTGGGAGTCGGTATATGTTTATATCTGGCAGGGGTCCGGTCCTGTTAAGGGAACCGCTTCGTGGCCGGGAGCCGAGATGACACCGGCAGAGGGGACTGAGGACTGGTATCATGTGGAGTATACAGCCGGGACACCTTTTCAGGTAATCTTTAACAATAACGGGATACCGAGTGCGCAGCAGACAGGTAATCTTCCGGCTGATCTGGAGGCTGATGCCGAAGCTTACTGGTTCGTTATAGACGGTGCTACTACGGAAGAAGGCACCTCTGACGGAATAACGCCGTCGGGCCTTCAGGTGACGGTGCTCACGGAAGCTCCGGAGGGATTTCCTGCCGCAGAAGCAGTTCCTGATGAAGCTGTAACGGAAACAGCGGAAGCAGCAGGCGACGTGCCCAAAACCGGCGATAATACCGCTGCGGTCATTGGAATCCTTGCGGCAGCCATGTTCGGTACCGCTGCGGTAATCCTGCGGAAGAAAGAAGTGCGGACGGATCACTGAAAGGCAGTATAAAACATAGAAATGTTTGGTATATGCAAGCTTTGCTTCTTTCCATAAGAACTATCATATTAAGTATATTCATACCATAAGATGAATATCATCTGTAAAAGAGGGCCGGAAAGCCCTCTTTTGTCATTGCTGTTTTCTTAAATATCGGTTATCGGCCACATACACTCTGCATTATAATGTTTTATCATCAGTCTTGGCGACCCGGATTTTTAGTCCGTTATGGCAGCATGGTTAAATAAACGTCTTTTCATTAAATACTAAATATGATATACTATTCAAGCTATGTCGAATCCCAGTGCTTCCCGGAGCCTGTCATAAAGATGATCAGATTGGAGTTACAAATGCAGGATATGAATTTTGATACCATAAATTTAAATAACGAACCGCCTCAGGAGGAGCCTTACCGCCAGTGGTATTATATAGCAAAGTGCCGTGAACATATTAAACACAGAAGTGAAGAACTGGGAAGGCCGTTGACCTATTCCATCACCACCTTTGGCTGTCAGATGAACAGCCGGGACTCGGAGAAGATATCCGGTATCCTGAAGCAGATCGGTTATACGGAGACGGAAGGTGAGGACGCGGATTTTGTACTTTATAATACCTGCACAGTCAGAGAGAATGCCAATAACCGTGTATACGGACGGCTGGGTTATTTGGGAAGGCTGAAGAAAAACCGTCCCGGCATGATTATCTCCCTGTGCGGCTGTATGATGCAGGAGGCTTCCGCCGTAGAGAAGATCAAGAACAGCTACCGCTTTGTGGATATAATCTTTGGCACCCATAACATCTTTAAGCTTGCGGAGCTGTTGATGATACGCTTTGATTCCAGGAGAATGGTTATCGATCTGTGGAAGGATACGGATATGATCGTCGAGAACCTTCCGAATGACCGTAAGTATGGTTTTAAAGCAGGTGTCAATATCATGTTCGGCTGCAATAACTTCTGCACCTACTGTATTGTTCCCTATGTACGGGGCAGGGAACGCAGCAGACAGCCCCAGGATATTCTGGAGGAGATTAAGGAGCTGGCTGCGGACGGAGTAGTAGAGATTATGCTCCTGGGACAGAATGTGAATTCCTATGGCAAGAACCTGGAGACACCAATAACCTTTGCAAGGCTGCTGACTGAGATCGAAAAGATTGACGGGATTGAGCGAATCCGTTTTATGACCTCACATCCCAAAGATTTATCCGATGAACTGATCGAGGTCATGGGCAGGAGCAGGAAGATCTGCAGGCATCTGCATCTGCCCGTTCAATCCGGCAGCAGCAGACTGCTCAGACTGATGAACCGAAGATATACCAAGGAAAGTTATCTGGTATTGGTAGACAAGATTCGTAAAGCAGTTCCCGATATCTCCCTTACTACCGATATTATGGTGGCTTTTCCCGGTGAGACGGAGGAGGATTTTAACGAAACCATGGAGGTGGTCCGGACGGTGGGCTACGACAGTGCATTCACCTTCCTTTACTCCAAACGTACCGGTACTCCGGCGGCTGCCATGGAGGGACAGATTCCGGAGGCGGTAGCCACGGAACGTTTTAACCGGCTGCTTAAGGTAATACAGGAAAGCTCGGCCAACTCAGCCGTCAAGGATGTCCATACTTATCAGAAGGTATTGGTTGAAGAGGTAAACGCACAGAATCCGGAGCTTCTGACCGGCAGATTGAGCAATAATCTTCTGGTCCATTTTAAAGGGGACCAAAGCCTGATCGGGCGGATTATTGATGTCTATCTGGAGGAAAGCAAAGGCTTTTATTACATGGGAGCTATAAAATAGCATTTTATGACGGGTTATCTCTTATTGCGCTGTTATCCCGTGCCGTACTCATAGCAGATATGGTGAAATAGCATGAATTTTGTATACTCATACGAAGTATTTGGGGTTATATAGTGGGTTTCATCTTAAATTGTCCTATATATTGATATAGTTTTATGTCAGATTGGATAAATATTCGTTCGTATACTTGACATATTAGTAAAAACAGTATAAAATTTATATGTTGTATGATTAACATTAGATAGAACCTTAATAGATTAATTCACGATATGTGAATTAGTATTCCGTATTTATCTGGTAATGTACAATGAAAACTAAATAAGGAGGTGCTCCTGTGCCAGACGACGCTATAATATATTATATTATCACGGCTGTTGTAATTGTGGTAATTGTAGTTGTAGCTCTGTTAGCCTGTAAGTTTATAATCGCCAGCCGTATCAAAGCACATGAAGCAAAGGTCGGCAATGCGGACGAAAAGGCAAGAGAAATCATAGATGAAGCATTAAAGACAGCTGAAACTAAGAAGCGCGAAGCCTTGCTCGAAGCCAAAGAGGAATCTTTGAAAGCTAAGAACGAATTCGAGCGTGAAACAAAGGAACGTAGAGCTGAGATACAACGCTATGAAAAGCGGGTTCTGTTAAAGGAAGAGAACATTGACAGAAAGACTGAAGCACTGGAAAAGAAAGAATCGAGACTCTCTGCAAAGGAAGCCGAGCTTGACAAAGTAAGGCATGAAGTGGAAATATTCCACGAGAGACAGCTGCAGGAGTTGGAGAAGATTTCTGGTCTGACCTCCGAACAAGCTAAGGAATATCTGATTAAGACTGTTGAAGAAGAAGTTAAACATGAAACTGCGATGCTTATAAAGGATTTGGAAAGCAAAGCAAAAGAAGAAGCGGATAAGAAAGCAAAGGATTTAGTAGTTACTGCAATTCAAAGATGTGCTGCAGATCATGTCGCTGAGACAACAATTTCCGTTGTTCAGCTTCCTAACGATGAAATGAAAGGCAGAATCATTGGTAGAGAGGGACGCAATATAAGGACCCTGGAGACTATGACCGGTGTTGACCTGATCATTGATGATACACCTGAAGCAGTCATTTTATCAGCCTTTGATCCAATCAGAAGAGAAGTTGCAAGAATTGCACTTGAGAAATTGATTGTCGATGGGCGGATCCATCCGGCAAGAATCGAAGAGATGGTGGAAAAGGCACAAAAAGAAGTCGAAGTTATGATTAGGGAAGCTGGTGAAGCTGCTACCCTGGAGGTAGGGGTTCATGGAATTCATCCTGAACTGGTAAAGCTTCTCGGCAAGATGAAATTCAGGACAAGTTATGGACAGAATGCATTGAAGCATTCCGTCGAGGTAGCTATTTTATCCGGCCTGCTGGCTGCAGAGATCGGTGTGGATGTAAGACTTGCAAAGCGTGCAGGTTTATTACATGATATCGGTAAATCCATTGATCATGAGATGGAAGGAACCCATGTACAGATTGGTGTTGACCTGTGCAGAAAGTACAAAGAATCACCCGTTGTCATCAATTCCGTAGAAGCACATCACGGTGATGTGGAATTCCAGTCATTAATTGCATGTATTGTTCAGGCAGCTGATACAATCTCAGCAGCAAGACCAGGCGCCAGACGCGAAACCTTGGAAACATATACCAACAGACTAAAGCAACTTGAAGATATTACCAATGGCTTTAAAGGGGTGGATAAATCCTTCGCTATACAGGCTGGCAGGGAGATCAGAGTTATGGTGGTCCCCGAACAGATCAGCGATGCCGATATGGTATTACTGGCACGTGATTTATCTAAAAAGATCGAGAATGAATTAGAATATCCAGGACAGATTAAAGTCAATGTAATCAGGGAATCAAGAGTAACTGATTACGCAAAGTAAAAAACGAAAACAAAAACCTTGTAGATGAAAGTTTACAGGGTTTTTTTGTATCCTGATTTTTCTTATTCACATATTATATAGGAAAATCATAAGGCAATAATTTATAACTGCTGCTTATACGTATAATCCCTGCTTATATACTTAATTATTTAATATAGTAAATATGCATAATACATCCGCACAGTACGCACATATGATTGTGATACAAAGAAATAATGTGAATTCTTTGAAAATTTATATTGCATATTATACAAATTTATAATACAATGATTAAGATTTAAATTTGTAAACTTAAATTTCTAAAGATATCGATAAGCAAAAATAAATTATATTAAGTAAAGGATGGTGCCGGGCATGCCGTTAACATTATCAAGAAAGGCGCAGGCAGTGAAACCTTCTTCAACACTGGCAATTACTGCGAAGGCAAATGAATTAAAGAGTAAGGGCATCGATGTTGTTGGTTTTGGTGCGGGAGAGCCTGATTTTAATACTCCTGAGAATGTCTGCGAAGCAGCAATTAAGGCGATCAACGCCGGATTTACCAAATATACTCCTGCAGAAGGGACCCTGGAATTACGCAAAGCAGTCTGTGATAAATTTTTAAATTTTAATAAGATAAGCTATGAGCCGGGTCAGATTGTTGTAAGTAACGGAGGCAAGCACTCATTAACCAATATATTTGAAGCTTTGCTAAATCCCGGTGATGAAGTAATCATCCTTTCTCCCTACTGGTTAAGCTATCCGGAGATTGTCCGGCTGGCAGACGGCATCCCTGTGTCTGTAAGAGGGGAGAGATCCAATAATTATAAGGTTACCGCAGCTCAGATTGAAGCAGCATGTTCGGATAAGACCAAGGCGCTGATCCTGAATTCTCCCAGCAATCCCTCCGGTATGATTTATACCAGAGAGGAGCTGGAGGCAATTGCAGAGCTTGCGGTCCGTAAAGATTTCTATGTGGTGTCCGATGAGATGTATGAGCATCTGATCTATGAAGGCGAAGCCGTCAGCATAGCCTCCTTTAACGAAGAAATCTATAAGAGAACCATAACCTGCAGCGGTGTGGCCAAGAGCTATTCCATGACCGGCTGGAGAATCGGCTTTACCGGTTCCTCAAAGGAGATAGCAAAGCTTATGGGAAGCGTTCAGAGCCATCAGACCTCCAATCCCAACTCAATTGCCCAGAAGGCGGCCTATGAAGCATTAGTCGGACCTCAGGATTCCGTACATAAGATGCATGCGGAATTCAACCGAAGACGCGAATATATGTATAAAAGAATTAATGGGATGAAGCTGGTATCCGCCCTGAAGCCCCAAGGTGCATTCTACATGTTCGTGGATGTGGGCCGGTTATTTGATAAGGAATATAACGGAGTGAAGATCGGTGATGTCAATAATCTGGCGAAGATTTTGATCGAAGATTATAATGTTGCAGTCGTTCCCTGCCAGGATTTCGGCTTCGACGATCATATCCGCCTATCCTATGCCATATCCCTGGAACAGATTAAAAAGGGTCTTGACCGTATTGAAATTTTAATCCATAAGGTAATTTAATAAGAAATTTTAGAAAAATAGGTAGTATTTTGACAAAATATTGTTAAAATACTACCTATTCTTAATTTAATGTGATAAGATAGATTCAATGCAAGGAATAAGCTTCATTTGCAGCCGATATTAAAAATTATAGGAAAATTAAAAGATAAGAAACATCGATAATATAATAAATATGACAGCTTTTAAATAACATGGAAGAAACGAGGCGTTATCATGGCATTATTCGGATTTATCGGAGCAGGGAATATGGGGTATCCCCTGTTAAAGGCGTCTGCCCGGACCTTCGGAGAGAAAGAGATAGTCTATACGAATGCAACCAAGGAGCGGAACGAATATGTAATGAACGAGACAGGAATCCCTTACTCCGAGGATAATACGGCTGTTGCGAAGCAGTGCAAATATCTGGTGCTTGCTATTAAACCCCAGATATTTGCACAGGTTTTAGAACAGATCAAGAAGGTAATAACCAAGGAACATATCATCATATCCATTGCCGCCGGTATCTCAATCGATACCATTAAGGATTATCTGGGTGAGTCAATCCGCGTGGTAAGATCCATGCCGAATACTCCTGCTATGGTGTTAAAAGGCATGACAGGGGTATGCTATTCCCATGATTCCTTCTCCGAGGAGGAGTTAACGGTAATTGACCGCTTCTTCACCTCCTTCGGTAAATATGAGGTGTTTGATGAGAAATTAATGAATGCCGTAATCTGTGCCAACGGAAGCTCACCCGCTTATGTCTATATGTTCATCGAAGCGCTGGCTGACAGTGTCGTTAATTATGGGATTCCCAGGGACAAGGCCTATAAATTAGTATCCCAGACGGTTCTGGGGGCAGCCGCCATGGTACTTGAATCCGGCGAGCATCCCGGTAAGCTGAAGGATAATGTATGTTCTCCCGGAGGCACCACGATTGCGGCAGTAAAAGCTTTGGAGGAATACGGTCTTCGAAATGCGGTAATGAAGGCAACGGATGCCTGCTATGAGAGAGCATCCTTTCTCAGTAATAAAAATAAACAGAATTGATAGGACAGCAAGCATAGGGTTATGACCCGGCATCATCTATCAGCAATCCAATGTGTTATTAAGGAGACGGAATATGAGTCACTACAAGAGAGTCGGCAGAAAGCTTATTCATAAAGGAACCATAATAGATTATTATGCGGATACCATAGAGATAGACGGCAGCAAGCATGCGATTTTTGACTTTATCGATCATAAAGGTGCGGCGGCCATGGTACCGGTGGACGGGGAGGGGAAGCTTCTTATGGTCCGTCAATACCGTATCGCTGTGGACCAGTATACCCTGGAGATTCCTGCAGGAGGCCTGAATAAGGGAGAGGACGGCAGGACCTGTGCCATCCGTGAGTGTGAGGAGGAGACCGGTTATAGAGCGGGTGAGGTTCAGCATCTGATTGATCTTTATACCACGGTTGCCTTCAGTAATGAGAAGATCAGCATCTACTATACCACCGGAATCACACCCTCCAGCCAGAACCTGGATGAGGATGAATTTGTCACGGTAGAACGGCATTCCCTGGAGGAGCTGACTCAGATGATTTTGGAGGGCAGGATCGTAGATGCCAAGACAATTGCGGCAATTCTTGCATATAAAGCAAAAGTCGGAGGATAAACCTCTGTTTTTACAGTCCGTTATGGATTACCCCGGACGTATTCCTGATTAAAGTATTATATATCAGCTTGTTCTATTTATGCCTTCCTGTCATATGTATGTTATAGATTAAAAGATAGGCAGGCTGAATATGAAATTATTAAAAATACAGATAAACCGCCTTAACGCCGTACAGATATCGCTGTTCCTTCTGATTCTGGGGTTATTCCTCGGCGTATTATGTGCGAATATCTTTAAAAGCAGCTTCGTAGCACAGATTCAGGATTATGAGGCAGATGTATTTGCTAAGATTACAGCCAATGATATTCATTATGCCGGCTTGTTCCGCTATGTGTTAGGCAAGAACTTTAATGAATATATTGTTTTCTGGTTATTAAGCGTTACGATACTTGGCATTCCTTACATGGCATTAAAAATTACATCCTTTGGCTTTTTCTCCGGGTTCTTTATATCGGCGGTTACGATGCAATATGGTATCAAGGGGATCTTACTGGTGCTGGTATATATATTTCCCCACGGTCTGTTATATCTTCCCATCGCATTGATCTGCCTGTACAAAGGCTTTGAGCTGTCCAGAACGATCTACCACGACAATCATACCCGCATGGGCGGTATTGCCGCACTGGTCAGGTCGAATCTCATTATCATACTGGTCCTTGCCATGGCTTTACTGGCAGCCAGTTTCCTGGAAGCTTATCCCGGTGCCTATCTGCTTAAGAAAGTACTTAACTTATTTACATAGATAGATATTGCAAGCATTACTGATATTTGTCAAATGAGGAGGAAGGAAAGAAGGATATGGAACAGTATATCAATGATTTTATTGCCTACATGAAGGACATCAAGCATGCCTCAAATAATACCTTACAGGCGTATCGCAATGATTTGAAGAAGCTTCGGACATTTTTTGAAAAGCAGAATATCAACTCGGTTGTCAAGATTAGTGAGACAAGTTTAAATTCTTATATCCTTTCCCTGGAGAAGGATGGATTATCCGCTGCCACTGTGACCCGCAATATCGCAGCCATGAAAGCCTTTATACTATATCTTCTTAAACATCAGGTCATACAGGGAGATCCCTCCGAGCGGATCAAGCCGCCCAAGGTGCAGAAGAAATCCCCTCAGATTATTGACATATCTCTAGTGGATAAGCTGATCAATCAGACCAGCAAGACAACCAGAAAGGGTATCCGGGACCGGGCAATGCTGGAGCTGCTATATGCCACCGGTGTGAAGGTTTCGGAATTGATTAATATTAAGATTACGGACATTAATCTGTCCTCCAGGTACATAACCTGTACGGAAGGCAGAGAGCGCATCATTCCCTTCGGCAAGACAGCAAAATCTGCTTTACAAGAATACCTGAATATCCGCTCCCTGAATTTTGACAAGTATAACAGTGAATATCTCTTCTTAAATACCAACGGAGAGCAATTAAGCAGACAGGGCTTATGGAAGATTCTCAAGACCTATGCCAGAGAAGCAGGGCTGCAGGAGATCAATCCGAATATTATCCGACATTCCTTTGCCGCCCATATGATTGATAACGGCGCCGATCTTGTCAGCGTGCAGGAATTCTTGGGGCATTCCGATATTACGACCACGCAGCTTTATATGAATCACGGTTACAAGAACAGCAGGGAAGTATATATGAATACACATCCGAGAGCATAACATATTATATTTGCAACCCAATCCATTACCGGCATTTATCAGGGATGATAAGCGATTTCTCGTATGGATGATGTTATATCCTTATTTGTATAGTAAATTTTTTGATTAATATTCACTCTTCCCGATAACAAGCCAAAACTAATTGTTTCATCATCCGTTACTAATTCTATTATTATACTTCCGGTTTTTGCAGGTGTAAAAGGAAGTGCTTTTCTAAGCTTTAAAGAGGCTAATTCATTATAGATACTATTAATATCAGTGTCATTATCTATGACTATTTTTGAGTCATTAAACCAACAATTAATAGTAACAAGTTTTTCGGCAATGCCCTGGTTAAAAACACTGTTATTATATCCAGAGGCACTGTCTATCGGAGCATCCTTTGAATATATCATATAATTTACAATTAAAAATATCAGTACTAATAAAAAAACAGTATACTTTATCTTCATAGTTACGCCTCCAATATGCAGCACTATATTAAACCAGATACACCCGATACAAGAATAGCATTCTTATTGTTTTTAAATCCAACTCTTTACAAAATAAGAAATTACAAAATAAGAAATATACAATTAAGGGCCTATGCAAAATGTTATTTTGCTTAAGCCCAGTTTTTTGCCGTACAATTAGTCAACGATGTTTTGGCAGTCAATCTGCCTGGTTTATATTCCGGTTCTATATGCTGTCTGCGATGGTTTGGATTAATCTCTCCGAATCCTCCCATCCAAGGCAGGGATCGGTGATGGACTTGCCATATACGTGTTCGGATATCTTCTGGCTGCCGC
>JAFADH010000372.1 GCA_023424995.1 Bacillota bacterium | reverse complement strand
CGGTGATTCTCCCCTGCCGAAAGCTGTCCGGCAGTGCCGGCAGCAGCTCGATATAGCCGCTGTGAGACTGGGCAAAGCCTTCCAGGATCGCTTCCGCGATGCCGAAATTCCCGTCGATTTGAAAGGGCGGGTGCAAATCCAGCATATTGTCCTGGATACACCGCTGCAGCAGCCGGATTATGTTCTCATACAGCCTGTCCCCGTCGTGCAGCCTGGACATAAAGCAGGCAAGCCATGCCCTGCTCCAGCCGGTGTGCCCGCCTCCATGGGACAGGCGGTAGTCTATGGATTTCCTCGCCGCTTCATAGAGCAGCTCCTTGTCCCTGGTGATCTCACATCCGGGATGCAGCGCAAACATATGGGAGATGTGCCGGTGTCCCGGCTCCGCCTCCTCATAAGGACGGTACCACTCCAGTATCCTGCCGTCTCCCGAGACCTTAAGGGGAGGCAGCCGGTCCAGGATATTCTTAAGAATCGCCATATCCTCCCTGTCCTCTCTCCCCAGCTGCTCAAGCCCCTGCATATACCAGCCGATCAGCTGTCTCAGGATTGAGGAATCCATGGTGGGCGCCAGGCATAAGGCTCCCTTTTGTCCCTTATCCGATATATACGTGTTCTCCGGGGATAAGGTCGGTCCCGTAAGCAGGATTCCCGTCCCGTCCTCAAAGAGATAGTCCTCAAAAAAGCGTATCGCCTCCCTCATGACGGGCAGGGCCTCCGCTTCCAGAAATTCCTTGTTCCCCGTATACAAATAATGCTCATACAGGTGCAGTGACAGCCAGGCTCCCCCCATGACCCAGAAGGGTGATGCCTCGAAGATACCCTCCAGATCGGAAGAAGCCCACAGGTTGGTATTGTGGTGGGCACAGAAGCCCCTGCAGCCATAAAGCTCCTTCGCTGTGCTCCTGCCGTCTGCCATCAGCCGTTTTAACAGCTTGAACAGGGGCAGATGGCATTCCGAAAGTCCCACCTTCTCCACAAACCAATAATTCATCTCCGTATTGATATTGATGGTAAACTGGCTCTGCCACGGAGGCTCAAAGGAACCGTTCCATATTCCCTGGAGATTCGCCGGCAGCTCACAACGGTAGGAGGAGGATATCATCAGGTACCTGGCATAGTTTACAAGCAGCACTGTCAGGTAATCCACATACCGGTGATCCCCTTCCCTCAGGCTTTTTAACATCACGTCCGCAGGCACATCCTGTTCCCGAACCTCATTGACGGACAAGCGGAAGCGGTCATAAAGCCTGTGGTAGTCCTCCAGGTGCTCCTGCTTCATCCGTTCATAGCCGGTCCTCTCCGCTGCCTTCAGGCGCTCCGTTACCATATCCGCCAGGCTCCGGTCCCCTGCCTGATCTGCCTCTTTGTCCTCTTCCCGGAGCATGTCCGGAAAGCTCGTCTGGGATGCCAGGTATATGACAACCTCCCGGGCTGCGGTAGAATACACAAAGTCTCCCATGGTTTTTACCTGATTTCCGTTGGCCGGTTCTGCAGCCATTCTGACACCGGTAAGATACCTTACGCCGCCTACGCCGTTTTGGCCCCAGTTGCCCACACTGGCTTCATCCAATATGCCGGTGCTTTCTTCGAAGGGCTTACGTCCGATATTCGCACTTACCGTAATGCCGTCTCCACCCTCCGCGGTTATACGGATGGCCAGAACATTGTACCTGGTACTGATAAAGTGTTCTCTGTGATACCGGATACCGTTCATTGTATAGGTTACCGCTGCAATTGCATGGTCCATATCCAGTACTCTTTTATAATCCTTTGTCTCGCCCTGGTGCCCCATAAAGTACAGCCTCAGCTCACCGGCCGGCTGGTACGGGTTATTGTATTTGGGTATGGAGGTCATGGACAGCCTTGCCAGGAAGGACGCTTCCTCAAGCTCTCCCTTCAGAAGCAGCTCTCTTATCCGGTCTATATTCTCCCTGCCGTCCTTGTTCCTTCTGTTACGGGCCGCTCCATACCATAAGGTTTCTTCGTTAATGACTATGGTTTCTTCCTTTACCTTCCCCATAACCATCGCACCTAATCTTCCGTTCCCCAGGGGGAGTCCGTCCTCCCATTTCCTGGCCGCTTTTTCCAAGCGTATATAACTCCTGCAGCAATCCATACCATCCCACCTTTATTTAACATCTGCTTTTTACTTATATCTGCCTTTTACTTATATCTGCCTTTTACTTATACCTGCCTTTTACTTATACCTGCCTTTTACTTATATCTGCCTTTCACTTATATCTGCCTTTCACTTATATCTGCTTTTTACTTATATTTGCCTTTGACTTATATTTGCCTTTGGCTTATATTTGCCTTTGACTTATATCTATCTTTACTTATCTGCTTTTATTAATATCTAAATTTTATTAACACTTACTTTCTTATCTTTCCGGTCATTTTAAAATCATTCCCTTGTTACGATATACTTATATATACTTCGATCAATCTCTGCCGGCTTATAATTTAACTTTCCCTTTTGTTTCAATCGTCCCCTAAAAAAACCGAGCACCTTATTTCACACAGAATGCTGTCTGCGGTATTCCATAATCCGGTTCCAGTCAAACCGGCCCATATGATGGGTCCCCTTTCTCAGGTGATAACCGATCCTGCCCTCGGAAAACACCTGATTATCCTCCGGGTAAGCATTGTTATGCACCAGCCCTTTCCATCCCAGCAGCTCATAAACCGGACTTGCCGCGACACAGGCCAGGAACTCTGATTTGGGATCCGCCCATGCATCCATGGATGCGCTTGTCACATACAGATTCCTGGGCGCTGCCATGGCCAAGAGAAAATGCTGGTCAAAGGGCAGGTCCTCTGTTCTTTGACCATATCCGTAAAAATTATCGCAAAACCAGAGCCGCGAGAGGCCTTTTGCAAGGTCTTCGATTCCTTCTCCCTCTTTGCCCCGGAATAATGCGGCGCCTCCTCCGGAATTATTGGATACCACCAGGGAAAAGCGTTCGTCAAATGCACCGCATACCAGGGCTGCTTTTCCCAGTCTGGAATGTCCGGTAACGGCGACCCTGTTCCCGTCAATCTCCTCCAGGGTCATAAGGTAATCCATGATCCGGCTGGCTCCCCAGGCCCACATGGATACCTTTCCCCAGCTGTTAAAATTGTTGCGCCTGCATATCCTGCCCACTCCGCTGTAATAATTATCTGCCATGTCTGCGGCGATATCCTGGTAATACACATTGGCTACGGCAAAGCCGTTATCCAGGATCTCCTCTCCCAATCCGTCCGCCGCCTCCGGTGTAAAGGACAGATTTAAAAAGACGGGAGGCTTTTCCGTTTCCTTCGGAATGCATAATTGAAACGGGAAGGAGGCATGGGAATAGGGTGTTGTGATCTGCAGGTCAACCAGCCTCCGGAAAGCCTTGCCCCCGTAGCTGTTCCGGTCCTCTTTCACGGTGCTGCCATTGACGCACAGCTCGAACTCCGGAGGAAAGCCCGTGAGGTTTTCACATAATGTCCCTCTGATTTCCTTACGGCGCTGTTCCCAATCTTCCTTACGGGTAATCATGGTCCCGTCCGGCTTCTTCAAAAGCCCGGGGAGCTTTCTTTTATTCAGTTCAAGTCCTAACAGACCGTCATTTACCATAGCATCATTCTCCCGCTATAATCCCAGCCAGGAACTCATCCAGGTTGGGATTATAGGATATCCTGCTTTCCCATAAGAGACTTATGACTGTAAGGCTTCCGCCTCCCGTCCGGTACCGCACCGCAAACGGGAGCTTTTCCTTCTGCCTTTCCTTATCCTTATTCCTTCCGTAGGTATAGGCAAGGTATTCCCCTTCCCTGTCGGATACAATATACCGTCTGCCCACAAAATCAATATAATCCTTGTCCTTATTGTAAAGCATGTAAAGATCGGTCCCCTCCATATATGTGCCTGCAAAGAATACCTCCTTGCTGCCTTTTGCCTGAAGCTCCATGCCCAGCACCTCCAGGCTGATATCCTCATCCGGCAGCAGCAGTACGGCGTGTCCGCCTTCCCTTGCCAGCCTGCCCAGATCCTCCAGGGCTTCCGGTGATGTCTCGCTGCAGATGCAGATACGGCTGTCCTCCGCAGTGTTAAGCTCCAGGTCTGCGGCAAAGGCCTTTGCCCTGTCCCCTGTCACCCGGACCTCTTGCCGGATGAGCGGCGCCCTTCTGGGATATACCGTCAGCTCAAGCCCTTCGGAATGAAGCACCTCTCCATTCTCATCCAGAATGGAGGCCGCCAGCCTCATGGATGTTTTCTCCTTAACCCTGCCAAACTTCACCGGAATGATGCCTGCACATACGGAAGCGGCGGCGTCCACACTGCCTGCCAGCCGGTATGCTTCATAGGCCGTCTTCGAAGCAGCGTCCATAAGCTCCGCATAGATCACAAGCCTGCGGGAAGCTGCCGTATCATTGAGCAGCCACGCCTCCACACCAATCTCTTCATCGTCGTACACATATCTTCTGTCGGTATAGAGATTGACTCTCAGCCTGACCAGGGCGTCCATATAGGAGAAATATGCCGGCTTCGGCACACGGTCACAGCCTACCAGCGTCTTCATCCAGCCGGAGGGCCATGCATCGGTGAGCAGATGGATGGCGGTATGGTTAATGATATCCGCCCTGCGCCTGTAGAGGTCCGTCATGAGCTTCGTCGCCTCGGCCTGGTGCTTCTGGCTGGCTTTGACCCAATCGGAGACGGTGGTCTGCTCCCTGTACCAGTCGCCGTGGGTCCCATGGGTCTGCGCCCTTACGATCTTATCCGGATACCAGCGTCCCAGCTCGTCCTTCTCAAGCCATTCCGGGGGGTATCTCTCCAGTATGATATTCTCATTATCAAGGCCCTCCGCCCCGTATTCGCCGCAGCCTGTCATCCAGCCCGGCTTTACAGGGGGAAGATACCCCTTAAGCAGACGTCCGATGGGCTGCGCATGATTCGTATACCACATGGTATAACAGTGAAAATCAGGCATCCCTTCCCCCGTGGGCGGGTCATAATCCCCTTCCACATTCTTAACGACCCTGTCCGGATTCTGTATGTAGATCGTCTTTCTGGCTGCCGCAAAGAAGGCTTCCAGCTCGTCCCTTAGCAGATGGCGGTGCCCCTTAATGTTATACCGGGTGGAATACTTGTCCGTGGGATCTGCGGTCCTCCTGATGCACATGGGTTCGTTGATAAAGGTCACCATAATCGTGGATACATGGGTCCTGATCAGGTGCTCCATCTCCTCCACCTGCCGGATAGCCTCGGCATACTGATTCCTGCGCAGGAATCCGAACAGCGGGAAATCACATTGATGCATCATGCCAAGCATGTCAAAATAATCATAGATTTCCTCCTGCACCGGTCTCTGGGTGATACGGTAATAATTCAAATTGCACAGCTTTGCTATGAGGATGTCATCGATCAGCCGGTCAAAGTCGCCTGTCATGACACACTGCTGAAGATGCCCCATCTCATTGGCCCCCCTGAGTACTATGGGCCTGCCGTTAAAATATAATTTCCCTTTGGGTTCGGAGGACTCATCACAGATGAATTTTTTCATACCGAAGGTATTCACATGCCTGGAAACCAACTCCGCATCCTTCCCAAGCTCCGCAACGGCTCCGTAGAGGTAAGGGGTCTCAGGCTCCCAAAGCCTGTAATCCCGTACCGGTATCACAAACCGGTATTCATTCTTCCCTAACCCGATGTAATGAATCACCGGCTCCAGCCTGCCTATTTCCTGTCCGGTATAATTCTTGGGCAGCAGCCTTATGTGAAGCCTGTAATCCTCTTCTACACGGCCGGTATAATTTGTGATGCCGATTCTGACCTCAACGGCATGTCCGTCCGTATCCGGACGCACGAAGATATCGTCGATACAGACACAGGGGCGCACCTCCAACGACACCTTGCCGAATACGCCCGCTCCCGGGGGACAATGGTGCCAGCCGGTGTAAGGATCATCAAAGCCGGGTCCCGTAGCGGCATAGACCTTGTCCCCGTCCAGTACAGGACCGGTCCCCAGTATGGTATAGTCATTCCGGCATTCTATGACCAGCTCATTTTCTTCTTCCAGGTAATCCGTAATATCAAATTCAAAGGGTGCAAAAAAGCCCTCGTGTCCGCCCACATAATTTC
>JAFADH010000191.1 GCA_023424995.1 Bacillota bacterium | reverse complement strand
TAGTCCCGGCAGGAATATCGCTCAGCTATTACTTTCAATGTTTCATTCATCTCATATACTCCTTTGTTTATCTCGTGCATGTACTATATTATGCTCATAATGATACCGGTATATTATCCGGCCTTGAAGGAATAACTGTGATATGTCTATCATTCATCATTCATTCTGTTTAGAATAATTATATCACTTCAAATCTGAAATTTAAATGTTTTTTACTCGGTCTTATCGCTCCAATTTTTTTTAAATTTAAGCTTGTTGATATACAGGACAGTATGTTCTTATTCACAAATCCGTCAGCAAGCGTAAACACCTGATATATATATCAGGCATAAGGAGCATTTATCTTGAGAATATTGTCCATTGTCTCACCCTTCTTCCGAACACCTGCATAAATAGTACATATTATATGTAAATTCTACCCATTAATAATAGGGGAAGTCGATCTAGTGATACCTTTCGTATACCATAAGCGTTGCAGAAAAATAAAAAAATATATAACCGGAAAAATAAAAGGAGGAAAAATAAAAGGAGACTGCAAGAATTGTTTATATAACAAAAGAATGATATAATCTTCTGAAACGCAGACTGATTATGGAGGGAGCTTATGACTTATACAATATTGATCATAGATGATGATGAATATATCGGAAACATGCTGGAGGAAGTGTTAATACAGGAAGACTATTCTGTCCTCCGAGCCTATTCCGGAACCGAAGCCCTGCTGCTGCTTTCCCATAGCCGGCCGGATCTGGTGCTGCTGGATCTGATGCTGCCAGGCCTGTCCGGTGAAGCCGTATTAACGAAGATCCGGGAAATCCCCGTTATCATTATGAGCGCCAAAACCGACATCGACAATAAAGTGAAGCTTCTCTTAGGCGGTGCGGCGGATTATATTACAAAACCCTTTGATACGAAGGAACTGCTGGCACGGATTACCGTACAGCTGCGCAGCAGCGTATCTTCCGGCAGAGGGATGCACCTGAACTACGATGATCTGTCCATAGATACGGAAGCCCATCAGGTTCTTGCCGGTAAGACACCGGTCCGGCTGACGAAAACAGAATTTGCCCTTTTAAAGCTGCTGATGCAAAACCCAAAGCAGGTCATTAACAAGTCAAGGATCCTGGATCTGATCAGTGAGGATACTCCGGATTGTATGGAAAGTTCCCTGAAAGTCCATGTAAGCAACCTGCGCAATAAGCTCAGGACCGTTACCGGCAAGGATTATATTGAAGCAGTGTGGGGCATTGGCTTCAAGATGCGGGAACAATGAATCTTTACCCTTTATTTACCCTTCTCTTAACCGTTGTCTTAACCCTGTCATGCTATCATAAGCGCATCAGTTATAAGGAGGCTATGATATGGAATATATTTTGAGCACGGAAAATCTTTCAAAGCAGTACCGGGACTTCAAGGTTCTGAACAGGATTTCCATGCATGTGGAAAAAGGCGCCATATATGGATTTGTGGGTAAAAACGGCGCCGGCAAAACGACCCTGATCCGCATCATCTGTGGTTTGCAAAACCCTGTATCCGGTAAATACACCCTCTACGGCAGGGAGCATACACATAAGGATATTGCAATATCCCGCCGGAGAATGGGAGCAATTATTGAGACACCGTCCATTTATCTTGAAATGTCGGCGAAGGAGAACCTCAGGGAGCAATACCGGATACTGGGCCTTCCTTCCTTTGAGGGTATCGATGAATTGCTGGAGCTGGTTGGATTGAAGGATACCGGTAAAAAGAAAGCGAAAAACTTCTCTCTGGGTATGCGCCAGCGCCTAGGGATTGCCGTAGCCCTGGCAGGAAATCCCGATTTTCTGGTTCTGGATGAACCTGTGAACGGATTGGATCCCCAAGGCATCATAGAGATCCGTGAGCTGATCCTGAAGCTGAACCGTGAGCATCAGATCACCGTGCTGATCTCAAGCCATATTCTGGACGAACTCTCCCGCCTTGCCACCCATTACGGCTTTATCGACAACGGCACAATCATGAAGGAAATCAGTGCGAAGGAGCTGGAGGCCGCCTGCCGCAAATGCATTCTTCTGCAAGTCAGTGATGTCAAGAAACTGGCTCGTGTGCTGGAGGACAGGAGGCTTGAATATACCATCACCTCCGATCATGAAGCGAAGGTCTTCGGACAGTGGAATATCACTGAAATTACCATGGCTTTGGCAAAGGAAAACTGTGAAGTCATTCGGATGACGGAACGTGATGAAAGTCTGGAAAGCTACTACATCAACCTGATCGGAGGGAATCGTCATGAATAAATTACTGAGGGCTAATTTCTCCCGGTTGGGAAAAAGCAGAAGCTTTTGGATCGGCATGGCTGTAATGCTGGCGTTCAGCCTGGGTTACTGCCTGCAGCAATACCGGTATAATACGCTGTATCATCAGGAGTACGGATTGGATACCGTCCTTTTTGCACCCTATATTGTGACGGGGATTCTGATCGCCGTATTCTGCAGCATATTCATAGGAAAGGAATACGGCAATGGGACCATACGAAATAAGCTGGTGGTGGGACACAGCAGAAGTTCCGTCTACCTGGCGAATTTTATAACCGTTACGGCTGCGGGACTTCTCATGAATCTGGTTTATACCGCTACAGCCTGCGCGTTGGGCATACCGCTGCTGGGTTCTCTTAAATCGGCTGGGACCATTGTATTAATCTTTTTGTTGAGCGGACTGCTGCTGACGGTGGCTTTATCGGCTGTCTTTTCCATGCTGGCACTGCTCAATCAGAATCCGGCGTTTGTTGCTCTCTTCAGTACCCTTGGAATTTTTCTTGCCCTCATCTTAGCGGGCTACATGTATAGCAGAATGCAGGCTCCGGAATTTATTGAACCTTATTCACTGACCATAGACGGCGTGGTACAGGCAATGGAACCCGAGCCGAATCCGAATTATTTGAATGATACCCAAAGAAGCTATTATCAATTTGTCATGGATCTTCTTCCCACCGGGCAGGCAATACAGATTGCCGGTATGGATGTCCCCCATCCTGAACGCATGCCGCTGTTCTCTGCCCTCATCATCGCTGCGGCAAATATCGCCGGCGTGTACTTCTTCCGGCGAAAAGATCTGAAATAAAGGAGCTCACTCATGGTCTATTGGCTTTGCGGCTTATCCGCCGTTCTCATCGTGATCATCTGCATATTACTCATAAAAATCGCCCTGCTGCACAGAGCGGCTGATGAGATACGCTTGGAATTTGCCGCAAGGCTGAACGAAGATACGAATGTGGGAATCGACATCACCACCTCCGACCGCAGGATGCGCAGGCTGGCGGCAGACATGGACAAACAGCTGAAGCGGCTGAGAAAAGAGCATATCCGATATGTCCAGGGAGACAGTGAATTAAAGGATGCGATCACAAATATCTCCCATGATCTGCGCACTCCTCTGACAGCGATCTGCGGTTATATGGAGCTTCTTAACAGGGAGTCTGTCTCAGAACCCGTTCGGAGGTATCTGAACATCATCTCCAACCGGATCGATGCCATGAAGCTGCTGACGGAGGAGCTGTTCCGGTATTCCGTGGTGTTATCGTCGAACCAATATGACGACCACCGGGAACCGGTTATATTGAATCAGGCACTGGAGGAAAGCATCGCGGAATACTATGGCGCTTTGAAGGAAAACGGAATAACCCCTGAGATATCTATTCCGCAAATGCAGATTGAGCGGCAGCTTAATAAGGCGGCCCTGTCCCGCATCCTTGGCAATGTGCTTAATAATGCCGCCAAATACAGTGACGGTGATCTGATGATCGTGCTGGATGAGCAGGGTACGATCACCTTCAGCAACCATTCCGCACAGCTTGATGAGGTAACGGTGGGACGGCTGTTCGATCGTTTCTATACGGTTGAAAGCGGACAGAACAGTACCGGCTTAGGACTGTCCATCGCCAAGGTCCTGACGGAACAGATGGGCGGACATATTACGGCAGCACTAAAAAACAATCTGTTTTCCATCCGGCTCCACTTTGATATGGATCAAAGGCCTCCCAGCCGTCCGGACAGTTAACATCGCCGTCTCCGGATATATGTACTACCGCTAATCTTCTCTGTTGATAAGCATATATACAAACCCTGCCAGCAATAACGCGGCACTGACCATAATGGCCTTTTCCTGCCATACGCTTACAAAGAAATTGCCGATAACGGCTCCGATGATAAATATTGTGATGATGCCGAAATATAAAAACCCTTTTTCTTTTTCCGCTTTATTTTTGGTAAAACCATAATTGCATACAGCCTGTGTTGCGGCCCGTAGATTGCCGATACACATGGTGGTGGCAATTCCTCTTCCGTTTACCTTCTGAAAGCTCTCCACCTGTGCGCCGCAGGCTAATGAGATCAGGCTGTTGGCAAGAAGATTTAAATTCTGAGGTATAAACGCCACAGCAAGTAAAATGACTGCCTCGGTCAGAAGCGTAACCTGGCGCCAGTGCAGATGCTTTTTATTAAAGCAGTTTCTGGCAATTTCCGCTATGGCAATGCCAAGGGCAAATGCCAAAACGGGAAACAGATACCGCAATGCGGATGTAAAATTACCTGTTGAGAGATTGACCCCAAACAGCAGGATATTTCCCGTTTGGGCATTTGCAAAAACATGATCCCGGCATAGGTAGGAATACGCGTCCATGAAACCGCCGGACAGCGTTAATAAAATTGCAAGCGGGAAGGATTCTGATACTTGTTGCGATCTTTTCATTGTGAATTTACCTCATTGAAGCGGATTAATGACAGCATTCGTTGCATGACAAATTCCCGCTTATATCATCACTAGATAAGGTTTGTTAAGGTTTCCTATTTTCTGTTAACAGCAAGGTTATCAGTATATTATTAAAGGTAACTTCTTTTCATTATAACTCATAGGATAACAAAAAGGAACAGACAAACTTCTTTTCAAAAATTCGTCTGTTTCCCGGTAAGTCAGGTCTTAAACAATGACAATGATAATGAGATAGATCTAGCGGTCATTCTTTTTTCCAAAGGTTTAAGTACGGCAGCTGTGTTTCAAGCATCCTTCTTATATCATCTTCCTTTTTATGGTGCAAGCCTGATAAATGCGGAACAAGAAACGCCATTAATTCATCCAATGATTTATATACCATTTCTCCGTCTGTATAACACCATTTACAATATTCTTCATTGAAGAAACCGTCTGTTTCCCTGCTGATGTCTTCGTCCGTCAACGGCATTCCGCAGCACTGGCAAATAAGCGATTGCGGAGAACCCAGCAAGGTATTTATAGAAATACTAAATTCTCTGGATATTAATTTTAATGTTTCCGTATTAGGAGTAGTTTCTCCTGTTTCCCATCTGCTTACAGCTTGTCTGGTTACAAATAATCTTCCCGCCATCTCATCCTGGGTCAATCCATGCTTTTCTCTCAAATTCAGCAAAACACCCTTCGTTTCCATACACTCATCCCTCCTTATTATTTCTGGTTCAAATATACCGTATTCGCAGGCTCATATGGTATCGGCACTTTGTACCGGTGATGCGCACTCGCTTTGCCCTGCTGTTATAATGTCTGTTGATATTATAACACATATTCGGATAAATCAAAGCAACCGGCTGTTGCTGTATTGATAAGACAAAGAGGCTTTCTTCCTGCAATAGGCTTCGTCCGACAGAATGTTCGGAGGGTTCGGTCAAAAAAGAAGTAAAGGCTCATCAGCGCCCGATGGACCTACGAAGAATAAGGCAGCATGCAGACCTATCTTTAAGACCTATCTTGATATACTTAATCTTTTTATAAAACTTTGCAGCATGCTCTCCAGATAATCGCTGCTAAATAATTGATTGGAAGCGTTCTGGCTTCGAATGCTGTCTGTAAAATTTATAATATCGGAATAATCCGAATCTTTATAAGCATCGCTAATTCCGGTTTTCTCACTGCTCTTCTTCCAGTCGGCGTAATCCTTTACCGCATCATCTACGGCCTTGGGGTTATTCTTATATAGATCTATGGACCAGCCAATAAAGCGCTCCACAGCTTTTCTAATGGCTGAATTATCTTTATTATTGATGCCTTCCTGAATAAGACCGGTATATTCATTATATTTATCCGGATCCAGGCGTTTCATCAGTGCAGCATAATCCACTGCATTATCATCCGGCGCCCCGACCAGCGGTCCCCGCTTTATGTCAAATGTCACTTTGCCATCCTCAGCAGCAGTACCGTTCATACCATACCGGGCGATCTTGTCCATTGCTTGCAGAAACTGCTTCGCAGTATCTTCCTCCATATTTCCGGCAAGATATCTGGCTTTCTCCATACCAAGGGAAATAAGTCCCTGACGCTGTTCCTCCGTCAGACCGCTCACATCCCGCTTTAGAAGATGATCATTTATAATATCATAAGCTGCATCCACAATGCTCTCATCTAATCCGGCAAGGCTGTTTACAAGCTGATCATTGGTCTGAATGTTGGGAATAATCTGACGTGCAGCATGTTGTACCACCGCGCCGGAGGCTTCCCACTCCGCTGCTTTTGCTGCCTGCTCTTCTGCCAGCCTTTTTGCCCATTCCGTATCCGGATAGTTAAACTTGTCAAATTTTAACCTTTGGAACCCTTCCTCTGATATCTCCACTAATACACTGTCGCTTATCTGCGAATAGGCGGACTGCCTGTCCTCTGATGCAGTCCATTCTGAAGAAGAGGTTTTATAATTTAGTGATTGTACCATACCTGCGGGATAACCTGTGTAATTATTGCTGATTTCCATTATCGTTCCTCCCTGATTCATTGATTTGAAATCCGTTTCCGTATAATTACATCGGCATCCTGTATTATTTACTTTAAATTCTGAATATTCTTATAATCTGATCAGAAAATAAAAAACTGGCTGTCACGCCTGGGTCCGGACAGCCTCCTCCCCATAATCCTTATCCGGTCCCAGGGACAGACATCTTCTATTAAAACAATGCTAATCATATAATTATAAAAACAAAAAGGGGGATAAAGGAATTGATCAAGGTTAAAGTGAATTTACGCCCCATTGTCGGCAGAATAAATTTACCCACTGTTTTGAAGACGACAATACTTCCGGGGGACTATACGGAAAGTTTATTTATTGCAACCCAGACAGGAGAGATCTTTTATATACGAAATGGAGAGATATGTACTTTTTTAGATATCCGCCCGCAAATAATAGAACTGGGCGCCTCCAACGGCGGATACGATGAACGGGGATTGCTGGGGCTGGCGTTTCATCCCCAATTCTGCTATAACGGTTTATATTACCTGCATTATTCAGTGGCCGGGACACAAGGCCCAGGTGCTCTTTCTGAACCTTTTGAGCCTGACCCGTGTGACCCCGGAACCTTAAACCTAAAGTGGGTAAACAGAGAAAATCAATTCGATCATATCGATACCGTTGAGGAATGGATCTTGCAGCCGAACGGCCACTCTCAAAGGCGGCGGACATTACTTAATTTAAGAAGGCCTTTTATGAATCATAATGGTGTTAACAGCTTAAACTTTTCACCGGAAACCGGAAAGCTTGTATTAACAACCGGAGACGGCGGTTCCGGATATGATCCGTTTGATTTAAGCCAGGATGATATGGAAATCGCGGGCAAAATAATTGAAATCGATGCGGACAGGGATACATGCATCGATATTCCCCCCGCAGTCACACGTTTTGACGAACTTCCCCCGTCCATTCAGCAGACTCTTACGGTAATTGTCAAAGGAGTCCGCAATCCTACGGGCATTTCATACCAAAGCTTTATGCATAACCAGTATATCAAATATGTGGGAAATGTGGGACAGGATCTGGAAGAAGCAATTTATTCATTTACCCAGTATAAGCCTATACCGGTTACCCAGCTCCTTCAATCTGCTTTTATGAAATCCCGCTCCGACCTGGAGGAAGGATATATTAATTTAGGCTGGCGGGGATGGGAGGGCTTTTTCCCCACTTCGATTATCAGGAGCTGTTCCGCTAATCCGGAGTTGGACGAGAAAACGGCAGCTTATTATAATGAAGCAGTAAAAACTTCAGTACGGCGTCTTCAGCCTATTACCAGTTATTATCATGAAGATCCGAGGCCTGATAAGTTTAACGGAACTGCGCTGACAGGAGTCCAGCCATACATGGGGAATGCGATCCCTGCATTAACGGGAAGCCTTGTATTTATAGATTTTGCCCGAAATGAAGAATCCGGGCCTCCGGCCAGAGGAACATTGGCTTATACCAGAATAAGGACGGATTTAAAGACAAATGATTTTAGTGTTATTGAAACCAATTATAATTTTGGCTCTCAATCGTCTTTTTATGTAAGTCTGGGAACGAACCTGAACCAGACCAGATTATATTTAGGAGTGTATGGCTCTTCCAATGTGACGGATTTTAATCAGGGTACCGTTTTTGAAATTGTTCCCTGATTTAAACCAATATGCTGTAAATGGGGGGTTACAATGAAAAGAATGAATAAAGTCCGGTTTGTTTGTATTGGAGGCATATTAACAACAGCAACCGTTCTGCTTCAATCAGCGCCTGTATTCCTGCCTGCGGTTGGATTAGCGTTGAGTCCCTTTAGTACGCTGCCGGTTGCGATAGCCGCTGTCTTTCATGTTTTTCTTGGCTTTGCCGTGCTTATCGCATCCGCACTGCTTCTTGTCATGGTCAGTATTCAGGAGGCTGTCATTCTGCTTTTCACCACCGGGCTATTGGGTATCGTAATCGGAGCATTGCTTTGCAGAAGAGGAATTATTATTTCTATCCTGGTTTCAAGCATGGCTTTATGTCTTGGGATGATATGTTTAACCTACATAATACATGTTCCGGCCTTTGCGAGTTTAACAGATTCTTTGTCCATTCCCTTAACCTTTTTGATTTTTTATGTATTTTCATTCATTTACGCAGCCATCTGGAACGGTTGCTTCAAGAAATTTATGGGGTATCTGGTAAAAACAAAAATCCGTTAATATGGCATAAAGTCTGCTGCTCCTTATTACAGTCCAAGCTCCTGGT
>JAFADH010000362.1 GCA_023424995.1 Bacillota bacterium | reverse complement strand
TCCATAACCTTCGTCCTCCGAAGCTTCTCATCTGCCGCCTTCTCCTTTGCCTGCTTATCGCCGGATGACGCCTTATCACCAGGTGACGTCTTACCGTCGGGTGACGCCTTACCGCCGATGCTTTCTTTTCTCCCAATGCCTGTGATTAAAGAAGCATTTGACCTGTCGGCAGCTTGTGAAGTACCGGATGAATTTGATGCCTTCACAGTCTTATAATAATCATAATTCCCGTCATAGCTGTGAAAACCATAGCCGTCCAGGGCGATAATCCGCTTACTTACCTTATTGATAAAATACCGGTCATGGGAGATAAAGAGGATCGTCCCCTTGAAGCCCGCCAATGCTGTCTCGACTGTCTCTATGGAGACCGTATCCAGATGGTTGGTGGGCTCATCCAGAATGAGCAGGTTAATATCCCGGAATAACAGCATCGCAAGCTTAAGCCGTATCCGTTCTCCTCCGGACAGATGCTTTACCTTCTTGAATACATTATTTCCATAGAACATGAACTTCGCCAGATATTCCCGTGCCTTACCTTCAAGAATATAGAGATCCTCACGGAAGCAATCAAGGACCGTCATCTCTTCGTCGGTAAAATTCAGCTGCTGCGGTAAATAAGCCGGCCTGACATTGGCTCCAAGATCTACTATACCGCTGTCCGCCTCTTCTTCCCCCAGCAGCATTCTTAAAAATGTTGTCTTCCCGCAGCCGTTGGCGCCGATAAACGCAACTCTTTCCCCGTAATTAATCAACAGATCGGCGCCCTTGAGAATGACTTTATCCCCAAAGCTCTTATACAGATCAACCGCCTTTATTACAATATTCCCGGAGCGTTCCGATGACCTGATATTCAATCTCATATTTGTCTTCTCCAGAACCGGTTTATCAATACGCTCCAGCTTATCGAGCCTCTTTTGCATACTTGCCGCCCTCTGGAAGAATTTATTGTTATCCGCCCGTATAGCCCAGTCCCGCAGCTCTTTAATGGATTTTTCCATATCCTTGATCTGCTTTTGCTGATCCTTATAGTTGTCTGATTGAATCCTCTGATTTTCCTCCCTCTGTCTGATATAATCAGAGTAGTTCCCCGGATAGGTTATGCTTTCCTTATTCTCTATCTCGATAATCTTAGTCACCACATGATCCAGAAAATACCGGTCGTGGGATACAATGATGACTGTCCCTTTATATGCCTTCAGGTATTCCTCCAGCCACTCCACCGCTTCCACATCCAGATGGTTGGTAGGCTCATCCAGAAGCAGGATGTCCGGACTGTCGATCAATAGTTTTCCAAGAACCACCGTCGTCTTCTCTCCTCCGCTTAACAGTTTGAATTCCTTTTGAAGAAAGCTGTCTTCAAAATGTAAGCCCTTGCAGATCCGATTAAGTTTTTCCTCCCTGGCATACCCGTCCTTAACCTCATACAGCTGGGACAATTCGCTGTATCTCCTAAGTGTTCTGTTAAGGGCATCCCCTTTCTCATGCTGCATCTCTTCCTCAAGCAGCCGCATATTAAGCTCTATCTTATTGATCTCATCAAAAGCCATGTTCAGAACATCCAGTACTCTGGTTCCTTCAGGATAATCCGGAATTTGGTCCAGATAGGCACAGGTCTCGTTCTTGGGAACAACGACCCACCCCTCATCATAACCCAGCGGCGTGGGTGCATTGGGATATCCTGCACAGTGATTCAGTTTTATGATTCCTGCGATCAATTTAAGGATCGTGGTCTTTCCGCTTCCATTCTCTCCTACGATACCGGCCTTCTCCCCTCCGTTCACCATGCAGGTGACATCCTTAAGGACCAAGGTTGTATCGAGATATTTTTTAACTCCGTCGAGATATAAATCTGACATATTATTTTCCTCCATTCTATTCAAACCTGCTTCCATCCGGTCGGACCCGGCCATTGGGCGTTCCTGCGGCATCATGGCAATAAAAATGGCTGTAAGAAGATTCTCTTCTTACAGCCGGATATGCTTATAGCGATAGCCTGTGACCATTGAAGCAATTTTACCTTCCAAATGCACGTCAACAAAGAGTAACCGTCTTACTCTTCATAAACGATATTAACTTAAGTTAATATTAGCAAATAGCAGGTGTCATAACTTGCTTACTCCTTTTTTATATAGAATGGAGATTATTTATTTTCCATTTCCTACATTATACTATAATCTTTCTAAAAAATCCAGAAAATCTTATTATAAAAACCGTTTCTTGATCTCTTCAAATTTTTCCGTCGTTATCAGCGCATCCTTGTTTAAGTCCTTGAAGGTGACGATGTAAGTCCATCTTCCGTAGGGCTCGATTTTCTTAATCTGTGATATATTGATCAGGTAGGATTTATGGCTTCTCATAAATTGCTCCGGATCCAGCTTGGCTTCGATATCGGATAAGCTTGCCGAGGTCACAAAAGAATCCTGCCCCGTATAGATAACGGTACTGTTATTCTCTCTCTGAATCAGGATAATATCCTTAATGTCGATGAAGCTCATGCTTTCCCTGCCTTTTACCAGCAGCTTATCCAAACCCCGTTCGTATTTCACGATCTTATCCAGGTCGCGGACTGCAGCCGAACCGGATCTGACGGCTTCTGTTCCGACCGGTCCGGAAAGCTCCTTAATTCGTTCCAGAGTCTGATTCACACGCTCCACATGGAAGGGCTTCATCAGATAATCAAAGGCGTATACCTCGAAGGCCTCCGACATATATTCTGAATGGGCTGTTGCGAAGATAATCTTCGTCTTGGGTTCCATATCCGCTATGATTTTCGCACATTCCAGACCACTGGAACCGGTAAGCTCCACATCCAGGAACACCACCTCTGCCTTGGTCCTATGGAACAGTGAAACGGCATCCGTCATATTGTCCGTTTCTCCTGCAACCTCAAAGCCAGGATTTTGTTCAATTATCTTACGTAAAAGCTTGCGAATCCCGATTTCATCTTCAACTAATATTACCTTCATACTTACTCCAGCCCGTATCCCTTCCATTACCTGAACCCATAATGCATAAGCTGCGTACATCCTGCCATATCACACTATTACCGGATCACCATATATACTTATACCATTATACCATTCTTCTGTGTCTTCTCTTACTTACCGGTTTTCCAAGAATCTCGGACCAGATAACGGCTTCCTGCAATCGGTCCGGAGTCACGGATAAAAAACCGTCCTTCATAACAGACGAAGGTGAAATTGCACCGGCCTGAATATCATTCTTTATCTCAACCGGATTACTTTGCTCCCGGGGTTTTCCCTGCCCGTATGCCCGTCTCTCACTCGAATGAAAGCGCTCTCCGTCCACAGCCCGATCACCTTGTTTTCTCTGACCAGCCATCCCCGGGTAGCCAGACTGTTTTTGCCGGGCGGGCTGCTTCATGCGGCCATCGCCTGTCATATTTCCTTCCGGTGCCCTTTGTCCGGCACTTCCCTGCTCCGCCGGCCTTCCTGCCCCAGGTTTATCCCAGGAAACCGGATGCCTCTGTTCCCAGGGTTTCATCTGATTCATCATGGTGATCTGATCAATAGGATCCTCCATGGTATATTGTACCTGATCGGTGAACGTTCTCGGTGCCGAAGGGCCAATATTATATTGCTTCATATTTCTCTTCGAAGTAACTGGCTTACGATCCTTATTTCCCATTATCTATCCTTCTTTTCTGCGCCCGCTATAGACTTATTGGAGCTTTCCGATATCTTCTCTCTCATCCTGGTATCCGCCTTGATATTCTGAAGGTCAAAATAATCCATAACACCCATATTGCCTTCTCTGAGCGCCTGTGCCATGGCCTTGGGAACCTCCGCCTCCGCCTCAACTACATAAGCACGCATCTCCTGCTCTCTGGCAACAGCCATGGCCCTTCTTTCTTCCGCCTTGGCCTGGGCAATGTTCTTGTCTGCTTCTGCCTGTGAGGTCTGTAATTGGGAGCCGATATTTCTGCCTACGTCCACATCTGCAATATCGATGGACAGGATTTCGAATGCGGTACCGGAATCAAGACCCTTGCCTAGGATGCGCTTGGATATATCATCAGGATTCTCCAGCACTTCCTTATGGGAGTCGGCGGAGCCTACGGTAGTTACGATACCTTCACCAATTCTTGCAAGTATGGTTGCCTCCCCGGCACCGCCCACCAGGCGCTCCAGATTGGCACGGACAGTTACGCGGGCTTTTACCAAAAGCTCGATACCGTCCTTCGCAACGGCGGATACCATGGGGGTCTCAATGACCTTCGGGTTAACGCTCATTCTCACGGCATCAAACACGTCACGTCCCGCCAGGTCAATGGCTGCCGCCTTCTCAAAATGCAGTTCAATCCCCGCACGCTCGGAAGCTATCAGCGCATTGACGACGCTGTCAACATTTCCACCTGCAAGGTAATGGGCCTCCAGCTGGTTTACACTTAAGGTAATTCCCGCCTTGGTCGCCTTAATCAGCGGCAGTACGATCCTTGACGGAATAACACGTCTGAGCCGCATACCGATCAGATTGAAGATGCTTACCTTCACATTCGCTGCCAAGGACGAGATCCACAGACCCACCGGAACAAAGCTAAAGAATAATACAATTACTAAAAATATGATACCAATGATAATTATTATACCTACTACTGCCGGCATCTCTATTCCCTCCTATCAATTCTATATATAATTATATCAATACTTACCGATTTCTAACAGCTTCAAGCTTATTCATGTCTTACTTTTGCATATTCATTCAGGAATTTCATTAACTCTAAAATGTACTCTTTCATCAATCCAGTTCTTTCACAATCAATTTTGAGCCTTGGACTTTATAAATTACCAGTTTTGAATCCTTTGGGATATATTTTCCCTCAGATATTACGTCAAAATCAATTCCGTCAAAATTCCCTATACCGGAGGGTCTTAAGTCCGTCAGCGCCACTCCCTGCTTTCCCAACAGATACTTCAAATCACTGGAACTGAGATAGCCCTTATCCTTGTTCAGTTCTTCTTTCAGTATGATCGGTGATTTCAGCTTACCCTTGGATAACATTCCGAGAATTACCGCCAGCATAATACCCAGAAGAGCCAGTACAATGATCGTTATGACAGCACCTTCCTGCAGGGTGTCTGCTACCAGGAATACTGCCGCGATCAGGCAGACAGCTCCGATAATTCCCGGAGCCTCTAAGCCCGGTGTCACCATCTCGATTCCGATCAATATGAACCCTATAATAAAAAGTGCGATTGCCAAAATCAGCAACCAATCAACTACTATCGGCATACCTATCCTCCTTTCTCCCGTTTTATTTACTATCTGTTATAACAATACATCGAAAGGAAAGAATATGGAACAGTTATTTGCTAAGTTATACATATATCCGTCTGTAATGTCATTTATATGACCTGCCTTCAATGATACAAGGAAAAACATGCCTGTCAGCTCACGATACAGCCGGTGATATGCCCATAACGATGTAATAGCCATAAAAATCCCATAGTCTAAGTTTTTACTCCGTATGTGAAATGCCCGGGGCGATGTAAAAATCATTGAGGATCCCTTGCTTTATACTTTCTGCCGTAAGTAAAGTATGTGTTATTATGAAGGTATTTTATTTATCAAGATATATAACAGGAATTTTGATAAATAAAATACCTTCATAATCAAGATTCCTGTTATATATTGAGCTTCGGAATCTCCACCGTAAAACAGGTCTTCTCCGGCTGTGAGGTTACCTTTACCGTGCCTCCTGCTTCCTTTACAATCCTGGATACGATGGACAGACCGATACCGTGTCCCTCCTCCTTCTTGGTGGTAAATCCGGCCTTAAAGATATCCTCCAGCTGTTCCTCCGGGATCCGGGGACCGTTGTTATATATACGGAATGTATAGTTATCCTTAGACTCTCCGATTTCCAGGTTAAGTATCTTCTCCTTCTCATTCACCGACAGAGCCGTGATCGCATTATCGATGATATTGGCAAGTACCTTGCACAGATTCCAGGGCTCAATGGACAGCCGCCTTAAATCGGAACGGACCTCCAGATACATGTCAATCCCGTTACGCTCTGCTGCCTGAAGCTTGGCCTGCAGCAACGCATTCACCGCAGGCTGGGCAGTCTTAAGCGCCCGGCTGATCTTCATGATATCCTTGAATACCGGATCCAGATACTGTTTTGCTTCTTCATATTCCTTTAATTCCATCAAACCATAGATGATCTGTAAATGATTCAGATAATCATGCCGCTGTACCCGTAAGGTCATATTCAGCTCCTCCAGGTTCTGAAGACTCTCCTCCACATTCAGCTCCTTATAACGGCTGGCCATATACAAGCCCAGAATGGTTATAACGCTGCTGAAAAGCATCATGCCTACGGACAGGAAGATGGAGATATGCACCTTACCCAGAAGCGAGCTTCCGATAACGATCCATACGGCTAAGCCTATCATAAACTGCAATATATTAATTATCAGAAGTGTTCCGACGATCTTCCGGATGTTCATTCCTGTCTTCCTCCCGCCTCAATGATACGGATATCTTATGTAATACCTTCTTCCGGCAGCTTTCAAAAGTTTACTCCCCGGGAACTTTCACGGCATTCTCTTCCTTTGGAACTGCCTCCTCTTTATGCAGCAATTCCTTCTCAAAGATTCTTATAATATAGAGCGCTTTCAAGGTAACGAATCTGCTTGGCCTGCGAATCTCCTCCGGATTAAAATGCACCTTTCCCCGGTATATATTCTCAAGCTGCCATCTGCCGTCGGGCCCTCGTTTGCCGACGAGCCACCGGAAAGCAGGTTCCATCCTTTCGTCCGTCGGTATCTTGGCATCTGCCAGATAATTCAATGCCCGCAGCAGATCATAATGATTCCTGTAAGGATACGATAATCTCAGATAATGCCTGCCTTCCAGGATGAATAACTGATTGGACAGAAGATACTCCCGTGCCCTTTCCTCCGCTCTGTGTATTTCTCCCAGGCGATACTTAAATCCCGCCTTTTGAAAGGAGTGGAAGCCCTCCAGAACAGCGATGGTCGTATTCGGATCGCTCACATCCGCATGCGGGTCCCGGCCATAGCCCCCGCTTGACTTCATCTCGGACAGCAGATAATCCGCCAGGATCGGTAATCTGTGGTCATCCGGACAGAAATACGAGGCATAATTTAAAAATGTTCCGTTTATACTGATATCTATCAGGTTTCGTATCTTCGAGAAGCTGATGGCGCCGTTCTTAAGCATGCATTCTTTCATTGCCTGGGATACCATCCTCCGGCAGGCCGTACAGCCGGCAGGCATACCGATATTCTTTAACTCAGCCAGTGTGTGGTGCGTGGCTGTCCATCCGGGGTGGAGGAACCATTTGCCCCAATGACCGTTCTCATTCCGGAAGGATAGATATCTTGCTCCATATCCCTCTGTTTCAATTCGTATATGCAGGCTGTTCAGTATCTCTTCATCGCTGTCCAGCAGATCCCGGTGGGTCAGGTACCGGATCGCAACATCCCCCTTAAGCAGCCATCTGATTATCTCATCCATATGAACCCCCCCGCCATACAAGTATTTCGGTTAACAGGCCGTCAGCAGATTAAGGCAGCAAAGCCGATCTGGTTATCGAGGTAAATCGTATTTGTCACGCATTCTCATCAGCTCTATGAATTTATCGGCATCGCCGCCTTCATCGGGATGGCAGGTTTTGTACAGCTCCCGGAACCTTTTCCTTACAGCCGTATGGTCGGCATCAAAGGGAAGTCCGAGATAGGCCAGCAGCTCCGGAGCGGGTATCTCATTCATCTGTTCCTTATTTTCATAATACATCTTATAATAAACAGTGAACCAATATTCACCGATGACCTCTTTCATCCGCTCCTTATCCATCTTCTCCAGTACGGCGAAGGAATAGCGGGCCTTGGGGTTGGAATTGCCCAGGTCGAAGAACTCCTTCCAGACCAGGGGCAGCTGATCCAGAACATTCGAAGAAATATTGCGGTCGATATACTCCCTGGAGAAGCCGTAACGTGTCATAAGCTCCAGGCGTTTCAGCTTGCGAAGTGTTTGTTTTAACTCTTTACAATCCATACAGCTCCTTCTTCATACAGACGGACAACGACATACACTTATACTGGGCATAGTTATCAATTACCTGATAGCCCAGGGAGGAATATAAGCCTATGGCCGCCGTTAAGGGTTTCCCGGTCTCAAGAATGAGGCTGCGATACCCCTGTTCCCTTGCTTTATTCTCCACCTGCTCCATCAATTGCCTGGATAATCCCCTGCCGCGGTATTCCTGCCGGACGAATACCCGTTTGACCTCTGCGACCTTTTCTTCATAGAATTTGAAGGAAGCACAGCCGGCCGGAATCTCTCCGTCATATGCAACAAATACATCCCGGATATGCTCCAGGGTATTATATCTGTGATATTCCTCTCTCTGCTTCTCTCCGCCTGCAAGCTCGTTCAGGTTCTCATCAAGCATATGACATAACAGGACGAAATCCTTATCACTGCCATCCGTGTATTTTATATCCATTTATCCTCCTTATCCTGTCAATATCACTGTTCTTTACGCCGGGTCACAATATCTTACTAAAATTATATAGTAACAAAGCAGAAATTAGCAACAAAAAATACGCTCCGGCTGTTATTCACAGAAAAGGGGATGCCTTTCTTGCCGAAATACAGTCTACGGGAAAGGCGCCTTGATTGGTTTGCAGAAACCTTTTCCAAGACGCCTTTATGTCATAAATACTATTTAATTGTATAAGCCGCTATTGCAGATTCATTTTGCGGCAGCCCGTCCGGGAGGATTTATCTTCCATATCCGTGTATATCAGCTATCCTGTCTTAACAGTTCGGTGGTAGTACTTTGAAACAGCCTGTCTACCGCGGCTCTTGTGACGATATAAGGTACGATGCCGTAGACAAGGCATAATGCAATCAGCGGCACAAGGGGAAATGTGAACCGGAGATAGTCCGCACCCAGGCCGATCAGCAGCCGGTATAACCCGCAGCCTGCACCCAGACCCAATACTACCGAAAGCAGCATGCTTATTACTGCTATATGGTTACTCTCATATCCCAGCAGCCTTCGAAGCCCTGATTTGCTTAAGCCCAGGGCCGACAGCACGCCGAATTCCCTCTGTCTCTGCTCGATGCTTATGAATACGGAGCTGATCAGGTTGAGAATGCCGATCAGGGAGATGATAAATACCGCCATAAGAATCAATGCCAGGATTCCCATGAGCTGACGCCTTAATTCCCTGATCAGTTCAATGTTGGATTTGTAATATATCTCGTCATTCTGGCTGCTGATTCCCTGCAGCGCCATAACGATTGAATCATGCTTCTCCTCATCGATCATCAGGCTGGCAGTTTCATAAGTAGTGTCAAGCCCGTATTGCAGATATGCTTCCGACGGCATAATCAAGGCCGGCAGACTCCAAAAGGACTGCACATAAGGCGGGAAGTCGTCTGAAGCAATCAGCCCTACTACATGGAAAGATGCTGTATTCTCCGTTGCCCATCCCTGTTGTTCCTCAAGATAAACCGTTATGGTCTGGCCCACATGATAGTTGTATTGGGCGACCGATTTATGATCATTGCTTATTGCCAGCACATTCCCGGAAATTTTAAGCTCCTCCAGGGACGGCCCGCCTTCATAGACCCGGCTCAGCAGATCCAGCAGGACCTCGTCATTCATCCCTATGACGGTACCGAAATCACTCGGATAGGATTCATCTCCCTCCTGAGTAAAACCACTGCAATATCCTTGGGTCGTAAATGCATCCATGCGTTCCACACCGTCGATACTGCCCAGCCTATCCAGCATCTCCGGAGTCAGCTGGTTCTTTACCGGCGAGATGTACATATTTCCTTTCTCCGTTCCCGTCAGCACCTGTATATCACCCGCAACCATATGGCTGGTCAGTCTGTCCAAACTTCCCAGCATGGAAAACCCTACGGTGGCGATACTTAAGAACAAGACCCCGCTGACGGAAAACGCCAAAATCGTACTGATGGTCCGCCCTCTGCTCCGCTGCATATTCAGCCTTGCCAATACCGGTAAGGTAATATGATTCACAGGCTTTGACTTCCGGGCAGCCGCCTGCGCTCCGGATAAGCGTACCGCTTCCACCGGAGTGACTCCGGCTGCTTTGCGTGCGGGACTTAATATTCCCGTAAAGACCATGAGGAAGGAAAGCAAAGCGGTGAGGCCATAGGTCCAGGGTTCCACATGAAATGCAAAATCCACAGCCTGTACCATCCGGGTGACGGCCGGTGAGCCCAGAAGGCTGAACCCGGTGCCAAGCAGCATTCCGGCAGGTATGGCAAGGACAGCCGACAGGACAGCTTCCAGATATACACAGATACGGATCTGGCGCTTTGACGCGCCGACCAGTGCCAATAATCCGAATTGATGGGTCCGCTTCACAATGATGATATTGAACGCATTATAGATAACCAGTGCCCCGGTAAGCATAAGGATGATCAAAACAACCGCGACCATGACAATCGCAACCGGGTCCTGCAGGGTCGCATTCAGGTATTGCGTATTGACCTGGATATCTTCCTCTTCTATTCCTGCCAGTGAAGCCAGCATCTGTGCAGCCGCTTCCGCCTGATATCCCTTCTTCAGATGCAGGTATATATCCCTCCGGTCCAGGGATTGTTCCTGCTCCGTATCCTGTCGGTATCTCTCGGCAAAGCTGCCGTGAGCCAGAGCGAAGGCTTCCGAGATAAACATATTGTGGCTGTCTATGGCCTCAAAATATTTTTGTTCCTGCAAAATACCGCTGATTACAAATTCATGATCCCAATTAGTTCCGTCCTCCTCATATAAGGTCAGTGTAAATGCTGTTCCCGGCTCATCGGGGATTCCCAAAGCCTTTGCCGTATGAGGCGCGATCACCACCTCATTTGCTTCTTCCGGAACCTGGCCGCTTTGCAGGGTAAAACCCGCCAGCTTTCCCAGATAGGAAGAATACAGGATACCAATTCCCGAATTGTCCTCACCGGGGATGTCACCCCAGGTCCGCAGGCTTAGATGAAGATCCGACCACTTCACTGCTTCATGCCCTGCAAGCAGCCCGGCCTGTCCGGATGTGATATGGCTGAATCTCACATGGGCATCCCCTGATACCGCAACTGCCTCATTGTATATGGTTCTTTGCAGGCTGGTTGCAATGTTCAGCACAGCAGTCATCAGCATAACGGACAAGGCGATCATGAAGATAATGCCCTTCTTCATATGGTGGCGGAAGCTTTTTAAGGAATAAAGATATATATTCATACGATCACCCCGTCCTCGATTCGCACGGTGCGGTCGCAGAATTGTGCCACCTTATCGTCGTGGGTGATGATAGCCATGGTCTGTCCCAGCTTGGAAGCGGAGGTCCGGAGTAAATTAAGTACCTCCCCTCCCGTGCGTGAATCCAGATTCCCCGTAGGCTCATCTGCCAGGACAATAGCAGGCTGTGTGACTAACGCACGGGCGATGGCCACCCGCTGCTGCTGTCCGCCGGATAGCTGCCCGGACAGGTTTTTGCGCTTCTCATACAGCCCTAGGACCGTCATCAGCTCCCGTATACGGTCCGTATCCGCTTTCCGCCCGTCCAGACCCAGCGGAAGAATAATATTCTCATATACCGTCAGATGCGGCATAAGATTGTAATTCTGAAATACGAACCCGACCCGCCTTCGCCTTAGCAAGGAAAGCTCCTCGTCATTCTGGCTGTAGATATCCTTCTCTTCCAGATAGACCTTACCCTCGGTCGGCCTGTCAATACCGCCGATCAGATGGAGCAAGGTGCTCTTCCCCGAGCCTGAAGATCCTATGATAGCCACCGATTCACCCCGCAGGATATCCAGGTTAATGCCCTGAAGGGCATGTACCTGTGTCTCTCCGTCAGAATATGTTTTTTTAAGATTTTCCGTATGTATGATACGATCCATAATTCATCCCTGCCTTTCCCTTCCCATTATATCCCGGAAGACTTACGGCATAATGACAGCAGGCTAACAATTTTGTAAGAATACGGAGAACGTGCTGCCGGCTTCCCCGGAGGCCACCGTAATATTCCCGCCCTGCTGCCGAAGGATTTCCCTGGCGATGGACAGCCCAAGTCCCGTACCTTCCACCCGTTTTGTCCCTGTATGCCGTGCCCGGTAGAACCTTGAGAATATCTTCGGATATTCCTCCGGAGCAATGCCGATTCCGGTATCCGCTATGTCTATCCGCGTATAGATAGCCCCTTGTTCCGCAGTAATTGTAATACCTCCGGAATCGGTGTACTTAACCGCATTGTCAATGAGATTCATCAGCGCTTCCTTCGTCCAGACAGGGTCATGAGGGACAATAAGCACCTCCGGCATATGTACCTTAAGGGATAACCCTTTGGCTTCAAGGGCAGGATGCATGGCATCGATGGCCGACCGGACCGTGGGTATGATATCCTCCTTCGCTCTCTGTACCGATATCAGGCCCGATTCAAGCCGTGCCGCTTTGAAGATGGCTTCTGAGAAGAATCGTATCTTATCCGCCTGTATCCGGCATTCCTTCAGTTCAAGAGACCGTTCCGCCTCATTGAGGGAAGCATCCTCCGCCAGTTCCAGATGAAGAGACAGGGCCGACAGTGGTGTCTTAAGCTGGTGTGACATGTCACTGATGAGCCGGGCAATATTCTCCTGCTCCCCGGCGCGCTTTTCTTCCGTGTATTCATAGGTTTTAAGCACCTGGAGAAGCTTCTCCTCCAGGAATCCGGAGGCTTTTGCCGCCGGTTCTCCGGCAAGCAGCCTGTCCAGATTATCTATGATCTTTTTCTCTTTTTTACTCAACCGTCGTCTCATAACATATCCTTATTCAGCCGGTAGCCCACGCCCCGTATATTCTCGACTATAACCGGATTGCCCGGATCTTCCTCAATTTTCTCCCGTAAGCGCCTGATATTCACAGCCAGAGTATTCTCATCCACAAACTCCCCGTCGGTATCCCATAGAATCTGAAGCAGCTGCCCCTTCGTAAGCACCTGCCCGGAATTCTGCAGCAATGCCTTCAATAGCCGGAGTTCATTCCCTGTGAGATTGACCGTTCTGCCACGGATGGCTGCTGTCTGCTTTACCGGATCCAGGACGGAATCCGTCCTGGTGCCCTCCGTATCCCCGATTCGCCGCTTCACCGCATTGATCTTGGATAACAGAACGGACAGGCTGAAGGGCTTGGTCATATAGTCGTCTGCCCCAAGCTCATATCCCATAACAATATCCGTCTCCTGGTCATTGGCAGTCAGTATCAATATATGCGTCTCCCGTGAGCTCTCCCTAAGTCTTCTGCAGATGTCAAGACCGCTCCCATCCGGCAGATTTACATCAATGACAGCCATATCCCAGGGCTTGCGTATACAATACAGGGCGGTTGCCATATCTGCCGCACATTCCAGCTCGTGACCTTCTTTCATAAGCTTTAAAGCAATTCCCTTCTGAAGGGAAAGATCATCTTCCAATATAAAAATACGCATGATTATTCTCTCTTTTTATATGTTTTATATTTATTTCCATATGGTGTCTAACATATTTTACTACCACAAGCAGCTCCTTAGCAAGCAGCAAAAATCCTCCCCGGCAGCTGCCGGAGAGGATTCATTATCATTTTAATATTTTGCTTCATCGCCCACAGTCAGGCCGGATTGCCTGCAGTATCGATGCATCTCAGTTACTCTTCTTCCGTTACATTACGGAACTTAACCTGAAATACGTCATCTTCATCTAACACGCGGTCCAGGGTGATCGCGATATGCCATTCAGCCATATCGTCCGTACCTACCTGGGGTATAAGCCGGTCAACGGCTATCTGCCATTCCTTGTCGGAATTACGGATATTCGTAACCTCATGCCTTATTGACCCGCTGCTTTCTTCCAGAAGAATCAGCACAAGAGTATTATTCGTGAAGAATTCACTGTCATATTCCTCCATTGATGTTAAAAAGCTTTTCGAATCACCCCAGTCCATATCCATCTGGTAGGTGTCCCGGTTCGCCTCGATATAGGAATCCAGCTCTTCCCGGCTTCTAAGTACCGTTACCACCGGATATTCGGCACCGTCCACATAGCCATTAGTCCGGAAATACCCTACACTGTATTCCTCCGGAGACAGCTTCTGTAAGTCATTGATCTCGGCCAGTGTTGAACTCACTTCCATATCTCCTGATACGAAGATCTCCTTCACCAGTCCTACCTCCGGCGCATAATATTCCCTGATTGTACTGTCCTCTGAAGAAGTGGTTACCTCAATTGTCTGATAGCTTCCTGCGGGAGTATCGATGGCAGCGTCAACCGCGGATATGACTCTCCTTCTGCCGTCCGGTAATGTCCACTCCGTCCCCTTGACCAGGGGTTCCATAAGGAGGACCTCGGCATCCGCACCGTTGATCTCCTCCGTAAGAAGGTTATCGATATCATAAGCTTCATTCACCAGCTTTATAACCGATACCTTACCATCCTTTATTTCAATTACTCTGACCGTCTCTGTACCGCCGTTGTCGGTTCTGGTCTGAAACCGGCTATTGGCCTCATCAATATAATCCGTGATCCGGGTATAGGAAGCATACTCATTGCCAAGTCCTTCGTAGATATATTCCATGCCTTCCGTCATCGGAAAATAATCCTTGACTGTCAGAGCAGGATCCTGGGTATCATCCGGTTCCTTCGAAGTATCATCCCCCGGAAGGGGCGTAGGTGTCGCTGCAGGAGTACCGCTGTCATCTGTATTCCCATCGTCCGGTGCCGTACCGCAGGCTGTAAGTGAAATTATTATTAAGATAAAACATAGGGACATAATTATTTTCTTCATAGTGACCTCCATCTGCCGCTTGAAGCGGCGCAATTGCTGCTGATAAGCATTGGTTTCTTCTGTGTCTGTGGTTATTATACTCCCCTCTGCTATTTGTTAGACGATGCCGGTCACTAATCCGTTGCATTAAATTTAGTATTAAATACCTGTAGTAATTACAAACCAAACGGATGGACGCAGCATACACTGTTCCATCCGCAGTAAAACCATATATTACAATCAGTCTGTCAATTCCTTGATCCAGCAGCGTCTGCGCTTATGATTTCTTACCTCATAGTTCTTCCATAGGGCCTGAACCTGATGGTTCGTCTCAAGCTCCGGTCCGGTTTCGGCATATCTTATCCCATTCCTTCTGGCCGTGGCAGTCATGGAATTCATCAGAATTGCTGTCAGGCCCTTGTTCTGCATCTCCGGCGTCACCCCGATCAGATAGAGATCCAGTACCTCGGCACTGGCAAAGGGAGCGCGCAGCAGCCTGTACCATCCCAGGGGGAACAGCCTTGCTTTACTTTTTCTTACTGCTTTATTCAGGGACGGCATAGCCAGGCCGAAGCCCACCAATTCATTATTCTCATCTTCAATCAGTTTGATATATTCCGGATTAATCAACAGTATATACTGGTCCACATATTTTTTGATCTGTGCCGGACTTAATTCAACCGTACCGTAGAGATTACTGTAGCATACATTAAGAAGATTAAGAACCGGCGTTATATATGGCTTTATTTCTCTTCTGGTTTTTAATTCAATCAGCTTCAGACGGTGTTTCTTAAGCACCAGGTCAGCCAGACGGTCCAGCCTGGCATCCGGTTCACCGGGAAGGCTGACCCTGAATTCCACCCAATCAATATCCTTCCGGTAACCCAGCTTCTCCAGATGGTTAATATAATAGGGATGATTGTAGATGGTGAGGAACATCCCCTCTTCCTCAAAGCCGTCGATCAGCATGCCCTCCTGGTCCATATCGCAGAAGCCGATGGGCCCGTGAATCTCCGTAAGTCCCGCAGAACGCCCCCATTCCTCTACCCTTTGGAACAGTGCGGCGGATACCTCATAATCATCTATAAAGTCAACTCTGGTAAAACGGATACGCCTTGTATCCCACTTATCATTCGCCGCATGGCTGATGATTCCGGCAATCCTCCCGGCACACACCCCATCCTTATACGCCAGGAACTGCTTTGCTTCGCAGTATTCGTAAGCCGGGTTTTTCTTCGGGTTAAAATTATCTATCTCATCCATAATCAGGTCCGGTATTGCCTGGGGAACATCCCTGTACATCTTCACCGGAAGCTTTGCAAATATCTTCTGTTCTTTCTTCGTTAATACTTCTCTTACCTCAACCATAATTTTTCACTCAACCAAAAGACTGCAAACCTGCGCACCCGCACAGATTTGCCTATGAAAAATACCTTAATTTTTCATATCCCCTTTGCCTTTCTCCACCCGTATTGTTTGCTGGTCTATAGTTCCATGTCTGCCCCTTAACAATATTATACGCAAATATTGTAATAATATCTGAATTTATTGTACTTCACAAGATAATGCTGCGCAAGAAGAAGATAGAAAAACAGACAGATATGGATATGGCAGACATAAGCGCCGTATGTCTGCCATATCCATATCTCTCATATCCGATAATCATCTTTAAACGAATCCATCAGCCCGTATTCCAGCAAAATCTCCTCCAGGCGCTCCTGTGTCATGGGCTTAGGTATGGTAAAGTATGTGTTTTCATCAATTGCTTTTGCCAGGTCACGGTATTCCTGCGCCTGGGAATTCTCCGGCGCGTATTCGATCACCGTCTTTCGGTTAATCTCAGCCCGCTGGACAACATTATTACGCGGTACAAAGTAGATGAGCCGGGTGCCAAGCTCAGCGGAGAACGCACGCAGCAAATCGGTTTCACGGTCCACATTGCGGCTGTTGCATATGATGCCGCCCAGGCGTACGCCGCCTTTTTGCGCGTATTTTGCAATGCCCTTTGAGATATTATTGGCGGCATACAGACTCATCATCTCACCGCTTGCAACAATATAGATCTCCTTTGCCTTGCCTTCCCGGATCGGCATGGCAAAGCCGCCGCACACAACGTCTCCCAGCACATCGTAAAAGACGTAATCCAGATCATCGGTGTAAGCGCCAAGCTGCTCCAGCAATCCGATCGATGTAATGATTCCCCGTCCGGCACAGCCGACACCCGGTTCCGGCCCGCCTGATTCGACACATTTTATACCTCCGAAACCGGTACGCATGATGCTGTCAAGCTCCACATCATCCCCGGTCTCACGGAGCGTATCAAGTACGGTGCGCTGTGCCAGTGTACCCAGCAGAAGGCGTGTTGAATCGGCCTTCGGATCACAGCCGACAATCATTATCTTTTTGCCGCTCTCGGCAAGGCCCGCCGTAAGATTCTGCGTCGTTGTGGATTTTCCGATGCCCCCCTTACCATAGATTGCTATCTGTCTGATCGTGCTCATAAATCCATCTCCTATATGGTATATTCCAACTGAGGTTGGGAACTGGCCAGATGCAGCTTTTCGAGAATATCGGCTCGGATCGATAAGAATTCCGAGCCTCCGCGATGGCGGGGGTGCGACAGCTTAACGGACAGAATCTCGCTGATCTTGCCCGGACGCGGTGTCATTATGACAATCCGGTCACTTAGATAAATCGCTTCGTCCACATCATGTGTCACCAAAATCATGGTTGCGTCGTTCTCCTTGCGAAGTTCCAGCAGCTTATCCTGGATATCCGCCCGGGTAAAGGAATCCAGCGCACCCATGGGCTCATCCAGAAGAAGTGCCTTCGGTTTATTGATCAGCGCACGTGCGATTGCCACACGCTGGGCCATACCGCCGCTGATCTGATGCGGGAATGCCTTCTCAAAGCCGTTTAACCCGATTAAATCGATATAATGCGCAACCTGCCCTTTATTCTGACGATAGACATGCCTTGCCTTCAGGCCTGTAGCGATATTTTGCTCAACGGTAAGCCACGGGAACAATCCGCCTTGTTGGAATACATAGCCTCTTTGGGGGTCAGGAGCGGTTATCTCCTGCCCGTCAAGGGTGAGGCTGCCTGTCTCCGGCTCATCAAGTCCGGCGATCAGACGAAGCAAGGTCGTCTTGCCGCAGCCGGAGGAACCGATAATGGATACAAATTCACCGCGCTTAACGGTAAGATTGATATCCTTCAGCGCTTCGACCGTATTATCCTTATCATCGATATAGGTCCGGTTGACATTTTTGATTTCAATTATTGTATCATTGTCCACTGCTCTTCACCAAACCTTTCTGCCACCGGAGAACACGGCGCTGTATTAAGCTGATGCACTCCATAATCAGGCTGAACAATACAGCCATTACGATGATGGCAGCAAAGACCTTATAATATGCACTCCATACCTTTGATGCATTGATATAGTAGCCAAGTCCGCCCGGCTGCCCCATCATCTCCGCCATAACCAGCGTTGTAAATGCAAACCCGTTGGCATTGGATATTCCGGTAAAAATCTGCGGTATGGCATGCGGTATCGCCACATGAAATACTAAAAATGGCGTCCTGGCGCCAAGTGTGCGTGCAACCTCAAACTGTGATTTCTGGGTACTTTGTATCCCCTGTGCCGTAAGGGATGCGATGGAGAACCACGCGCAGATTACAATCAGAAATGCAGCCGCGGAAAAGGGAGTCGGAAATAAAGTCAATGCAAACGGCATCCACGCCACGGCCGGAATTACACCTGTTATTTTCAATACCGGATAGACCCAGTAATATACCTTCGGGAACCAGCCGATAAGGATACCGGTGCCCACACCGAACACCACTCCCAATACGAAGCCCACCACAAACAGGCGAAGGGAATACAGCGTGTTTTGCCATATGTAATCCCCCTCCATCAGGAATGCTTCGATAATACGGGCAGGGCCGGGAAAGAACGGCTGCGGAAGAAGCAGCAGCTTCGTACCCAGAATATCCCAGGCCCCCAGTGCGATGCCGATTGCAAACCGGAACGGTGCACGCTTGGCATACCTTACCCGTCTGTCAGAATCAAAAAAAGAATAGACGGAGGTTCCGGTATAGAAAAGAATCAGCAGTGCAAGTGCAATGCGATAGGCATCATTGATATCGATGATCAGAGAACCATAGGAATATGCTGATATTTTTACATCAGCAAGCTGCCGGAAGAATAAATTGGCAAGTATCGCTAATGCCAGTCCTGTAACTGTAAATACCGTGATCATGAGGTGTTTCCGGTTTGATATGTGCTTTTTTCCGTTCCTCCCCTGCTGCAGCAAGGGAGGAACGGTGGATTTTTTAATATTACTCAAGGCAATTGCCTCCTATTGACCTAATGTAAGGTCTACTTCTTGATATGCTTTTTCCACGAATTCATCGGGGTTGGTATTCAGGTATCCGATATTATAAAGCTCAGTTGCAAAGTAAAGAACATCCGAGCCTACATCCTGTTTGTTGGCTGCGTGGTCATCGGCGGAAGGATACTGATAATGGCTGATCAGCTCCACAGCCAGCTCCTTGTCTTCAATAGCGGAGTATTTACCGTCGATGATCAACTGAACCGCTTCGCCGGGATTCTCTGAGATCCAGTTCTGCGCCTTATGGTAAGCACGGAGCAATGCCGCTATTTTCTCAGTCTCTTCGTCAAGCAGCTTATTGGAAGCGTAAAGGAAGCAGCAGTATTTGCCCGCGAAGGTGGGATCGGTGGAAAGATCAAAGATAACCTTATAATTGCCTGTCTTCTCCTGAACGGAACCGAAGGGATCCCACAGGGCTGCCACATCAATATCACCTTTGTTAAGAGCTTCAACCTCCAGATTACCGTCGTCAAAAGGAAGGAATTCTACTTCACCGTCCTCCGGTTTTGCTGAGATTCCGTTTTTTTCAAGCCAAACGGAAGCAACCTGGTGAGGTGTGCCGCCGATTTCATCCACACCGATTTTCAGGCCCTTGAGATCTTCCACACCGTTGATGGGTGAATCCTTTGGAACAAGGAACTTAATACAACCGTTGTGCAGACCGTCTACAACCTTGACCTTGACATCATTTTCAATGGACGGGAAGAACTGGAAATCTCCGTTTACAATGGGGATCGTTCCATTGTTCAGGCCGATTTTACGTGTCTCGGCATTTGCTGAGATAAGTGTTACATCAAAGCCTTCTTCAGCAAAGAAGCCTTTTTCGAAGGCGATGTAGATAGGAGCGCCGCAGAGTGCGCCGTCCTTCCCGGGTATGTCGATCTTACCGTATTTGTAGTCGACCTTATCTGCCGATGTATCCGGGGAAGCGTCATTGCTGTTATCCCCGTTTGAAGTTTTATTGCTGTCATCCACCGGTTTGCCGGAGCATGCGGTAAGCAATAGGTTGAGTGTGAAGGCAAGCACAAGCAGGCCTGCAAGCTTTCTGAATCTCTTCATGATAATTCTCCTCCTTAAAATTTATGTGTTGCCCGTTAACGGGTGATCACCTTAATAAATATGTTTAGTAGGTTTTATAGCTAAAAAAATTAGCTCTTTGCCTTTTTAAATGCCTGTTCCAGGTCGGCAATCAGATCTGTTGCATCCTCCAGCCCCGCCGATATGCGGATGAGGTTCTCGGGGATATCGGCAAGCTCCTTCTCATCCGCCTCCAGCTCACCGTGCGTTGTCTGCGGTGAATTGACAATGAGAGAACGTGCATCGCCGATGTTGACATGATAGTGGAACAGTTCGATGGAATTGAGAAATGTCTCCCGCTGCTCCTGTGTCCCCTTGAAGCCGAAGGATAATATTCCGCCCGCACCTCTGGGATAGTCGCGTTTATACAGCGCATAGTGAGGACTGCTCTCCAGTGCCGGATAACGTACCCACTCCGCCTGAGGATGGCCAAGCAGATATTCGGCAAGCGTCAGTGCGTTATGGGATTGTTTCGCAAGCCGTTCCGTAATGGTCTCAAGCCCGATAATGGCAAGGTATGCATCAAACGGCGATAGAGCTGCGCCAAAGTAGTTGAGATAGTTGAAGCGGATCCGGCTGGTAAAGGGGAAGTCCGGGAATACTTCAGGAAAGCTGCGAAGCTTCCCGTCGATGTCACGCAAGGTATAGTATTTCTCGCTGAACTGAGGAAACTTTTCCGTCTGATAATTGAAATTGCCGCTCTCCGCAACCAGTCCGGCTATGGCATTGCCGTGACCGTTCAGACCCTTTGTTGCCGAATAGATAACAATATCCGCACCATGGGAGATAGGATTGTACAGGTACGGCGTGGCAACGGTATTATCCACCACAACCGGTATGCCGTGCTCATGTGCGACCTTTGCTATGGCGTCAATATCCAGCAGTACCGTATTGGGGTTCGATATGCTCTCAATGAATACCGCCTTCGTATCCGGCTTGATCTCCTCCGCAAGCCGTTCGGGATCTTCGATATTCTTTGTATAATCAAATTCAATGCCGAACTTTGGATAGATCTTCTTAAAGCTGTCTACGCTTCCGCCGTAGAGATACGGCGATGTAAGGATACGTCCGCCGCCCTCTGCCAGATTTAACAGCGTATAGCTGATGGCTGCCATACCGGAAGCGAGGGCGATTACACCGGCTGCCCCGTCAAGCGCCTTAACACGCTCTTCCAGGACGGCAACCGTCGGGTTTCCGACGCGTGTATAGAGGAAGCCTGCTTCACGAAGTCCGAATAATCCCGCCGCATTCTCCACATCCCGGAAATCATATGCCGCTGTCTGATAAATAGGCGGTGATACGGCGTATTGGTGTTCCTTAGATTCATAGCCTGCCCGCAGTCTTTGCGTATCGAATTGATATTGTTCTGCTGCCATGATTTTCTCTCCTTTAGTTTTGATATTTTATATTCCTGTTACTTATTCCTTAAGCAGATCACCGCTTAGCAATTCGGTGATGATCTCAGAAACCTCTCCGGCTGCTTCAAATACACGCTTATTATGCCGATACATATATTCAGCGGCACTTTCTCCGATATGGCTTACAAATACAGCATCACAGTCCTCCAGAACTGATAATAACTGCCGGAATCTGCCCTCATGGTGACCTTCATATATCACCGGTACCTTTCGTGTCTCCACAAAGCTGCTGCCCCCGTCAAGGTCATAAATCTGCCAGTAACGCGCACTGCCGAAGTGCTGGTCAATAACGCCGTTATCCCTGCTTGCGAATGCTATTCTCATCTTCTCCCTTATTTCTGCACATACCCGTTGCGCATTTTTAAAACATACTGCTTCCATTCTTTTACCTGTAAGTTGCAAGAACATTATGGTAGATATCTTCGATTACCCTTAACCCGCCGGTGAAGCCTATATAGTTGGTGGTCAGCACCAGCCGGTACGGTGTGGGTACTGCCGCCGACAGAAAGTCATAATCTTTCTCCTTGGCCAGCTCCTTATCCCAGCCGCTGCCGATGATGATGCCCCGCCCATTATGGTGAAGTCCCCGGATAATATTCTGGGCCTTCCCCGCATCAGGTTCGAAATACAGCGGTATCTCCCGCTTGTCGGACGTACCTGCAAGCTCTCTGCGGATTTGCTCCCGGTATCTCTCCGGTGTGCCGTCAACGATAAACTGCTCCTTGGGAACGATTCCGACTTCATGGAGCAGAAATTTGCTTAGCGCGACAACATAGCCTGCGTCATGCAGGATATGTGCATGACCCGGAAGTCCGTACCGGAATTCCAGCAAAAATGTGGCTAAATTATCAATCTCCTCATAATAAGCATCCGATTCATGCTTAATAAATGCCAGTGCTTTTTGTTCATCTATTCCGGCGTCCTGTTCAAGAGCAAATGCAAGCACCTGCTTCAAAAACCTCTCTGTTTCATTGGCGCCGACGGGCGGATGGGGAAACCAGGTGTAATCCTGCTTATATTTACTTTTCAGATTATCGACGATCGGCTTACCGTACCATGGACTGACCAGGATATTGAAGTTAGCTCCGGGTATCGACCGCCACTCCGCAACACCGCCTGATTCCGGTCCGAAAAGTATGTTCGTCTTAAGCCCCAAGCCGGTCAGCAGACGCTTATACTCTGCGAGATTGCCTTTCCAGAAGGGATCCTGATAAGGAATTGAGGCAAAGAGATTGACGGTACCCGCTTCACTCTTAGGCTCATTTTCCTCCTCATACAAGCTGACGTATTGATCGATGATAGCATTGACAACCAGGCTGTGCGCCTCAAAATTGGTTGCCTTAAAACCTGCCGTTTCGACGGATACGATGGGTTTGCCTTCCTCCTGGAATTCCTGCACAAGACTGTCTACGTCGTCACCCACAATACCTGCCGTACAGCCGGTGAGTACCACCTGTAAGTCGCTATCAAGCACCTTATATGTATTGGCGATGATCTGCCGCAATCTGTCTATACCGCCGAATACGACCTCCTTTTCGGAGAAATTGGTGCAGGGGGAGGTGCTGCCGCCGGCATAGCCCGTGCTGCGTTCAAAGAAGCCTTGTATCATATCCCCGCAGCCGGGGCCGGAATGCAGGATCGGCACTGCCTTTGGTATGGCGACCACGCTCTGCAGCGCACCGATGGCACAGGTATATCGTTCCTGTTCTATAATTCCGCTCATTTGCCGGTACCTCCTGCCAGGAAATAATGGGGTTCCTGATCCAGCCACCATTTTGTATACGGATTTACCGCATGCTTTTCAAGGTTTTTCACGAATTCATCATTTTCGATTGTCTCAATGATGCGCTCACCGTAATTGACCAAGCCTTCGTAGCCCATCCCGTAGTGCTCGTCACCGATCAGAAGTGACGGTATGCCAAGCTTCGCACCCCACAGGGTCATGCCTCCGTGACGCGCCATAAGGATATCGGGACGGAGCTTATGCAACGTATTGACAAGCTCAAACTCCTGCTTATTGCACACGTTGAAGTTCGGTACATTGCCATAGTCATTGACACGCTGTGCAAGCTGGTCATTCTCCTCACGTCCGCTGTCATAGACCGGGTCGTGATGGAATATGGCTGCGCCTGCCGCAGCTATGCCAAGCTCGCCCAGTATGTCAAGCAGTGCGTGACCGTGGGCCGCTCCTGCCGTAACATATGCCGTTTTGCCTCTCAGCCTGCTGCGAAGGTCTTCTATCCTGGGAAGATATTTTTCTTTCTTCTCTGCAATTATCTTCTCCGCTGTATCCTCTTTGCCCAGTGTCTTTCCCAAAGCTCTGAACCACCGGTCCGTCTGGGCTATGCCGTAAGGCGGTGCCGCCGGAATCTCCGGGACCCCGAATTCCTGCTCAAGCACCGCACCCAGGTAGCTGCCCAGGGTAGAACATGCCTGGATCGTAGCGGCTGCTTCCGACGAATATCTTAACGTATCGGTTGTAGCATAGGGAGTAATGTAATTCGGCTCTGCTCCGAAGGGCTTAAACCAGTCCTTAAAAATATCACTGCCCCAGAAATTAATGACATTGATGACATCACTTCTGCGTTCGCGGGGCTTTGCTATTAATTTACGGGCTATCCCGTGGTATGCCGCGTCAAAGCCTGTCGTCCATACACGGGAACGGAAGCCCTCGCAGAATATAGCTACCACCGGGACCCCCAGCTCCTCCTCGGCCTGATCACATACGCTTTCCACATCGTCACCGATGATACCGGCCGCGCATGTGGTAAGGACGAATATGGCATTGGCCTTAGTACGTTCGTGCACTTCCCGTATGGCATTGGCAAGCTTGGTGTTGCCGCCGTATACGGTATCCTTTTCCTGCAGGTTTGTGGAATAAATCTTACGCTGCGTAGGCTTATCAACACCTCTCAAAGGCGAATTCACCCGGTAAGTAAAGGCAAATTCATGAAGACACGATGCACAGCCCACCGGTCCGTGGCTGATCACAGCACCATCCTGGATAAGTATCGTCATACATGCTGCTTTTGATGTGGCACAGCCCAGACACTGGCTGAAGGAACGGTTTTTGTCTTTTAATCCGCATTGTGATGCACTGACCAGCTCCTCGGCACTGCCCTGATAACCGGTGATGGAATTAATGCGTATCTCACGTATCTGCACGGCGGGTAAAGCCAGATTTACTTTCGGCATATTTATAGTCGCCTCCTATTTTGCTGATTGAATCAGATTGTCACCGTCAAGGCGGTATATGCGCTCATATCCCTTGCCGCGGTATTCCTCCTTGACAAAAAATCTTCCAAAAACAGATTTATTCCCCTAAAAAGGTTGAATAGATCCTAATCTCTCCTTAGCAGGTATAAAAAAGGCACAGCCCGGAATTTCACAGGCTGTGCCTCTAAATCACAGACAATAAAATTCACAAAAGCGTAAGGTTAAAACAGACTGCATATAAGCATCCCGGCATGACAAATAACGCACCGCCGGAACATACGGGTGCAGTATGCATCATCATATTCGCATTAACTTTCCGCTTGCTGTACATATAGTATTCCTTTCGTACAATTCATAGTAAACATATAAATTTGATATGAGTTATACTACTGCATATTTTCTCATTTGTCAAGTATTTTATAAATTTATTTCATTCCCATCTGATTGATTTTAAAAGCTTAAAAAAAGCACCGGAAAAATCCGGTGCTTACGGCGATGGTATTATTATAAAGAGCGGGAAGCATGGCAATCGCTGCTTTGCTTAATTTGCATATTTCAACAAACGAATATTGAGGATTATATCTTTTTATAAGATTTCGTATGTATATCTTAATGAAATCCGCTGGCCTGAAATGCTTTTATAACCGGTATACGGGTTTTCTTTTCTGCAACCTCGGTGCCGGCAATCAGTTGATATACACTTGGTTTATCGCGCAGTAAGCATAACCGACAGGATGTGCTTACTCTTTAACTCCGCTTGGTGAAGCCTCTGTCAGGCAAACCAGCGAGCTTTCCAATCTGCGGTCTTTAATATTTGTAACCTTTATTGTCAATCCGTATTCTTCAAGCTCCGGAGTGCTGCCATCGCTTGGTACCGTTCCTAAAAGTCCAAAAACCAAACCGCCAAAAGTGTCATATTCCTCATCCGGAAGCAGTACACAAAGCTGCTCAGCCACCTCGTCCAACGGGGCAGAGCCCTGTATGCGCCAGGTCGTTGAATCTATACGCTCAATCAACGGCGATTCTTCCGGCATGGAGCTGTCATCGTCAAGATCGCCTACCAATTGTTCCAGCAGATCATTCATTGTAATGATTCCGCTCATGCCGCCGTATTCATCCACGACGACCGCAAAGTGATTCCTGGATTTTTTCATATTGCGGAAAACCACATCCGCGCGTACGGATTCCGGAATAAAATAGGCCGGCTGTACGGTACTTTTCATCACCTCGTCACGGGCTTTGTTCTTTAATCTAAAGTAGTCTTTTGCATATAAAACTCCAATGATATTGTCCGGACTGTCGGAGCAGACCGGATAGATGGAGTGTCTGCTTTCATTGATGGTCTGTTCCCATTGTTCATCGGTCTCATCAAGCCACAAAAGTGAAACCTCCGTACGATGGGTCATGATCTCCCCTGCGGAAATATCGTCAAACTCAAATATGTTCTGAATCATATCCTGTTCGTCAGGCTGTATGGTTCCCTTTTGCTTACCTGCGTCCAGTATCATACGGATCTCCTCTTCCGCATTTTCCTCATCCTCACTGTTGGGATCAACGCCCATTAGCCGTAACAGACCGTTGGTGGATACGGTAAAAAGCCAAACGGCCGGCGTGAATATTCTTGAAACCAAATAGATAAGCCCGGACATGCCAAGCGCGATCTGCTCAGCCTTCTTCATGGCAAGCCGTTTTGGAATCAGTTCCCCAAGAAGCACGGTGAAATAGGTTAGTAAAACCGTAATAATAGCCACCGATAAAATATTGACTATGGCTGCCGGAATATTAATCCCTATGTTAACAAACCACTCTACCAACCGGTCGGAAAAGTTTTCCGTAGCAACCGCACTGCTCAAAAGATTGACCAGAGTAATACCAACCTGAATCGTTGCAAGAAAACCTGCGGGCTGCTCGGTCAGCCTGGTAAGGCGCAAGGCTCGCTTATCCCCGGCGGCAGAAAGCTTTGCAAGCTTGTTATCGTTCATGGTGATAACGGCAATTTCCGCACAAGCGAAAATTGCATTGAAGCCTATAAAAACAAGTTGTAGCAAAAGCAGCCATAATAAAGGATCGTCAGTCAAAATTATAACCTCCTAAAATATATTTTAATTTGAGTTTCTGATATTAATGCAGTTCTTTGCATTGCTGAAGCATTTGAAAGGACGTAGGGTGAAACACCTTACACTCAGACAATAAAAAACACACAACAAGAAGGACAACATCACTTGTCCTCTGCTATGTGCATAATATACTTTATTGCCTGTTTATGTCCTCTAAGTAAAACTAATTCCGTACATCGTCGATTAGGCGGCGGCTCTGAATCAGAATTAGAAGAATCGTTCACTGTAAGTACACCTGTCCTTTCAAAAATATAATATAGTATAGTATGATTAAGGGGGATTTGTCAATATCTTTTCAAATATTGTGTTCTTCAAATATTGACAAATGAAGTAAAGCATGTTATCCTGCATTTAATTCAATAAATAAAGGCAAGGAAGAGAAACAGTAAACGTTAACGGAGTTACAGAGAGAAGATGGCGGTGCAAATCTTTACGAAGGTAACGTCGAAGCAGTCTCGGAGCCGTGAACCGAACAGATAAATCCCAGTAGGCTTCACCGGAGTCTCCGCCGTTAAAAGGAGAACAGTATCGGGTAATTCCCTGTACTGATCAAGAGCAAGGATATCCTTGAAATTAGGTGGTAACACGGACCATAAAGTTCGCCCTAAGCTGAGCAATCAGCTTAGGGCTTTTTTTATCTCCCGGAAATTATATTCCATGAGATTTTAAACAGTCAAAAAATTGAAAGGAGAACAGCTATGACAGCACAAGAATTAAGAAGAATGTATGTAGATTTCTTTAAGGAAAGGGGACACAGAGAGATCGCCTCCGCTTCCCTGCTTCCGGATAATGACCCCACCGTCTTATTCACCACTGCCGGTATGCATCCCCTGGTGCCTTATCTCCTGGGAGAACAGCACCCGCTGGGAGCACGGCTGGTGGATGTACAAAAATGCGTAAGAACCGATGACATCGATGAAGTCGGCGACGATACCCACCTCACCTTTTTCGAGATGCTTGGAAATTGGTCCCTGGGGGATTACTTTAAAGAAGAATCCATCTCTCTGAGCCTTGAGTTCCTGACTGAAAGATTGCACATACCTTTGGAACGGATCGCCGTGACAGTGTTTGAAGGGGATGATATTTTTCCCCGGGATGAAGAATCAGCTATGCTGTGGAAGGCAAAGGGACTGAAAGATAACCGGATATTCTATTACGGCAGGGATGATAACTGGTGGGGACCGGCAGGCCGCACCGGCCCCTGCGGTACCGATACGGAGATTTTCTACGATATGGGCAAGGAACCCTGTTCCGATGACTGCGGCCCCTCCTGCCATTGCGGCAAGTACGTGGAGATATGGAACAATGTGTTCATGCAGTACCATAAGACGGCAGACGGCTCCTATCTGCCGCTGATACAGAAAAACATAGATACCGGAATGGGCCTGGAGCGGATCCTGACCATTATGAACGGCAGGGACAATGTATATGATACAGAGCTTTTTATTCCTGTCATGAATTTATTAAAAACCTTATCCCCTGTCCCTTACTCCAAAGAAACGAAAAGAGCTTACCGGATTATATGTGAGCATATAAGAGCTGTGACCTTTATCCTGGGGGATTCAAAGCAGCTCACTCCCTCCAATACCGAACAGGGATATATCCTGAGAAGACTGATCCGCAGGATAATCCGGCTTATGAGAACACTGGGCCTTACCGATAATGTGCTCTGTATCCTGGCAGATGAAATAATACGGCAATATCAGGAAGTATATTCCGAAATAGGCATTAACCGTGATTTTATTCACGAACAATTAGAAAAGGAATTCCGGTTATTCAACAGGACTCTGGATACCGGGTTAAAAAAAGCCGAACAATATTTCTCACACCTGAAGGAAGGTGAATTACTCAGCGGCGGGCTGGCCTTTCGGCTGTATGACACCTTTGGCTTTCCCATTGAATTTACTTTGGAGCTTGCAACAGAGCAGGGTATTCATGTGGATCTGGAAGGCTTTGAGCTTAATTTCAAAGAGCATCAGGAAAGGTCAAGACAAGGCGCAGAAGGCAAATTCAAGGGCGGCCTCGCAGACCATACTGTCCAAACCGCCAGATTGCATACGGCAACACATCTGTTGAACGGAGCCTTGAGAAAGGTCCTTGGGGACAGCATCTGTCAAAGAGGAAGTAATATTACGGAGGAACGGCTGCGCTTTGATTTTTCCTTTGACCGCAGATTAACTCCGGAGGAACTGGACAGGATATCCGGAATTGTGAATGAAGCCATTGCAAGGGGACTTGATGTGATTTGTGAAGATATGGACCTGGAAGCTGCAAAGCAGTCAGGTGCTGTTGGAGTCTTTGACAGTAAATACGGCGAATTCGTTAAGGTGTACACAATTCCCGGGTATTCCAGGGAGATCTGCGGGGGTCCCCATGCCCCGAACACAAGGGAATTGGGACATTTTATCATACAAAAGGAGGAGGCTTCCTCCGCCGGTGTAAGACGTATCAAGGCTACTCTGACATGATATGTACTTTATCCGAAGAAGCATCCGGAAGAGTTCCGCCCATAAATATTCACAGATTATGTGGATTAATGATTTTTAATTATTTTTATTTTGTCGTCAAATTTTTATTGCATCCTTCAGAGTCTTATGTTATACTTACCGGAAATTCATGTTAGGAGATTATTACCATGATGTATGCAAACCTTATTACCGTCTCTTATCTACCGGAACGAATTAGACATTGATGCTTGTGGCTTATCGGATCTCATAGCTGCAGGCAGATAGGTCTCTTGCGGTTATGCAGATACGGATAAGGTCATTCTATATACTTATATATCCGCCTTGCATAATATTATCCAATATTATACAAGGCATTTTTATTTTCCATGGTTATAAAGATCAGTTTCGGCAGTTACAAGCTCTGATCTGTTGCATAAATTAAACTAATTAAAGGGGAATGGTGGAAGTATGGATGCAATCACAGTGGATCGGTTATCAAAAACTTTTAAAGTAAAACAGAAGGAAAAAGGCCTGAGAGGAAGCTTGAAATCAATTATCCGTCCCGCCTATAAAAGTATTCAGGCTGTGGACAATATCAGCTTTCAGGTGGAGGAGGGAGAGGTGCTTGCTTTCATCGGACCGAACGGCGCCGGAAAAAGTACAACTATCAAGATGCTGACAGGAATTTTATATCCGGATCACGGGAATGCCAGGGTTATGACCCTGGACCCTTCCGTGAAGCGAAAGCAGCTTTCCTACCGGATCGGAACGGTATTCGGCCAGAAGGAACAGCTTTGGATGCATCTGACGCCTTATGATAATTTCAGATTCTTCGGTGCTATTTACGACTTAAAGGACAGGGAGGCGGAAGCAAGGATTGATGAGCTGACCCAGGTATTTGAGCTTCAAGAGTTTATCAACACGCCGGTACGCAGCCTTTCCCTGGGACAGCGTATCCGCTGTGAGATCGTGGCCTCCCTCATTCACAGCCCGAAGATTCTGTTCCTCGACGAGCCTACCATCGGACTTGATCCGGTGGTTAAGGAGAATATAAGGACACTGATCAAGAAGATGAATAAGGAATATAAGACCACCATTTTTTTAACCAGCCATGATATCGGTGACATAGAAAAGCTCTGCAAACGGATTATTATCGTTAATCACGGTCGTATCGTAATGGATGATTCCATGGAGAATTTGAAATACCACTACCTTAATAAGAAGATTGTCGAAGTAAAGATGCGGGAGATTACGGACCTGGACCATGAAGATGGGATTACGGTGCTGAAAAGCAAGGGGAACAATGTCAAGCTGGAGATCGATACCTCTAAAAAGAATATCAGTGATGCGCTTAAGCTGATCGATGCGGATAATATCCTGGACATCAATATTTCCAATGTTCCTCTGGAGAATATCATAACCGAAATTTATAAGGAAAACAGACAGGGAATAGCCAAAGAGGCACAATAGAAAGTAATAGAATCGCAGCTCATATTTGAATAAAGCTGGAAAGGCAGGTCATCCTATGCGAAAATATCTCTTCATCTTTAAAGCCACATTGATCGAGAGCCTGCAGTATGTCATGAACATTATACTGGGTTTTATCACCTTCTTCATGATACTGTTCGTCTTCATCTGTCTTTGGAAATACATATATACGGATTCAAACAATCTTATCAGCGGATATACCGTGGAGCAGATGATCTGGTATGTGATATTTACGGAGATGCTGTGGTTCGGTTCCCGTAACCGGACCCTTACCAGGCAGATAACCAATGACATTAAAAGCGGAACCATTGCTTACGGGATCAATAAACCCTATCATTATATCCTTTATATTATCGCAAAGTACCTGGGGGATATTCTTATCAGCATGGCATTGTTCATCCTTGCGGGCCTGACTATCGGCTTTGTCTTCGTCGGGGATATCCCCGGTTTCAGGTGGATACAGCTGCCCTTTGTCATAAGCTCCGCACTGCTCGGAATAATGATCAATGCATTTATCCGTATGTGTATCAGTGTATTATCCTTCTGGATAGAGGATGCAATTCCCTTTCACTGGATCTATGACAAGCTGATCCTTGTTGTGGGGATGCTGTTCCCGGTAGAGATATTCCCGGTATGGGCTCAGCCCTTTATCAAAGCTTCGCCCATCTTCGTCGTAACCTATGGTCCGGCGAAGCTGGCCATTGATTTCAGCCTTGATACCTTCGGGAAGGTGCTCAGTGTACAGATCATCTATCTTGTTATTACTTCGGTTTTATTATTCATACTGTTTCAGAGAGGGGTGAGGAAGCTTAATGTTAACGGCGGCTAGAAATCAAATCAGAGTTCTTTTATTATCCGTGAAATATAATCTGATGAGGGAGATGACCAACCGGGTAACCTTCTTTATGAATGTAACCTTTATGATATTGAATAACGGAACCTTTGTCATATGGTGGATGTTGTTATTTACACTAAAGGAGAATATCGGAGGCTATGAGCTTAAGGATGTCATGGTCTTATGGGGCCTGGCGGCAGGAACCTACGGTCTGTCCCATATCTTCTTTCAGAGGGCATATTCCCTGCCTGATCTGATCATGCACGGCAAGCTGGATTCCTTCCTGGTTCAGCCAAAGAATACCCTCCTGAGCGTCATTTCCTCCGGAACGAATACCTCAGCCATCGGAGATCTTCTCTATGGCTATATCGTATTGAGTATTTTTAATTTCAGCTTACGTAATTTGATCCTGTTCACCTATTTTACAATTATGGGCGCATTGATCTTAACGGCATTTGCCGTAATTACCGGAAGTATCAGCTTCTGGGTAATTAGAGGCGATATGCTGGCGGACTCCTTAAACAGCATGATGATTAATTTCTCAACCTATCCGGATGGAATCTTCAAGGGCCTGGTGCGTCTTCTGCTGTATACGCTCGTTCCCGTGGGATTAGTGGTATATATACCCTTGGAGGTTATGCTGCATTTTAATATGATTAATCTGCTGATCGTAACAGGTGCAGCCGCATTGTTCATCCTCCTGGCCTTTTTTACCTTCTACCGGGGACTAAGGCGTTATACCTCCAGCAGCCTGATGAGTGCAAGGATGTGATTTGCGTTTGTCCTTAATGTATTACAGCAATACCGGCCATATTTTGCAAGGTTCCCATTTACATATACTTCTAATTTATGGTACAATCGTACTTGTACTACATAATATTGACCTGCATGAAGAACTTATTATTTACATCCATGAGGTACAGCAAGTCACAGAATTTACTGCATAAGAAAAAGACAGCATAGTGTACCGGACGAAGATCGGCGTATGTATTGACAAATCTTATTCTAACGAAAAGTAAAGGAGTGAAGGTATTTATGGTACTTGAGGGTAAAGTAGTTGTAGCACAGGGTGGAGGTCCGACTGCCGTAATTAACCAGTCTCTGGTAGGAGCGGTGCTCGAATCCAGAAAATTTCCGCAGATCACCAAAGTGTATGGGGCTATCAATGGTGTACAGGGAATTATCAATGAGGATTTTATTGACTTGACACAGGAAACCACGAATAATCTGGAGCAGGTAGCGATTACTCCGTCCTCCGCGCTCTTCTCAACCAGAGATAAGCCGGATAACGCATATTGCAAAGAAATTTTTAATGTATTCAAGGCCCATGGCGTTCGATATTTCTTCTACATCGGAGGAAATGACTCGGCGGATACGGTCCGCATCGTTAATGAACAGGCGGAGTCCTCCGGTTATGAATTCCGCGCAATCCATATTCCTAAGACCATCGACAATGACCTTATGATGAACGACCATACTCCCGGTTATCCGTCGGCAGCCAGATTCGTAGCTCAGGCCTTCATCGGGTTAAATCTTGATAACCGTGCATTACCCGGTGTGCATATCGGCGTTGTTATGGGACGTAATGCGGGCTTTTTGACTGCAGCCTCTTCCATTGCGCAGAAATATCCGGACGACGGTCCTCATTTGATCTATCTTCCGGAACGTCATTTTAATGTGGATAACTTCTTAAAGGATGTAAAATCCACATATGACAGATACGGCCGCTGCATCGTAGCCGTATCCGAGGGTATCCAGGACGAAGACGGAGTTCCTATTGTTACGAAGCTGATCAAGAGTGAGAAGGATTCCCACGGCAATACCCAGTTATCCGGAACCGGCGCTCTGGGTGATCTTCTCTCCCAGGAGATTAAGACAAAGCTGGGAATTAACCGGGTTCGTTCCGACACACTGGGATATCTGCAGAGATCCTTCATGGGCTGCGTATCTATTGTTGACCAGCAGGAAGCCAGAGAGGTCGGCGAGAAGGCGGCACAGTTTGCCATCTGGCACAATATTGACGGTTCTATCACCATTAACAGGACCGGTTATTATTCCGTAGATTATAAGATGACAAATCTTAAGAATGTGGCAGGCAAGACCAAGCTGATGCCGGATGACTTCATCAACAGCAAGGGGAATAATGTAACCGACGCCTTTAAGTATTATCTCCAGCCTCTGCTCGGTTCGGACATGCCCGCCGCCAGTATGCTGCGTGCTCCCAGAGCGGAGAAAATACTGCACAGGGATTAGTTAAATATGACCGAATAGTTACAATTAAATACCATACAAAGAAATACGAAGCTTCCTTAAAACCGGACGGCTTCGTATTTCTTTATTCCTGCTTCGGTATAACATTAATACGTCCCCTGCCGGATCAGGTCCGGCATCTTACGCCTGATTCCCATATCCCGGTTCCCAGATATCCGTCCTCTGTCCGGCAATGACTTTACATCATCCATCCTCATTCATGACACGGGTTTATCTCCGGTATTGATTCCAGCTTACCATCTCCTCCAGGCTTTTGCGGGAGGTTCTAGCATCCGGCTCCCCTTTCGGATAGCCCACCGGTAACAGAACGGCTGCCTCCAGATGCTCCGGCAGTTCAAATAATTCATGGCAGCGCCGAGCATCAAAAGCGCATACCCAGCAGGTGCCCAGTCCAAGGTCGGCAGCAGCAAGAGTCATATGGTCCACCGCGATAGCGGCATCCACATCGCTGTGGTCTTTCCCGTCCCTGCGCTTCCAGGATTCAATATGGTTCCCGCAGACGATGATAACCGCCGGTGCCTCCTTAATCCAGGTGCCCCGATATACTTCATAAATCTTCTGTAATTGTTCCGGCTCCGTAACTACGATAAAATGCACGGGCTGGTTATTGCAGGCGGAAGGCGCCAGTCTTCCGGCCTCCAATACCTGCAGCAGCTTATCCTTCTCTACTTCCTTATCCAGATAGCTTCTGACTGAGTATCTGGCTTTAGCCAAATCAAGCAGACTCATATGATATCCTCCTTCTATGATTATCAATAGGTATATTTCGACCCCGGAATATATGTCTTCCTTCAAAGATCTGTCCCTTTATTAAGAATAAGGCATAGATTACTGTATTGTCAACTTCCGGTAATCTATGCCTGTTATATTATATTTAAACGAATTGAACATAAAACCATACTTTTTTGTTCCCCCTCCGGCAGCAATCACAGCCCGCAAAAATTCCCTCCTTGCTGATGTTATATCGATAAATTCCGGCAGCTCTTCCGCACCTTATTCGACTCAGTCACATCACATATAATAGAGGGAATTTTCATGTGTCATTTTTTCTTTGTTGTGCCGGCTGCTGCCGAAGCACCGCCTTTCTTTTTAGGCGCCTTCTTCGGATTCTTATCTCCCATTCTTTTCACCTCCTCGGTTATTTTTCCACATATTAACTATATTCTATAATTAATCCTACTAAATGTCAATGTGAATCTAAGCGATATGTAGTCTAATGATCAACTCTTCCATTCGCTCAAAATAACTCCTTCATTAAAAAATTATAGTTTAAAAAGATATAATAAATATATATTTTTAAATAGAGGAAGCAGGAAATTCTCTGTATTATAAATCTGTTTTTTTATGAAATTCTTGTCTGTCTATTATTTTGAGAATATTTTTTAAGATTTTTTATATGACCCTCTGCTTGTGGCAAATAGAAAAATAACACCTGCCATTGCAAATAGCATCGGTATGATAAAATATAACTTTATATTCTCCGCTCCTGATACTAAAATCCGAGTCGGCCCGTCGGCGCTGCCGATAATCCCTATGCTTCCGGCATCGGCAGGATTGCCCGTATATTTCCAGATCACAATCCGCGGCAATATAATAAAAACAGCAATAATGATTAATGATAATAAAGATGATATTATTGTTATGATAAGAACGGTTTTTCTCATTATTTTCATATGCATTCCTCCATTTACCCATGACAAGCCGTATACAGGACGATTGGAAAGCCGGTATATCTAATCCTTACACCGGCATCCATGCCTGCGGCTTGCCTGCACGCATGCTTAAGTTTATCGCACTGTGAATTATGTTTTATAATTTACACTATCTCAATATAATACAGTATTATATCCGTATAACTTCCGTCCCCAAGCAAAAAACCCTCCGGTATCATTCCGAGCCTGTGAAACCCGATCTTTTCATACAGATGTATTGCAGTGTGATTAGTGCTCACAACCGCATTAAACTGCATGATGCAAAAGCCGGCTTCCTTCGCCGTGCGTAAGCTGTGGCGGACAAGCAATTCTCCGATCTTATGTCCCCGTATCCCTGCTTTCACTGCGTAGGAGGCATTTGCTATATGACCGCAGCGGCCGATATTATTAGGATGCAGGATGTATAAACCAACCGCTTCTCCGTGCAATTCAGCGACACCGGTAAAGGTCTGTGCCGCGAAGAACTCTTCCGCTTCCCTTTCCTCCAGTTTATCCACCTGCGGGAAGGCATCTGCCTCCTCCACAACCGTATTCCATATCTCTCTCAGGAAAGCAACATCTTCCTTCCTGTATTGTCTGACTGTAGCTTCCATAATAATCCTCCATGCTGCCGATGCCTGTGATAATCTAGATCACTTCACGTTCTACACTTACAACTTCACCCTCCGTATTATCCTCGATGAAGTTGATTACTTTATCAATGATGCTGTCTGCCTGTGCTTTATCTCCCACAATACCTGCGAAGCCAAGAACAGCTGTCTGGTGCATATCCAGTTCCTCCACTTCCGCCGCCGAGACGTTGAACTGGTTTCTCGCCTTGGAGGTCAGACTTTTTACCACCATTCGTTTTTCCTTCAGGGAATGTACCCAGGGAAGGTGAAGCTTTATTTTTACTGCCGCTATAAACATTGATTCTGCCTTTCTGCCGTTTCTTTGCCGTCAGACACATGGCCTGCTGTTGATTTATCCCGGAATATCGATTTCATATATAATATCTTTCATACCATGGAATTTCATAAAACGTTTGAAGCACCGCTCAAGTTCTTCCCGAAGCTTCTTCGTGGATCTAACTCCCTTCTCCAGCCAGATATTCTTAACGACCAATGCTTTTCTTCTGGAATCCGCAATGACCTCACACCTGCCGATGAATGCATCCTTCATCAGCACCGGCAGAACATAATATCCGTACTTTCTCTGCTCCTGGGGAGTATAGATCTCCCATTTATAATCAAAATTGAAAAGTTCCTTGATCAGCTTCCGGTCCCAAAGCATATTGTCAAGTGCCGCGATCAGTTCCGTACGGGGCTTGAGCTCTGATAAATCCATCGCCTTATGAAGCAGCGGTTCATCCTCTGCGACACAATAAAAACAGTCCTTACAGCCTTCCACAAGCACCGGCAGGATCTTATTCTCACGGAGCAGCTCTTCGAATACCTGCTTTCTCTCCTGTGCCTTTAAGTTCCGGATATATAACCATGCATCCGAGGGCTTGTTCCATAGAAGACCGACTGCGGATATCCGCCGAAGCACCCGCCATTTCAGATGCTCAATCTCTTCGGGCAGCGGTTCCTCCGCTTCCAATATCTCCGACGGAATATAATCCCCGGCAAGGGCGTAATACTTATTGGTACCCTTCTTATGGTGAACAATCAGATCTCCCCGGAAATATAAAGTCTCCAGAGCTGCCCTGGCAAGCTTTGTGCTGCTCCAGTACCAGTCCACCTTCTCGTTATAGTCCAGATCCTTCGAGCTGACCGGTCCCCTCTCGGCAATAACGGACTTGATCCCGGCCTCTATCTTATTGACCTCATCCCGGCCCCTTCCGCTGTTCCTGCTGTCTTCTCTGATCCGCTCAAAGTAAGGCCAGTCCTCAACCGGTATTATTGCAAGATTCTTATCAAAATAATCGATCAGCTTCCGGTCATCATATAAAAGCTCATAAAGCATTTGCTTGGTAAAGCCTTTAATTCTTGACTGCAGTACCAGTTCCGCGTTCTTGCCGCAGACATCAATGGGATCAAACTGAATACAGCCCGCCTGTTTGATATATTGCAGGATGCCTTCCTTTCCCGTGAATTTGTAATCCCCTATCAGTCCCTGCTTGTGCAGAAGGAACTGCCTTGCCTGTTGTTTCGTAAGCTCAATCGTTATCATTGTATACTCCCCTGTTCAGTAAGATATCTTCTCCAGATACAGTCCGCAGGCATCCGCCAGATTACCGGTACGGGACCTGTCTTTTGATGCGATGATCTCCGGTATATCCTCCGGTCTTTGATTCCCAAGCCCTGCCTCGATCAGCAGCCCTACCATCCGGCGCGCCATATTGTACAGAAAGCTGTTCCCCCGTATCCTGATGTGGATAAATCCGTCCTCTTCCGATAATACGATCTCATAGATCTCCCGGACCATGGATTTCTTCTTCGACTTTGCATTAGAGAAAGCCGTAAAATCATGTGCCCCAAGAAAATATTCTCCGGCCCCGGCCATGGCTGCCACATCCAGTTTCTTATCCACATGCATGCTGTATCTGCGCATGAACGGATTGCTGTATTCCTTATTCCATATCTTATACAGATAGGTCTTGTCCCTGGCATTATATCTTGCATGAAAATGCTCTCCTGCCGCGGCTGCCTCCGTGACACAGATATCCTGCGGCAGATACCGGTTCAGATAGCTCTTAATCTCCCCCGCAGGCAGGAATTCCTTCAGCTTGAAATTCGCTGACTGAGCCAGAGCGTGGACCCCGGCATCAGTCCGGCTGCAGCCTGTGATCTCAGTCTCATAACCGGTCATCTGCGAGAGCACATGCTCCAGCTTCCCCTGAACCGTATCCTCACTGCCGCCAAGCCGCTGCCAGCCCTTATACCGGCCGCCGTCATATTGTATCGTTAATCTGTAATTGTACATATACCAAACCCCATCGATTTCCTATGCGGCAGACCGCATCATTCATTATTTCCTTCGTCTATTAACATAGAACATAATTGCAAATATAAGCAGAGAGAGAAAAACAACCGCCATGAGAGTATGGCTTCTCAGACATATGCTCTGTTCTCCCGTTACACGTATGTCTGATAATCCGCCCAATTCTCTCTGAGCAGCTTCGGCGTATCCAGTCCGTAAGGACAATGCTTCTTACAGTGGCCGCAATGGATGCAGTCATCAATCTTCTTCATTTTCTCCTTCCAGCCGTCATTCAGATAGACGGATACCGGAGCGCGGCGGATCATCAGGGACATTCTTGCCGAGGTGGGGATATCAATCCCGGCCGGACAAGGCAGGCAGTAGCCGCAGCCTCTGCAGAAATCCTTGCTTAATTCCTCCCGGTCCTTTTGAATAATTGCCTCCAGCTCTGGGGACAAGGCAGGCGGAGCATCAACATAGCGGATGAATTCCTCCAGCTCCTTCTCCCGCTGGACCCCCCAGATGGGAAGGACATTCTCATACCGGGCAAGATATGCGTAGGCTGCGGCGGAGTTGGTGATCAGTCCCCCGGATAGTGCTTTCATGGCGATAAAACCTATCCCTCTGTCCTGACAGACCTTCACCAGCTCTATCTCCTTCTCAGCGGCCAGATAGCTGAAGGGGAATTGGATAGTCTCATATAATCCGGATTCTGCCGCCTCCATAGCAACCGCTATCCTGTGGTTGGTGATGCCGATATGCCGTATTATGCCTTTGTCCTTAGCTTCCAGCATGGCTTCATATAATCCGGTTCCGTCTCCCGGCTTCGGGCAGAAGCCGGGATTATGGAATTGGTAGATATCGATATAATCCGTCTTCAGATTCGTGAGGGAGGCGTGCAGCTGCTGCCGGAATTCCTCCGCACCCGTGCTCATGGTTTTGGTGGCAATATGGATGTTCTCACGGACATCACTCAGGGCATAGCCTATCTTCTCTTCACTGTCCGTATAAAATCTGGCCGTATCAAAGAAAGTGATTCCGCCTGCATAAGCCCTCTTCAATAATACGGCTGCCTCTTCCTTACTGATTCTCTGAATCGGGAGTGCTCCAAAACCGTTCTTGTTCACCGTAATTCCAGTTGTACCCAATGTAACGCGGTCCATGATAATCCTTCTTTCGTTATCGTTATACAGGTGACAGCTTTCCTATCCTCACCTGTGAATGCAGACTGACGCCGCATTCTTATCATCGGGTCAAGTCATGCCCCCCATGGCTGGCTACTCCTCCAGACGTTCCCAGATTACTTCCAGTGAGGTTATTATAACATCATTGCTGTCTGATTTAAAGGCATGAATCCAATCCGGCTGCTTCGGTACTTCAGCGGACGGTTCCCCATATAAGGCATATTCGCCGTAATCATCCCGAACGATGGTTATCCCCTGCAGCCCCCACCATTCTTCATCCGTCATTCTTTCGGCACTTACAAATTCATAGGAGGAATACACAGGCCCCCTGGCCAGATATAACTTTCCCTCATAAGGCACAACCACATAGATATGGTCAAAATACCCCGTTCCTATGGTGAGATAGGAATGCTCCACCGTGGCGATATCCGTTATCAGCATATCCGTGGGATCGTTGACATAATATTCATTGGTTATGTCCGCCATAAATGTCATTGCCGTATTCTCAATGGTTCCGCCGATCCACAGAAGCTGCTGTTTTTCTTCCCCGCTCAGAGTCTCATTGCGCAGCTCCTTGACGGAACAGCTGATTAATAACTCCAAGAACTTTTTATAGGAATCCGAGGCCCTTTTCAGATTCTCAGTGAGCATCCCCCTGTCGTCAAGCACCTTACAGGTGTATTCCGCCAGGTACAATAATTGATGATACAGCTCCGGATTCGGCTCCACATAATGCTGCTCTGCGAATGCAATAACTCCTCCCGCTTCCGCCATTCCCTGTTTGCCATATAACACAGTATCATGCTTTAACTCCGCATAACTGGCTATTGCCGTATTAAGGGACTTGTATTTCCAGGCTTCTGTGGTCATGAAGAATGGCAGACCTGATTTTTTATCATTCTCCTTCAGAACATCCTGCAGCGCTGACAGCCAGCCGGTATAGAGATTCTTCTTCCAGTAATCTGCTCCATAGCCGGATACCTGCTTCTTCAGCTCGTTATAGACGGATGGATACTCCGGCCAGTCATCCTGGGGCTTAAGTTCATCAAAGATCATAGCCTCCGCCGTCGGGCTTCCCAGAACCCCCATCACATCCAGTGCCGTGGGCATGGGCCTTAGAATCGGCTTCATCAGCTTCTGAAGTATGTCACTGTCCAGAACATACCTCTGTCCCATAAACCGGAATTGCTTTCCCGTCGGCTGGGTGGTAAGGATAATCCTGCCCTGTATCTGGGGCTCCGGCAGTTCCTTCACTGCCCGGGCCAATGCATCCCGGTAACCCTCATCGTTATACAGGTTCGGATCCTCATTATCTCCGAATACATCCAGACGCAGCCCATTCATGGTGAATACATTGACATCATCGGACAGACCCACATACATGGCGGTGGGTCCGTAGATACTCTCCCACAGCTTGGCATCACTGACTGCCCCGGAATCTGCGATTGTCGTAAAGGTAATCAGCAGGGACTGGTATACGTTATCATACAGAATAACTCCCTCTTTATCAACAAGCTCCAACGGGATATACCCAAACCACATCATAGCCTGAAAATATCTTCCCAATTCCTCGGTTCTGGTATAATGTCCGCGGACAATAAACTGCGAATAGTCTATATCCACACCGAACAAAGGAGACAGCTCCATCCCTTCTGCCGCCCGGGCCAGCTCGTATTCCTGCTTTGCGGCAGGAAGCACATCAGCGCTTACCGATGCCCAGGCCTCATCCTCTGCTTCGATATCCTCCGACTGCAGCATCAGCATTCTTGCCACCGCAAAGTATACTATGTTTTTCTTCTGAAGTTCCTTCAGCTCCTCATCCTGCAGCTGACTGTACAGCCGGACTGATTTTTGCAGCATCTGCTCCGTCATAAGCTCAAGATCCCGATGCATATAATTGGCCTCGATACTCATTAAGGATTTATCATAAAACTGATGATACAAATGCAATGCAATATCAGAGGTTATAAAGTTCGGTACTCCCTTGTACTCATTATCATCAAATACATAATAGCCTTTGGTGTCTCCGCCCGGCAATACGACAAAGCCGTTCCCTGCAAGCATTGTCTTCTGTTCCTTAGTAAACCCTTCGAATTGGTTTATGTTCTCGATATTGGATAAATCCCCGGCGACGGTATACGGCTTTACCTCCGCTTTAAAAGCCGGCATCTCTGCGTCAGGCTGTTTCAGATCAACGGTTCGTACGAGAGCCCAGGCATCATTTAATTTTAAAAGCCGGGATACCTCTCCTTCCTGATTGCCTTCCGCGTCCGGGTCCTTCCCCTGGGCAGCTTCACCATCCATATTCCCTGTCCGTATATCTCCGCTGTTTTCATCAACATTGTCCGCCTCATTCCGGCTGTTATCCTGCAGCATCTCATCCGCAGCATCATTCCCTTTCCGGCAGCCTGACAGCAGTATGCACAGACACAATAATAATACAATAATCCGTTTCATTGACGTCTCCTTTCCGACATTTTGATTATCCATAACTTCAATCCTCCCTGACAGCTTTTGAGCCTTCCTTATTAATCCTCTGCTGATGATTCTCTATTGCTAAATCTTCTACTATCCTTCCGTTCATTACCTTCAGGCTTATGATCCTTGAAGCTTCTTTATCATAGGTCATCCGAAGCCTGTTCTCCCCTAATACGGATATATCCAGTATGTCTGTAAAGTCATCGCTTTCTGCCAGCCGGAGGAACCCAAAATCAAACCAGTAGTTAATGCTGAGCCGTTCCCCGCCGTCCTCGCCCTGTTCCACGAATAACAGCTCATCTCCCGGTATCTTAAGCATATCCGCCACAAAGAAATCCCTCCATATCCCGCCTGTCTGGGATCCCGTCCATTTCTTCACCAGCCTCTCTCCGTCATAGTTGAAAATGAACATTCGGTTTTTCTCCGTCTTATCAAGGCGGGTTGTTTTCTTCACCGCAATAAGAATCTCCCGGATCCCGTCCCCGTCCATATCTCCCATATCAATCTTCCAGGGCTTTACAGCCGCAAAATCATTGGTATATTCCCGCAGCCAGACTTCCTTTCCGGAAGCATCCTCCGCAGATTGCCGATACACGGCAAAGAGATCACCATAATCGCTGCGGCCCTCCGTACTGACTATGGCGTATACCAGGGAACCCTCTATCATTTTGTCTATGACGGTTTCCTTCTCCATAAGCGCCGGACCCAGCATCTCCCATTCCTCCGTATTCAATGGCAGCTCCTTGCGGAGAACCCATGGCAGAAGGATCACTGTCATAAATGGCAGAAGAAGACATAAGAATTTGAACTTCCGTTTATTTTTATTAACCATGGCAATACCTTTTCCTGTCAATCCCGTGCTGACCGGGCAGCATATTTATTGTATATTTATTAACATTCATACAATCCACATTTTACCACTTATAGGATGCAGCGGGCAAGTATATTGCTTGTATCTATTTTAAAAACACAAAAAAAGTAGTAAGAAATGTTCCTTACTACTTAATTATCTTAGCTTATATTATCTTCTTCCCTGATTTCTCTGACCGCCTCTATTGTCCCTTCTGCCGCCGCCAAAGCCGCCGTCCTTCTGCTGTTTTCTTGCCTTTCTGCAAGCAGGGCAGCGGACCGGATCATTGTCAAAGCCTTTTTCTTTGTAGAATTCCTGTTCACTCTCGGTAAAAGTAAATTCCGAACCACAATCCTTACATGCTATAACCCTATCTGACATCCTAACAACCTCCTTAATTAATAACCAAATATAGTTCTACACTCTGAAACTTTGTTCCAATAAATTAAAGGGGTTGGTAGGTCTATCAATCCAAATAAGATATGGGAATATAATTATCATATCACCAATTTTTGTTAGAAGCAATAGAGAACTCGGACAAACTAACTTTTATTTTACCTTTTCAAATGAAATAATCAAACAGCTTAACAGCCATAATAATAATGTTAAGTCAATTTTAAAGTATTAATAAAAATCGGAGCGGACATATGTACACAGACAAACGTTTAACGAAAGCCTATGATAATGCAAGGATGGAATACTTTGATGACAATTCAAAATATATATTCTTAAGCGATATTCACCGGGGTGACGACAGCGTGTCCGATGAATATTCCAGAAATAATAATATATATAATCATGCATTGAATTACTATCATAACCAGGGCTTTGTATATGTAGAGGTGGGTGATGGTGATGAGCTTTGGGAATATACGAATTTTAAGCATATCCGTCTGGCTCATTCCGATACCTTCATTATCATGAAGAAATTCTTCGATGCCCGGCGGTTCATTATGCTGTACGGAAATCATAATATCTATCTAAAGAATAAGAATTATATCAATGAGAATTATTTTACCTTCTATGACGAGTATAAACAGGAGCGTGTGGACCTGTTCCAGGGACTTGAGGTTCAGGAAGCCCTCATACTTAAGCACCGGGAAACCGGACAGGAGATCTTTGTGGTACACGGTCATCAGGGAGATTTTATGAACGATCAGTTCTGGCTGGTCTCCATGCTTTTATTGAGGTATTTCTGGCGGTTCATGCATGTGGTCGGCTTCGAAAATCCGGCCAGCCCGGCGAAGAATCTGTACAAGCGCCATAAGGTAGAACGAGCTTATAACAAATGGATAATGAAACATAAGATGATGTTAATCTGCGGACATACTCACCGACAGAAATTTCCGAAGAACGGAGAGCTTCCGTACTTTAATACCGGCTGCTGCATCCGGACCAGAGGCATCACGGGAATCGAGATAGAAAACGGAAAAATAACCATGGTGGAATGGCGAATCGTGGCGGATGATCATGGTGTCGTCCGAATCGGAAGACAGGTCACCAGAGGTCCCGAGCCCATCGAGCAGTATGATTGCAAGCGCAATCCCTATTCTTCTCATTGCTGCCAGGATGAGGATGATGAGTAAATCATAAAATACTGCCCCTGAGGGCAGACTATTCATATCCGCTGCCAAGCAGCGGAGGAATGGAGGTTATTATGAAGGTTAGAGACATTATGTCAACAGACATCGCTAGCTTAAGATCAGATGACTCTATTGAACGGGCTGCCAGGTTAATGAAGCAGTACAATTGCGGCTCTATTCCCGTATGTACTCAGGACAAGATAATCGGTATCGTAACCGATAGGGATATCGCCGTAAGAAGCGTTGCCTCCGGTGATGATGTCAGTGATACGAAGGTCGGTGACATCATGACGGATAATGTGGTATTCGCCAGTCCTGATTTGGATGTGGACGATGCCGCAAAAATCATGAGCGACCGGCAGATCAGAAGGCTTCCGGTCGTAGAGAATAACAAGCTTGTGGGTATCGTTGCCCTGGGCGACATCTCTCTTGAGCCAAGATGTCAGGATTGTGCGGAGGATGCTCTTAAGAACATCTCAATGCCCGGTTCTAATATCCGATAACATCCATTGTATTAAGACGCATTGCAAACCAACTGTAAAGCTGGAATACAATGCGTCTTTTCATGACTCCTTGATATTCGACAGTTTATTTTATAAATTGAAACCATTTAAAATCAAAATTACTGCCCGGCAGGAATTCAAAGCTTACTCTCTGAATACCCGTCACTGCCTCCAGCACAAATTCCCTCTCTGCATATTCCTTGGAATACGGGAATTCTACGATCTGTTTTGTACTGCCCTGCTCATTGCCGAAGCGGATATTGATGGTGTTGCTCCGGTTGTTAGACCGTCCGCAGAGTACCAGTTTGGTTAATCCGGTATCTCCAAAATCCATATTCCCGAATTCGATGGTCACATTATTCCCGATGTTTTCGACTGCATCCTCTGCTATGGTGAAGGAGTCCCCGTAGATCTGGTCATTATCCTTAATGCCCAGCTTCTCATATGCCTTCTCATACCTCTTAAATTCGAAGCCCTTCCAGTTGGTCCTATTATGAAATACAAAGCATACCGTAGTGATGCCCTTCAACCTCCTGGGCAGCTTGAAGGTATTCGGCTGGAAGGCTCCCCATACCAGCTTTGCCTGATAATGAGCGGACAGAAGCAGTTCCGAGCCCTCCTCTTCAGGCATACCCTCCCAGATCTCTACCGGAATGGCATTATCCGCCCAGTAATTCACCGGGAGCGTCACCTCATCCGAACCGTAATCTCCAAAGTCCAGACCGGCAAAGCCGATTTGGTTCTCCGTTCCGTCCAGTGTGGAGATGCCTCCGAGGAGTCCTGTTTCATAATCATGATTACCTGCATTATATAAGCCGGCATCTACCATCTGATACGGATTGATGACTGCCGCTCCTATTCCTCTGACCTCAAACTCCAGCTCGGATATGATCCGGGGAATCCGCCCGCCGTTGGCGGCCGTGCAGCGCAGACGGAATTCTCCGTCGCCGGCAGCGGTTATGGCTGCTTCCTTTCCTTCCGCATCGATCTTCACCACATTTGTCTCGATACCGCCTGCGGTGACAGCCTTCCATACCAGGTCGCCGTAAGTGGCATTCTCGGGATATACCCTGGCGGATACCCTCACAACCGGATTTTCCTTGTCCAATAGATTACTGTTCCCCGATGCGGTAAGTTCAATCTTGCGAATAGGTACTTCGTCATTCCTTTCCGACCTTGCATTCTCCGTCAAAGCCGTTATACCTCTAACACTCCCGCAGGGCAGGGCTTTCAGAAGGATTTCCTCCGTCCTAAGGCCCACGGAGCTGACCTTCACCTTAATATCTCCCGGCTCCAGCTTCGCAGCGATAATTGCCAGCAGCTTACCGCTGAATAATCTCCGGCTGGTACCCTTGTATTGGTCATAGTCCGTGCTGTCGCCGTTATCAAGCCCTACCAGGCGTCCCGCTCCGCTTACCTCGACCTCTGCCCGGTTATTGGCATTGTCCACTGCTGTGCCGGCCTTATCCGCCATGGATATTTCAACAAAGATCAGATCCCTTCCGTCCGCATACAGGCTGCTCTTATCCGGCTTCAGAAGGATCCTTGCGGCATCGCCGAAGGAGGATTTACTGTCCGAAGCTATTATCATGCCGTTCTCATCATAAGCAACCGCCTTGATCGTCCCGGGCCGATAGGGTAATTGCCAGATTCCGCTCAGCTGTTTTCCCTTTTTATGATCGATCTCAAAGGCTCCCATGGATTTATCCCCAAAGAACAGCTCCGTCTTCGGCGCATTGGAATATATCCTGATATCGATTAACTGCCCTTCATTAAAATCCCAATAAGGCAGTATATGGACCATGGGCTTTTCCTTATAATCCGTCCATTCCGCCTGGTACAGATAGAACTGGTCCTTCTTAAAGCCTGCGGTATCGATGGAGCCGAAGTAGGAATTCTTGGTAGTATAGGGAGTCGGCTCTCCGATATAATCAAAGCCGGTCCAGATAAACTGTCCCATACAGTAGCCCGCGTCTCTGTCATCGGTTATGTTCTTCTGCCCATTCTTCGCCCCCCAGCTGACCGTGCAATTATCCAGGGAGGAACACTGCTCATCCTCATGGGTCACGATCAGCTTATTCGCAGGGAAATGATAAATACCCCTGCTTTGTATGGTAGACGCGGTCTCACTGCCGTAGATCACCCAGTGAGGATATTTCTCATGATGGCTCTCATAGAGATATTCCGCATAATTATAGCCCGCTACGATAACTTCTTCGGCACACTTCTGCGCATTCTCACCGCCCATATAATTGGAGCCGATGGTGACATGCCCGTTCCCCTTGGGATCATGGCTGAGCACCAGGCCCTTCAGCAGCCTCGTGATCTCAGCTCCCCGCTCACTGATATGAGTGTCGTATATCTCATTGCCGATACTCCACAGGATGATGCTGGGATGATTACGGTCCCTGCGGATCCAGCCGGCCACATCCTTCTCACACCACTGGGGAAAGAACCGGGCATAATCATATTCCGTCTTCTTAAGCTCCCACATATCGAAGGCTTCGGAAACAATCAGAAAGCCCATCTCATCCGCCAATTCCATCAGCTCTGCCGCAGGCATGTTATGGGAGGTCCGGATGGCGTTGACTCCCATCTCCTTAAGTATTGTAAGCTGCCGGCGCAGTGCCGTCTTATTCACCTCGGAGCCTAAGGACCCAAGATCATGATGCTGGTTGGCTCCATGCAGCTTCACATGCTTATCATTTAAGAAAAAGCCCTCCCGGGGATCAAATCTTGTGGTACGAAAGCCGAAGCTTTGGATCTCTTCATCCAGCACAGCATCATTTACAAGGATTTGTGTTATCAGCGTATAGAGCTGCGGCGTCTCAATACTCCACAGCCTGGGTGAAGCCACGGATATGTTCTGCTTGTCCAGGGCAATACCGCCGCCTACGGACAGCCGGTTCCTGCCGGATGCTACCCGGCTGCCCCGGTCATCGATAATTGCATGGCTTATTATGACCTCTTTCTCTCCTGAGGATTGCTTTGCTTTTATTCCGGAGCTTAAGGATTGCACCACCTCCGTCTCCAGCTCTACCTTCCAGCCCTCTCCATCCCTTCCGGCAGCAAGATAGATTCCGTCCGACACTATATGGACAGGCTCCCATGTCTTCAGCCATACATTCCGGTAGATGCCTGCGCCGGAATACCAGCGGGAATTGGGTGCCTGATGAACCACCCGGACCACGATCTCATTCCTGCCGGTCTTAAGGTAAGGAGTAATCTCAAATTCAAAGGTGGAATAGCCGTATTTCCATTCACCTGCCGTCCGGCCGTTCACATATACCGTCGAGTCCATATAGACCCCCTCAAAGCATATGCCTGTGACCTTATCTCCCATATCCTCTATGTCAAAGCTCTTGCGATACCAGCCTTCCCCGGTCTCATACAGCTCCAGCGTATTATAAATCAGCCAGTCATGGGGAATATCCACCGGCGTCCAGGCAATATCCTTCCCCTTTATGGCTTCGTAGGGAGTCCCGACCGCCTGCTTTGTAAATTCCCAGCCGTCATTGAATAATAATCGATTTGGCATGATATTAACCTCCTGATAATATTTCTTTTATATCATGAACTTCAGATCAGAAAATTGCAAGCAAGCTTGATAAATATTCCGTTTTCTATGGACTAAGCTGCTTATGACGGATATCATATCATAAACATAAGACTTGTTCATATTCTTGTTGCTCCAATCGGAATTCATAAGCAGATTTATAATGAATTAATGTCTGCCGGCACTATATCATGAACATAAAGCTTGTTCATGATCTCCGGCTCCGATCGCATGATTCAAGCAAGCTTGATCATGCTCACTGTGCTTCATTATATCATATTAATAAGCCGGAATATACTTTTAGAATTTCATTCATTTAATATAAATATTAGACGTTTCCCGGATTTATTAAAATATAATGAACTTTTATTAAAAATGGTTTGATTTTTCGACATGCCATGCTACACTTATTATTGTTTACCGAAAAGCCCGAAAGAGGAGGTATCATGAAAAAGCTGCGAATACCAATGTTCCGGAAGCGTTATACCCCCATTTCCATCGTATATTTTCTGCTGCGGCTCTCCGTAATCCTTGTCATCCTTGATCAGATCAATAACAGGAATTATGAGAATATATTTCTATGTATATTGACTTTATTCCTGTTCTTCGTTCCGGGCTTTATTGAGAAGAGGATTAATATTGATATTCCGGATACTTTAGAGACGATTATCCTGTTATTTATCTATGCCGCTGAGATACTTGGAGAAATACGGGAGTATTATATCCTGTTCCCTTATTGGGATACCATATTGCACACCCTGAACGGCTTCCTGGCAGCCGCCATCGGTTTATCCCTGATCGATATTCTGAATAACCATGAACGCTTTTCCATATCTCTCTCTCCGGTTTTTGCGAGCCTGGTTGCTTTCTGCTTCTCCATGACCATAGGGGTAATGTGGGAATTTTTCGAGTTCTCTGTGGATCAGTTTTTGGGTTACGATATGCAGAAGGATACTTATATCTCCGTAATAAATTCCGTACTCCTGAACCCCAGCCACAGTAATGTACCGGTCAAACTTACGGTAGAAAGCGTCGTCGTCAACGGAGAGGCTCTGCCTTCCTATATTGATATCGGACTGATCGATACCATGATGGATCTGTTCGTTAATTTTATCGGTGCGGTAGTCTTCTCAGTCTTCGGATATTTTTATATTAAGCAAAGGGGAAATAATCCTTTTCTAAGCCACTTTATTCTAAAACCGAAAAAAAAGAAACCGCTAAGTTCATAAATACCGGTTTCTTTTTTAATCACAGGATATTTAACGTTTTGTCTATCATTAATCCAGATGGAAGATATTGTGCAGGTCCACGCTGACCGGGCTGTTGTCGGGATTGGTCTCCATAATATCCGCCATGTAATCCCACCATTTGCGGCAGATGGCGGTATCCGCACTCTTTGACCACAGGGCTTCATCTTCAAGCTCAATGCAGCCGAACAGAATGCCGGTCTCCCGGTCCAGGAATATGGTATAATTCTTTCCGCCATATTCATGAATCATATCCTTCATCTCCGGCCATAATTCATTGTGGCGCTTCTCGTATTCTGCTTCCATTCCCTTATAAAGCTTCATTTTAAATCCTTTGATCATATTAT
>JAFADH010000292.1 GCA_023424995.1 Bacillota bacterium | reverse complement strand
ATCTATGAACCTGTCCGGCGGTATCTGGCTGGTCGTTGATGTCTTTCCTTCCCTCAGCAGGCGGTAGAATTCTTTTATGCTCATTTCCCGTTCATCGGGATAATCCAGATAAGAACGGTCATCTATGGTAAATCCCAAGGGTATCACTACAATTCCGGATTCTTCTACAAGAGAATTCGGGAGATCACAGGTGGAATCCGTGATGATGACATACTCATGCATATATTTTCCTCCATTTTTTAAACGGCTTATTCTCCTAATACTGCTTTAGATATCACGCTGTGCATCTGCCTTTGCGCCTGCTCCATGCGGATGCGCAGATCCGTCTGCGGATCTGCCGCAGCGGGAAGAATAGGGTCGCCAACATGGACGACCATGGTCGGTTTTCTCCGATACAGCTTCTGAATGCAATTCGGTGGTTTAAAGGCAATCGATATGGGAATAACGGGGACCCGCGCCTGAGCGGCAAGATGGAACGCGCCTTTTTTAAAGCGGCGGAGGCTGGTATCATACGGGCTTAAATTCCCCTCAGGGAAAAAATGTACAATTCGGCCTTTCATCAGAAGAAATTCCATTTCTTCAAAGAACTGCGCCAGCTCCGACATACTGCCCGGCACGGCAACGCCGCCCAGCAGCCGCACAATGCTTCCCGGCCAGAGTGACCGTACATTCCCTGGCAGCGTAGGGAAAATGAGCTTACGGGGAAAAAGCGCCAGTGCCACCAAAGCGCAGTCAAGCATATGTACATGGTTGCATACCGTAAGTGCTCCCTTGAGGCTATGCAGGCGGTTTTCACCCATGACTCTTACTCCCAGAATGACCCGGGTCCAGATAAAGAGAACCGGAATTGCAATGATGTAATAAAACAAGCTTGAAAATAACCGGTATAAGCGTCTTAAAGCGTAAGAATTTTTGCCATTTGCCACAGCAGCTGATTTATATACCTTTTCGATCTTCTGTATGCTTCGCTCCAGTGCATAGGTCTTTGCATACCGGGAATACATCTTCCCTGCTTCCCTTAATTTATCCGGATCATTAACCCATGTGTCAAGCTTTTCAGCCAAAGAAGACGGGCTTCCGGCACGAAATAAATGTTCCTTTCCCAATGCAAACTGTGCGGTCGCACTCTGCCGGCTATCGGAAATAACCGGTACAAGGCCGCAGGAAAAAGCTTCAATGCACGATATTCCTTCGATCTCTACATCTGAAGCATGAACATACAAATCGCAGCTTCGCATCAGTTCAATCAATTCATGCTGACTGTAATACCCGAATATGGGCATGTGCGGAAGCTTTGCCCCTAACCTTCGCAGATGCCGTTCCCGCGGACCGCGGCCGGCAAAATAAAGCTGGATATTATGTACATTGCGTGATTTAGATACGGCGCGAATCAGGACATCCTGCCGTTTTTCGGCGGAAAGCCTTCCCACCATCAGTACCTTAAACGGTTCTTCCGATTTACGTTCCCGGGAGCGTCCGGGACAGAATGCGGAATCTACTCCGTTGGATATAACATGGAGCCTTGCACGGTAACCATGACTGCGAAGCTGCGCCGCGATGAATTTTGACGGACAATGGATGTGTTCAAACCGGCGGTAAAAAACAAGGTACAGCAGAAAATACACAAAATGCGCGGCAGGCTTAAACCATCCCAGCCCGATGTTGTACGTAATGTTTTCAGGCTGCATATGAAAAGCCGCAATAGCGGGAACACCTAACCGCCGTGCAATTCTCTGTGCCGCACTGCCCAGCGGCCACGGCTGGTATATATGTATGACATCGGAGCCTGCAATCGCTCTTTCCAGTGTTTTGCCCACCGGTCTGGCAAACAGGGTATTCTGCAGATGTGCCAGCCGGCTTGCAATCGGAAGAATAAGCTCAGGCACATAAAACATCACAAGGCCGCTGTCCGGTTCAACACCGCTTTTGTCCGGATCGCCGCATGTGACTACGCGTACGGTATGCCCGCGCCTGGTCAGCCCTTTGGCAAAGCGTATGGCAGAGATGGTGGTGCCGTTATTATTGATGTGGAAGGTATCAATGACCAGCGTAATTATCAATATGTTCCCCCTTTACTCCGTCCGGGCACGGTTAACGGCTTTTGCCCGGTACAGCTCATACCCTTCTGTTCCGTTTCTTCTCATTCCCATCACAGATGCTCTGCGCACTCCGCCTATTTTGGCGCTTCTCTGCCGATGGGATTCTGCGTCTTAGACCCAAGCTGTTATGACCGGCATATTGCGCGGACCGGCAACCGGTATGATTGAGACTGCAGGTACCGACCGATATATGATGCTGCTGTCACCTCCTTGAAATAAAAACTAACCGTACAGTTATTTTATTATCCGATTTTTCGCCCCACATGCTGCATATTAAACAATAGGGGCTATTATCTATTTATCTGATATGGAAGCCGATCCGTCTATGGATATTATTAAATCTCTGCCCTGGATCGGAAAGGGTCTGATGCTCATGCAGACACGAAAAAAATCAGAACGCAGCTCTTTTTCGCTCATAGAACAGGCCTTTATATAATCATCGAAATATGCCGCCATGTTCAGCATCGGCAATACGCCGTAAAAGAATTTGGATATCATCATATCGTTGGTATAAGTGAAATCATCGTCCGCATCCCGGATGGTTTGATAGATCGGATTGCTCTCCTTCTGCTCCATAAACTCGATAAAATGAAACAGATCCATTTGTTTTCTGTCGCGCTTCAGGGATTCCGCAAGCATGAGACGCACGGTATCCCTGTTATCCAGAAAGTAATCCAATAATTCTTCATAATAAAGCTGCATATTATCCATAAATCCGGCGGCAGCCGCATCATCGGTAAACCGTATTCGGTCGGGAAGAATATCCAGCTCTCCTGACTGGATGGCCTTGACGATACTATTATTTATAAAATTCATGGCCTTCATTTTGATACCCGCAAAAAATCCTTCCAGCAGATGGTTCAACAATGCCTCCTTGCTCTCGAAATGATAATAGATCAGAGCCTTATTTACCTCCGCTTTTTCCGCGATCTCGTCAACACGGGTATTTTCAAATCCCTTTTCTGAAAATAACGATAACGCCGCTTCTATAATATGTTCTCTGCGAACCTGGTTTTTATGAAAAGATTCCGGTGATTTGTTTTGCATAGATATATCTTCCTTTACATTTAAATATTTAAAAACTAACTGGTTGGTTATATTTTAATATTTATTTTTTAATATGTCAAGTATAATTAGAAATAAATACCGTTTTTCACTACCCCCTGCAGTTTATATAAACTGTCCGTAAGCTATCCTGCTGTATTTTCATAAATTCCCTGTTAAACAATGTATCACTTCTCCTCCAGGTATCTTGTTTCTCCATGAATATGGCTTCTGCAGCTGCCTGGACAGATGATATCAAAGCATTAACCTCTCTTATGTTATTTTAGGGAAACAACTCAGTCCGTTCCGCTTCTTTCCCCCTATACTGCCGGAGTATAGTCTATGTATTATATGATCTCTTATTTAACCTTCAGAAATATAGCGAATATCCACCTTCCGGAAATTCTGACTGGAGTCCCATAATCCTTGGCCATAAATTCTCTCCGGCAATGATATAACCCATAATCATACCGATGTGCATATCCAGATGCCTGTGCTGGGCCAGTATCAGATGAAATCTGGTATAGGGGCATTTCTCAGGGCATTCCAAAAGCTTTGCGTCATTCAGTTCCTCCAGATATGCAAGTATCTTATCCTTTATCCCGTTATAATACTTCTTCAGCAATTCCCTTGAGAGAAAACCCTCTGTTTCCATATCCAGATCATTTAAACCCGGCCTGTGAAAATCGGGTTCTTCATATACCAGAGGGTTGATATACCACATATCCAACGAATGGAGCGTATGATATACATGCTTCCAAAGGGGCATATCACAGTACAGCTTATCCCAGTATGCATCCGGAATACTGTCAATCACATTGTTTAAGCTCCAAAGAGTCCGGTTTGTCTGATCCTTTACAGCTCCTATATAGGTTGTCGGAAAATTCATATCACACCTCCTGTTAATTTTATACATTCCTTGTATAAGATAGCATAAAATACCGGAGCTGTCCATTCCTTCCCTTTTCCCTTAACTTATGGGCGAACTGTTTACTTCTCATCATTAAGTAAAAGCTGTACCCTTTGATTCTTCCACTTGCCGATACTGCCAGAAGACAGTCTCAAAGATGCCCTTCCCTTCCGTCAAGGCAAATAGTACCGCAGAAAAATCTTTGCAGGCCTCTAAGGTTACTTTGCCTTTAACGATCATTTCCGACTGGGTATACTTTATTTCTTCTATGGCGGCATTCATCCGGACCAGCTCTGTCATTATTTTCTTCTCCGATCCCTGAGGCGCAGTAAGCGTATAACTCATTACAGGCTCCATTGTACTGGTGCCGATGTCTTTTAAAGCCTGGTAAACAACTCTTTCAGCCAGCCGCCTGAAGTCCGCCGGTGTACTGGTAACACTGTCGTAGCCGGAATGCATAAATGTAACTTTAGTATCCACTACTTCTCCATATAAACCTTTACGGATTCCTTTCTCCACACCTTCTCTCACACCGTTTTGAAAGGATTTGGTAAGATCACCGAAGGACACCTTCGTTTCATATTGGAATCCGCTGCCTTCCTTCAGCGGCTCCAGCGTTAAGCCTACACCTGCCCGCAATAAATTGCCGGGACCGTTTAAAGGAATGATACAGGTAACCCGGTCCACAGGTTTATCCTTCTTAACGGTTGAAACACTGTCAAATTCCGCCTGCAGATGAAACCTCTCCTTTAAGAGAGATTGTAATATCTCTTTTTGAAGATTTCCGAAGAGCTTCAGCTTAATTTCCTCCGTCTCTTCATCAATATTCAGGTCCAGATAAGGATCCTCCATTGCCAGTATCTGTAACGCTTCCAGCAATTCTCTCCTGTTAGCGGCGGGTATCGGCCTGACACCTACCTTTAACAAAGGCTCTGTCTGTGAAAATACAGGCAGACTGGTTCTCTCCCCGATCCAGTCTCCGCATATCAGCTCCTTTGCATCCATAAGCACCGCCACATCTCCTGCTTCCACTGATGCTTTAGGTACCAATCTGCCATTTTCCAGTCCGAACAGATTTCGGATAATCACTTCCTGTCCGTTTCTTTCTACAGAAGTACGTTGTCTTAAAGAAAGCTCTCCTGAAAAAATACGGGTAAAAATGAGTTTGTGGCTATGCTCATCAAATAATACTTTATAAACGTAAGCAGATAACGGATCATTCTTATCCGTTCTGGGCATAAACCACTTACCGGCAGCCTCCATCAGCTCTTTGATGCCCGTATCCTGAAGAGCCGCCCCGTGGTATACGGGATAAAGCTTTCCATATCGGTTGCGGGATCGGATGACATTCTCATAATCTTCGGCTATAATCGGTTCCCCGTTTATATATTTTTCAAGAAGCTTTTCCGACTGTACTATAATTTGTTCCGAAAAATCCGGCTCTCCGAAATTTCTCTCTACAATTTCATAAGTCCGGTCCACAGCTCCGTATTGATATACCACCTTCTGCATGAACAGAAAACTGCCCGTCAGCTGCTGCTGTATCTGTTCATATACTTCCGGAATATTAACACCTATACGGTCTATTTTATTTATAAAAAGTATCGCCGGAATTTTCATCCGCTTAATTTTATGAAAGATGGCGCGTGTCTGCGGTTGGACCCCTTCCTTTGCAGATATGACAAGAATTACTCCGTCAAGCACTGACAGAGACCTCTCCACTTCTGCTATGAAGTCCATATGTCCCGGTGTATCGATCAGGTTGATTTTATTTTCCCCTATCATAAAGGATACTGTTGCCGAACGGATCGTCATTCCCCGCTGCCTCTCCAGTTCCATGGAATCCGTTGTTGTCGTTCCGTTATCTACATTCCCCATAGATTTTTTGATTCCGCTGTGATAGAGAAAGCCTTCCGTTACTGTTGTTTTACCTGCATCCACATGTGCCATTATACCGATATTTAATTTTTTCATCATAATCACCCATTCTTTCCCGGGTCGTTTCTCCCTGTGAAAAGCCACGCTTTTCTTTCTGAAACAACTTATTATAATTTCAATCCGGTAATCAGCAGCTTCCCTTATGAGAACGGGCGGGTCGCCTGACATGGGTGATCCTGTATAAATTAAAGCGCAAAAAACCACAGTCTACGACTGTGGCTTAACTTACTATAATAAATCTAATGATCAATTATTCTGAACTGATCATTAGATTATACACGAGTACCAAGGTCGGCTGATTGCATCTTCACTATTCTGTTCTCCGTACGATTAAGCTTGCGCATATTTCAGCCTCCTTCTTTATTATCTATTCATAAAATACAATAAAAGGATACTAATGTCAACTACAATTTTCCTGACTGACACCTGCTTTGTTTTCTTTATTTATCTAATTTGATCTTAGCAAAAGCATCAGCGAATGCCGTATTGATAGGCGCCTGCTCTTCCTTGTTAATCTGATTCATGTATTTTGCAACATCCTTTTTACTTACGCCGGCACCTTCTTTTTTGCGTCTTTCCTGAAAAGCCGCCAGTTTTTCCTTATGTCCGCAGGAACAGGAAAAGGTCTGGCTCTCTCCTTGGCCTGTCAGTTCCATCTTCTTATGGCAGACCGGGCATCTTGCATTGCTGGTTCTGGCTATGGTCTCCCTGTGTCCGCATTCACGGTCCTGGCAGACCAGCATTCTGCTGTTCTTACCATTGACAGCCAGCATGTTCTTACCGCAGACAGGACATTTCTTATTGGTCAGGTTATCATGCCTGAATTTACCTTCGCCTTCTTTTATCTCTGCTACAATCTCCCTGGTATAGGCTGACATCTCTTTCATCAGCTCCTGTTTCTTTAAGCTGCCTTTGGCTATTCTGGCCAGCTTCATTTCCAAAGACGCCGTAAGCTCCGGTTTTTTTAAGTCTTCCGGCACCAGCTCCAGCAGCTGTTTCCCTTTGGAGGTGATAAAGATATCCTTCCCCCTTTTCTCCATAAGAAAAGAATTGAACAGCTTCTCTATAATATCCGCGCGGGTAGCCACCGTTCCTAATCCGCCGGTTTCATCCAGGGTTTTAATCATTTCTTTGTCCTTCTGCTCCAGAAAGTTAACGGGGTTTTCCATAGCAGAAAGAAGGGTCGCCTCGTTAAAGGGTGCGGGAGGCTTTGTTTTACCCTCTGTTTTTATAAATACGATGGGTCTTAAAATGTCATTTTTCGCTGCCTTGGGCATACTTTCGTTTTCCTGATCATCTTCAGATGAATTATCATAAACCTCCTTATACCCTAAGGATTTCGTAATTCTGCCCTTTGCCGTAAATTCTTCACCGCCCGCCCGTACTGTTACAGTGGCTTCCTCATATTCATAAGGCGGATACAGGACCGCCAGGAAACGTCTGACTACCATATCATAGATCTTTCTCTCGTCAGAGCTCATATTCTCAAGGCTGACATACTGTTCCGTGGGTATAATGGCGTGATGATCGCTTACTTTCCGGTTGTCTACAAAAGAGGAATTGGCAACGACAGGCTTTCTTGCCAACATAGCGGCCGGCTTTTTATAAGGCCCGATACTGACAGCCTCCAATCTCTCCTTCAGGGTTCCCACAATATCCGTAGTAAGGTATCTGGAATCTGTCCGGGGATAGGTTAATACCTTGTGATTTTCATATAAGCGCTGCATGATATTCAAGGTTTCTTTTGCCGAAAAATCATAACGCACATTGGCTTCTCTTTGAAGCTCCGTTAAATCATATAATCCGGGAGCATAGGATTTCTTCATAACAGTATTGACCTCTGTAACCACGCCTTCTTTTCCCTGCAGGTGCTCCAGCAGCTTTTCTATCCTGTCCTTATCATAGGTGGTGCTGCTCCGGGTTTTCGAGTCCCGCCAGGTAAGCGTCATGCCGTTTACCTGGCCGATCAGCCCGTAGTAGGGAACAGGGATAAATTTTCTGATATCCTCTTCCCTCTTTGCAATCATTGCCAGGGTAGGTGTCTGGACACGTCCGCAGGAAAGACTTGCATTGTATTTGCAGGTAAGGGCTCTGGTGGCATTCATGCCTACTATCCAGTCCGATTCTGCCCTTGCAACAGCGGCCTGATAGAGGTTTTCATACTCTTTTCCGTCTTTTAAATTGGCAAAGCCTTCCCGGATTGCTTTATCCGTAACAGAGGATATCCATAATCTCCTGACCGGCTTTTTATTATTTGCTTTCTCAAGTATCCATCGTGCCACCAATTCTCCCTCACGGCCCGCATCCGTAGCGATAATGATATCGGATACATCATGGCGGTGCAGCTGTGTCTTCACCGCCTGATATTGTTTTCCAGTCTGTTTCATTACCACCAATTCAAATTTCTGGGGCAGCATGGGCAGATGCTCCATTCTCCACTCTTTCAATTTTACATCATATTCCTCCGGATCGGCCAAGGCAACCAGATGGCCCAGACCCCAGGTCACAATATATTTTTCTCCCTCCAGAGCGCCGTTCAGGTTTTTTGAACATTTCAACACCCTGGCAATATCTCTTCCCACAGAGGGTTTTTCTGCAATTACTAATGATTTCATGTATAACTCCTTTTCCGTATTATTCCGGCTGTTATGTCATTAAACCAGCCTGAAATGCAGTACCATAATCTATCCGCACTTTCCTGCTTCGCAAAAATTATTACAATGCTTTATTATCAGCATGAGGTATCGCCGCCGGCTCTCCACATATCAATCGTTTGTTTTATGAATTCTTCAATTCCGGTATTATGAATATCAATAGACTTTTTTATGCGGATGCAGCCTTTTCCATAATCAAGCTTTGCCAGCAGGACATCTGCGTCTACAACTTTTTCTATTGAGCCTACATATAAGCTCACATACGATTTTTGAGCATTCAAATAGAATATTTTTAGTTTCTCGCTGCCATAGCACAACATTTTATAATGTATGCTTTCTTCAAGCTCGGGAGCATACTCTAAAATAATGCGCCTTATTTCCATTAATTTCTCTTTTCTCCAGTCGGCTTCGAGAAGCTCAAGGTACTCCCCGGCGCTGTTTGCTTCGTACTGCATAATATACACTCCTTCTTCAAAGGTTTAAATAATTATTACATGAAAGACCCTTAGTAAGCTTTATTTGCTTTTTAATTCTGTCCTATATATGTAATTGATTTATTCAATCTCTCCGTTCCATAATCTCAATCCCTCAATAATTATAACATAAATAAAAAATAAAACACCTTGCATTTTACTTAAATACAAGGTGTCTGCCACTGCAGCATTTTAATGCCGTGTTGAACGCATCCCTATTTAATCGCAGTAAACATCCAATTGATGCCAAAGCGGTCGCGCAGGGAACCATGCAGCACGGCAAAGAATGACGCCGTAAGCTCCATATAGACCTCGCCATCCTGCTTCAGTACATTCCATGCCTTTTGGATGAAGTCCGCGTCTTTTGCAGTGATTGAAACGTACATATTGCTTCCCCCTTCGCTCCGTTCAGACGCGTCGGCACACATAATTTCCCCGTCGTCCAACCGGATACGGGCATGCAGCACAAGCTCCCTGTCTTCCTCTGGAATAGGGAAGTCTGGGTTCGGCGGCATATCGCCGTATTTTTGTATTTCGGTTATTTTCGCGTCAAAGGCTTTTTCGTAGACTAATAGAGCCTCCGCACAATTTCTATTAAACATGAGATAATGCCCTAACATAGTGTTTTCCTCCAAAATCTTAGCTTCAATTCCTCACAGTAATTACAAACGTCAGTATGTCCAAAATCTCATCAATAAATGAATTATCAGCTTTATCCGACGAATGTGATTTTATCCTTGTCCGGGACATGGGGCGGTTTTGTTGTGGCGGCATATCCCAATAACACGGAACAGCCAAACGCATAACCGTCAGGAAAGCCTAATCGTTTGCCGAATTCTTCCGCTCGAAGACCGCTGGCAAATGCCAGACCGGTAAAGCCGCACATAATATTGGCTATTCCAAGGGAGGTTGCAGCCAGCGTGATATTCTGGCATAAGATACCGCAGTCTATCAGCGCAGGTGCATATTGCGCCGGATCAATAGGAACTACGATCATGCAGGGAGCGCCGTAGAACAATCTTCCTCCGCGTTCCATAATTCTGTTATAAGAGGATTTATCCTCCATGCCTGCAAGATAGGACATTCCTTCGGATTCCATGTCTTGTATCAAGTCTTTGTCTTTTACAACAATAACCCTCCATGCCTGGCGGTTCATCCCGCTGGGCGCCTGTATTGCGGCCTCGGCGATTGCCTGGAGAATTTCATCAGGCGGCATCTCATTTTTATAGTCCCGGCAGGAATATCGCTCAGCTATTACTTTCAATGTTTCATTCATCTCATATACTCCTTTGTTTATCTCGTGCATGTACTATATTATGCTCATAATGATACCGGTATATTATCCGGCCTTGA
>JAFADH010000303.1 GCA_023424995.1 Bacillota bacterium | reverse complement strand
GGTCGACTCTCAAACATTGCCGGCTCATTCGCTTTTGTACAAGCAGAATACTGTTATATTTACAAAAAACCGCCCTCAGTTCCTATCAGAACCAAGGGCAGTCAGGGAAAATTATTGGGTATAGCTTTATCTGCTGTTCCCGCTGCTTTTATTTTTTTCCATAAGCTGCGGCTAATTAGTATAAATAATTGTTATCATATCCTGCGTTGGATAAAGTTCATTAGGGGAACGGATAATTACTTCCGCAGTCATCTAAAATGAGTATCCAGTCATTGTTACGTCCGCTGGAAGGAGGGGTAAAGGCAATGATACCTGTATTTTCTTTTTCTCCGATATATATGTACTCCCCATTCCTCGGATCATACCAGAGAGCCCTGACACGCTCCCCCGTTATCCGCCCCATGACGGCCCGGATGCCTAAGCCATTGGGACTATAGAAGAATGCGTAATCCTTCCCCCTGGCTGCCTGAATATGATTTGCCCCTTCATAATTCCCGGCAATTAACTCCTGATCCGGCACAAGCTCCAAAAAGGGCCTGGCTTCCATCAGATCACGGACATATTGCATCTGCTGCCCGCCCGGACGGTTCAAGGCTGTCTGCCAGGTCATAATATAGTAATCCGCCGGCTCCCTGCACATTCTCCATATGCAATGATGACCGTAGGTATGACCGCATGCACCCGCCAATACAGCCCAATAGGCTGCCTGTCTTACATCATAATCGTCAAAATACCCATTGACGGGATTAAAATGAATCGGATGATCCTCATACCGGGGTTCCGCATCAATTACCGGTTTGGCAGGAATTCTGCCGTAATCCTCACTGACCTTTTTGTGATTCTCATTATGGGTCCTGTCATGACCCGACTGAATCATATTAAAATCCAGCCACTCTTCATCGTGTACATGATAGGAGGAAGAAAAGGTTCCGTTTGGATGAAAGGTCATAAGATGCTTCTCTGTCTCTCCGTCCCTGATCCCCTTTGCCATTTCATTAATAATCGCAAAATGCTTTGCCGTAATTAACTGCCTGTCACCGCCCAGCACCCATATAATATTCTTTCTGTCTTTGTAGCGGTCCGCGATCCATCTGCCGAACGATCCGGCATTTTTCTCATTAAATATCTCGGGTCCGGTGCCCCAGCATTTATGATACTTATCTCCCCAGGTAGGTAACAGGGCAATATAAAGACCTAAGGACTCCGCCTTATGGATGATATAATCAACATGATCCCAGTAGGTATAATCTCCTGTTTCACCACAGTCCAAATCAGGCAGTTCAGGATCATATTCCCCGCTGCCGTTCTTCTTAAGAGGTATTCTCCCATAAGCATTTTCTACACTTAAACCGTCCGTCTCCGCCAGTGCCACCGCCTGGATCACCGTATATTTTAAACGGGCCCGGTTTTCCAGATATTGATCCGCCTCTTCTCTCGAAAGCACGTGGAAGAGCTCCCATGCCGTATCCCCCAGCCATATAAACGGTGTGCCGTCTTCTTTTACGAGCTTTCTTTTATCCTGACTTATTTTCAATGCCTGTATACGATCCATTTTCCCAGCCTCTCTTTTAATAATTTAATTATACCGGTTAGTAATAAACGTTTTAACTAATACCTGTCACTTCGATTTCTTAAGCAGCAGGTCGTATTCATACGCTTCAACCTTACAAGGTCACGGCAGAATTTAAAGAAGCCGACCGGTATGCTGCCTGAACCAGCTCCAAGGTTCTGCGATTATCCTCCCCGGTAGTCTCCGCCGCCTTTTCTCCGTTAAGAGCACGAAGAAAATCCCTGTTCGCTTCCACCGCAGCGGTCTGGCTGAGATAATATCTATGATCGACCCAGGGATAAAACGGTGTGCGGACTCTTACCGCATGCGTACCCTTCGCTGTGGTGGTCCGCACCCATCCGTCCGGGGCAAGCTCAATGGACCCAAGCTCTCCTTCAATCATCATAAAGGTCTCCGGAAACCGGTCCTGCTCCACAATTGAGGTGTAGGAAAGCTCCACGCTGCAGTGAAGACCGCTTTTCATTTTTAAAGCCGCTGTGGCAACATCCTCCCCCTTGATATGTTTATGGATTCTGGCAGTCTGACAATAAATTGTCTCTGCTTCACCGAATAAGAAGCGGACCACATCAAAGATGTGGGTGCCCATGTCCGTAAGAATGAATTGCTCTAATTCAGCCAGAAACGGTTGGTTATCGAATACAGGAAAGCTGTTGCCGTAGGTTATTCTTGCCCGGAACGGATCGCCGATCACGCCTTCCTCCAGGCGCTTTTTCACCTCACGAATGGGATACTGCCATCTCCAGTTTTCATGAATCAGGAAAGGAATATTTGCATTTTTACAAGCTGCCAACATACGGTCCGCAGCAGCAAGATCCGGTGCCATAGGCTTTTGGCAGATCACCGGAACACCATGGGAAGCCGCAAGAAGGGTAAACCTTTCATGGGTCTCGACATTCGTAATGATATCCACAAAATCCAGTTCTTCCTTCTCGAATAGTTCCTCCGCCGTATTATAGACCCTGGGTACTCCAAACCGCTTTGCAACCGCTTCCGCGTTCCTTCTGGTCCTGTTATATACCGCAGCCAGTTCTACTCCTCCGACTTCCATCCATCCGGCAATTTGACACTGCGCCCAAAAACCGCAGCCGATCACGGCGAATTTTTTCATATTCCTACCTGCGCTTCCTGTGCATTCTGAGGATGAAGCATTCTGTGAACCGTCTCCCGCACTACCTCCGGTTCAAATACTTCCTTCCAGGTTTCTTTGAATACCTTTTCATAGCCAATATTAATCGCAATCTTTGCCCCGTCGGAAAAAGGAGACGGTATGACACGAAAGGCAATTGCCAGCGGAATCTGCGTATGGCCCAGCAGGAATGCTTTTGCCGCTTCCTCCGGAACGCCGCGTTTTACTACCTCATCCAGGGCTTCCTTCATTAAAGTCGCCGCGGCGGCGATCACGACCTCGGCAGCGGCCGGCTCTAATAACGCCATTTGCTCCACTGTTATTCTGTGGCATTTCTTAACCGGCGAAAACATACGGACACATACTTCTTCCACCCTTTGAAATAATTCTTCCTCTCCGCCTGCCAGTGCAATGACAATATCCTGCTCCGCCGCAATTCCTCCGAAGAAGTCTTTTTTAGCTTCCTCTGTTTTCTGTTCGTAAAAAAGCTCCGGATGGCAGGGATGGGTAACGACAAAGGTGCAATCCTCTCTCATTATCAGTTCCTTTGCATAGGCTGCGGCAGGATCCAGGAGAATAACAGCCGTTCCCGGCCTGAGTCTTGGAACAACATAGTCCGATACTTCATGTATTTTTACATCGGGAACAGCTAAGATAAGGATATCACTGCATCCTGCCGCCGCATCCAGCTCCGCGGTATGCAGCCCTCTTTCCTGTAATCTTTGGATTCCCGTCTCTCCATTCTCACAGAGATACAGATTATAATCAAACTTAACCAGATTATCCGTGATCCTGCAGCCCATCTTTCCTCCTGCTCCGACCACTGTAATATTTAACTTTTTCATATGCTTCACCCTCTTATCCATTCCTTTAAATAGTTTATACTTTCCTTTGCCCATTGATTTTCTAATAAAGCTGTCTCTTCCACTGTATTGGTATACGGTGTCCAAAGCTCCAGAATAATACTGATATCCTCACTCATATGCTCCAAATGCCTCTTTAACCGGTCCGCAGGAAGCATTCCCTGTCCGGCCGGACGGCCGGTTATTTCAAAGCCCAGGTTGTGCCCTGCCCTGTTGATGATAAAATCCTTATAATGCAGATTAATCATATGAGGCAGCAATTCATCCATGACCTGATCCGGCCCCTCCATTGCTCCGAAGGAATTCACGGTATCCAGACAGATCCCGACCTGATGATGATTTATCTGTGTGATGATCTCCTTCAGCTCTTTTGCCGCATGCCGCTCATGGTTTTCAATCGCTAATCTGATGTTTGTCCGCTCTAATTCAGGAATTATGTTTCGAATACTTGCAACCGCTTCCCTGACGGACAGCTTGCCTCCATCCTTATGTAAGATAGTCCTCAGGAGCTTTGCATCAAGAAATCCCGCTATTTCCAGGTACCTTTTGATATGCTCCGGTTCAATCCCCCTGGTCCCTGCTTCAATTGCTATGCCATATTCCCCAGCCTTACTTTTGATCGTCTGAAGCTCTTCCCCGCTTAAATTTATCAGGGGAAGATTATCACAGATCTGAACCACCTTAATATTGTGTTCTGCCGCTTTATCTATCAGCTCCAAAGCTGTAAGCCCTTTTCCTTTTCCCGGATAACCGGGTACGCCGATAGCCCAGGTATAGGTATATGATCCAATTCCCAGCTGCATTTCATATCCCCCTCCTATAGCTTAAGATTGAATACCTCGATTGCCGTACCGGACAGCACCCGCTCCAATTGCACTTCATCCTCCAGTAAGGTTCTGTATTTGGTCAGCTCCATCCCTGCATTGATTCCATGATCGGAGGAGAACATAACCTTGGATGCGCCGATCACCTTAAGCAGCTTTCTGGTATTAAGTATGCTCAACCAGCTTGGCTCCACATACACATGGTCAAAGCTTTCCGCTAAGAACAGGGCTTGCTGAAAGAAGGCGTCTGACCCGCCATGAGCTAATATGATCTTTACATCCGGAAAGCTCTTTACCGCCGGCAGAAGGCTGATGGGATCGGAAAACGGTGCGCCTGCGCCGGTATGAACCATAACCGGCACTTTCAATTCTCCGGCAATTTCAAATACATGCAAACCATCCTTCGATGACGGATGTACCGCGTGTGCGATGGGTGTTATTTTGAGACCTACGAAGCCCAGCTCATTGACACACCTTTTTGCTTCAATTTCGTAATCCTCCGGGGAAAAGTGAGGATTAATTGATGCCATACCCCAAAAATGCTTTGAAGAGCTTTTGCAAAACTCATAGATCCGGTCATGGCTGCGCACCGTGTCGCTGATATAAGGCCGGTTGATAAACGGTTGTATTACAGCTCCGTCAATATCAAATTTCTCGTAGTAATATAATAACCCTTCCTCCGTTGCCTCCTCATCAAATACATAATCATGCCCCAGGTGTGCATGTGAATCAATGATCATATCCTTACCTCCTTATATGCCTTCTTTCCATTCTTCCATGGATTTT
>JAFADH010000209.1 GCA_023424995.1 Bacillota bacterium | reverse complement strand
GCCCATGAGAGGATGGAAGCCATGGAGGAAGCTGTCACCATGCTGGCAGGATTGAAGAAGGAACGGATTCTTCAGGCTCTCACAGTCCTGGAAACCCAGGGAGAAAATACGTTGCGAAGCGTTGCGGATTATTCCGTGCGGAATGTCTCCGAAAAGGTGCTGAGAATTATCCTTTCCTATACGGATTATGTCAATCGCGTAGTATGGGGGAAGCAGTGAGCGAAAAAGGGCAGCCTTGCAGACCGAAGTATGCAAGGCTGTCTTTTCTTATTATCCTAAGTTAAAAGCCATGTGCTTTAACGTCTGATCCAGAAGAATAATCTGCGGATCAATCCTCCGGCTACACCAAGTAAGATTGCTATTAAGATACTAAGTAAAGCGTAATTTCTGGTGAAGCTGAGGCAGGTGAATTCAAACAGCAGATCCGCAACCGTTACAACTGCATGGAAGAAGTAGAGTCCTGTAATCATAATAATGAAGGTCAGCAAATCAATGATCATAGCTACATAGAAATTGATTTCCGTCCTGAACCGGGCTGTGATGCTGAAAGCTAAGGCACCGATAAACCCGGGCACTATGAGTATCAAGAAATATCGATAAAAATCAAAAAAATCCATAAAAGAATCTCCTTTCCATAAATTAAAATGATATTTCTGTAATATCATATGATTTCCTGTCGAAAAGGTTACTGCAATTCGACTTATTATCGCAGCTGGCAGTATTTTCAGCAGCCTGTGAATTGATTTTAAAAGGAGTGCCATGTGTCAATAAAAGCCCAGCTGTCATATTATGTTTATAAGACCGTTGATAGGATCAGTGTGTTAAGCATGGAAAAAATGAAGCTGTTAATTCTGAGTCAGTGTTTTTATCCTTCGAAATACCGAGGGGGCTCAACGGTCAGTACGGTCAATCTTGTCAAAGCTCTGAGCGGCTGTTTTGATATTTCGGTAATTACGACCTTTTATGAGATCGGGTCAGAAAAACCGTATACAAAAGTCTCGGCAGGGAAAAACCGGATCCTGGACTGTGATGTATACTATCTTAAAAACCAAGGGCTCTCTTCGGTATGGAAGCTGATCAAAACCATCCGGCCGGGCGTCATATTCGTAAGCAGCATCTTCAGTGCCATGCACAGCATACCGGCTATGCTGTATCAGAAATATACCGATCCGGATGTCAGGCTTATTATCTCTCCCAGAGGTGAGCTGCTGAAGGAAGCTAGAAGGCTGAAAGCATGGAGGAAGAATTTGTTCCTGCATGGGATCCGCCTCACCGGCCTGACAGGGAGAGCACAATTCCATGCCACCTCACGAGAAGAGCTGGAGGAGCTTCGAGGGATATTCCCGGGTTCTCCCATACACTGCATTAAGGATATCAGCCTGGCAGGGGATAATCCGTTCCCAAGGCCGGAGAAGACGGAAGGAGTCCTGCATATCTATACGGTAAGCCGCATCCACCCCATAAAGAATATCCATATGGCGATTGAAATCTTAAGGAATGTGAAAGGGAGGATACGGTTCGACATATACGGACCTGTGGAGGATAAGGATTATTTTGAGGCCTGTATGAAAAAGGCAGACTGCCTGGGAGACAGTGCCAGGGTCCGATACAAAGGCTGTCTGGATCATGAGGGAATGCCGGAATTAATATCCCGGTATCATCTGTTTTTGTCCCCGTCAAAAAATGAGAACTTTGGCCATTCCATCATAGAAGCCATGCAATACGGCTGTCCCGTGATAATCAGCGACAGAACCCCCTGGCAGAAGCTGGAGGACTATCACGCCGGATACAGCATTCCCCTTGACCGGACGGAGGAATTCTCCAGGGCTGTACAGAGCTTTGCCGATATGAAGAATTCGGATTATCAGTCCTGGTGTGCCGGAGCGTCAGCTTATATGGGGGAGTTCCTGGATATAGGAAAGAGTATCGAGGAGCATAAGGCCATGTTTCTCGGAAGCCGGAAGACAACCGATGCAACCGATGTCTGAAGCTCAGATTGGCAGAGCGTCCTATTATAATCAAAACAGAAATTATTTGGTATCATACATGTATTCATTCATCTATTGGTTTTATTTTAAAGCAGGTTATGCTTCAAGAAAACGCGCCGGCAGGCCGGTCCGCTTCTTATTCCGCTGCAGCTCCTGGCTGTGCCTTCACTACTGCAATGATTTTCTGGTAAAGACCTTCCGCAGGGGTGCTTCAAAGCGGTCCGGGGTGACCGGGAGAAAGCGGGAACAGAGAATTATCGCTTCCCTGACCTCCTATCCTGCCAGAATCCATACCGCCTGGATCGCGATTGAGACGATTTTAAGGCAGCGGATGAAAGCAGACGAAGTAGTGCTCTGGCTTGCGGCCAGCCAGTTTCCGCAGGGCCTGGCAGAGCTCCCGCCCGAGCTTCTGGCACAGAGATCAAGAGGACTGACCATCCGTTTCTGCGAGGATTTATGCTCCCATAAAAAGTACTATTTTACTTTACGGGAATATCCGGAAGCAATTATGGTTCTTTTTGACGACGATATGTTTTATCCGAAGAATATAATAAAAAAACTTATGAAGATACACAGAAGGTTCCCGGATAATATTGTCTGCTCCTCCAGCAGCAGGATAGAGCCGCAGAATTGCCTGGAGCCGATTATCTGGGAGCCTAATCTGGAAGAAGCTTATAATGTTCAGTATCTGGGTGTAAACAGCGGGAGCGGGACTCTGATTCCGCCGAAGGCATTGCATGAAAACGTCTTAGACATGGATATGCTGAAGACGCTGGCATTTATGACGGATGATCTTTGGCTGACCGCAGCCGCCTATATGCGGGGAACAAAGCTGTCCTCCTTAAAATACCGGCCGTTTCCGGTTCCTGCCCGCGGTACGCAGAAGGAAAGCCTTTATTACAGTAATAATTTTGAAACCTCAGCAATTAATAATAATACACAATGGCAAGCGATCCTGAACCATTATGCAAAAGAGCTTGCCTGCTGGCAGGAGCAGTTTGGGATCGGAGGGCATGTAAAACATGACAGGGGGGAGCAGGGTTTGGAAGAGCATGGTCCGGGAGGCGGAACTAAATTATCCATCGTGATACCGGTATATAATCTGGAAGCTTATATCGCCGGCTGCATGGATTCCGTGTTAAGGGACGGGAACAAGGCTGCGGAGATTCTTCTCATAGACGACGGTTCCACAGACAACAGTCCCGGGATCTGTGACAGATATGCAAAAGAGCATCCCAATGTCAGGGTAATCCATAAAAGCAACGGAGGTGCTTCCGAGGCAAGGAATACGGGTATTCGGAACGCTTCCGGCGATTATATCATGTTTATTGACGGCGATGATCTTCTGGAGGAGGGAGCAGTCGATGTCATTATCCGGGAATTGGATGGTGTGACGGAGCTCTATACCTTCAATTATTATGATTATTATGAAGAAAACAAAGAGAAGAAAGCCGTGAAGCACCTGGAGCAAGCCGGCCTGTATGACAGGGACGGCAGTATTACCGGGGACCTGTTCTATACTGTGCCGGCTTTGCCCATGCCCTGGCTTTATGTAATTAAGCGGGAATTTCTGCAAAAGCACCGGCTTTATATGAAAACCGGCCTGCTGGATGAGGATGAGGAGTGGTCGGCCAGATTATTTGCCAGGGTGAGCAAGGTTAGGGTCCTTGATATTTATGCTTATCTGTACCGCAGGAACAGAGCGGACTCCCTGAGCCACATCAGGAGAGAAGCAAACCTGATGGCTGATCTGGATATCATAAATTTATTGACGGAGGAAGCAGGAAAGGATTGTTATGACAAAAGGCAGAAGCATATCCTGCATAATAAATGCAGGGAACTGATGATGAAAATCCTTCGGGAAAAATCGGCCCGGCCGGATGAGACGCAGGAGATTATTAATGTGAGACTGGGAAACAGCAGGCGGTTACTGCTGGGCGGCGGCCTCACTGAGAAAAGCCTCTGTCTCCTGAGCAGGCTGCTGGGGTGGGATAAGGCATATGAACTGCTGGAGAAGGCAATCCGGCTAAAATCAGGGAAATAATCGGGAGGATTAATAAATATGCTGCTTGGCATAAAGCGAAGAATTGTGAGAATAGCGGTAAACAGGCTGTATCAGGGAACCGATGCCCGGTATTTCGCCAGAAAAGCCAGGCTGCTGCGGTGGATCGGCCATGAAATCGGTGAAGGAACCAGGATCGTAGGACCGGTTACCCTATACGGGCATCTTAAGATAGGCAGGGACTGCTGGATCGGCGCAGACTTCATAATTCATGGCCTGGGCAATGTCACCATCGGTGATTGCTGTGATTTTGGACCGGAAGTACGGTTTCTGACCGGCTCCCACAAGATCGGGGATTCCGGCAGAAGGGCCGGGGAGGGCATCAGCTTTTCCATGGTGATAGAAGACGGCTGCTGGATCGGAGCGGGAGCTACCTTTGTCGGTAATGTGACGGTGCACAAAGCTTCGGTCATTGGTGCCTGCTCGCTGATAAATAAGGATATTGCGGAGAATACGGTGGCAGCAGGGGTCCCGGCAAGAGAGATAAGAAATCTTAACTCACAGTGACAGGACGGTAGCGCATGAAGAAGGTCTTATTCGTAAATGATGTATACAGCCTGGGCGGTGTGGAAAAATCACTGGAAGAGGCTTTACGGTATCTGGATTATGACAGGATGGAGGTCGATCTTTGCATCCTGCATCCGAAGGAGCCGCCTGACGGAATAGACTCCCGTGTCAGGCTGATCCGTATTGATGAGAGAAAGTGCGGACGGTCCCTGCGATACCTGTGGCTTTCAGCCCGGAGGGCGCTGTATCATATGCTTTCCCTGGAAGAAAAGGAAGACAGGATCAAGGACCGGTTACGGCAGCAATATTATAACAGGGAGAGGAAGCTGTTCTTTCCAAAGAATTATGATTATGCCATCGCTTATAAGCATGGAGAAACGGCGGAATTTGTAGCGGAAGTAATCAAAGCGGATCAAAAGATCATGTTCTACCACCATGGCGGAATCATGGACTATGAGCTGCACCGGCGTGCTTTTGCCAAAGCCGGTGTGATTGCCGCGGTCAGCCAGGGTGTGGCGGAGCTGCTGGGTGAGGCTTATCCGGAATATAAGCTTAAGCTTACGGTAATCCCCAATCTGATCGATGCCGCTTCCATACGGCGGAGGGCGAAGGAATATTCGGTCAAAATCCTGTCAGGTAATTTAAAAAGTCCGGAAGAACAGGGAGTGGGAACCATAAATGCGGATTTATGCATTTCAGATTCACATGGCGGATATTCGCAGTTCTTGCAATGGGAAGATGAATTATTCTTCACGTTATGCTCCTGCGGAAGGTTAAATCCGGAAAAGGGCTTTGACCTGGCGGTAGCGGCAGCAAAGCTGCTGGATAATAAGAAGCTTAAGTTTCACTGGTATTTTGTGGGTGACGGTGCGGCACGCGGGGAATTGGAGGAAAGCATCCGAAGGCTTGGGCTTGACAGCAGGATCACCATAACGGGGAGACTGGCAAATCCGCTTCCTTATCTGGATGCCTGTGATATCTATGTACAGCCGTCCTATACCGAAGCCTTCTGCCTGTCCATTGCCGAAGCCCAGGTCCTTGGCAAACCGGTTGTGAGTACGGCTACTATTGGTGCAAAATATCTGATCGAGGATAAGGTTACGGGAATACTCACGGGATTTAACGGGGAAAGTCTTGAAAATGCAATCTCCCGGCTGGTAAGTAATCCGGAACAAAGGGAGTTCCTTATACGGAACACAAAGGGTAAGGACTACAGCCGGAACCTAAAGGAATATAAGGAGCAGTGGATGCATCTGCTGGAGTGAGCCGGAAGATCATGCGGATTTTATATATGGCAGAAAGTGTTGGGCAGGGTAAATCAGGAGGGCCGGCCATTGGATAAAAAGATAATTATCGTAGCGGATTGCTTCAATGTTGATAAACTGGTGGGATCAAAAAGAATGACAGCCCTGGCAGGTTTTATGCTGAAACAAAACATCAAGCCTTCTATTATAACCACCCATCCGGGGCTGTACCGGACTGCGGTGGAAGATGAAGCTCTGGAACGGGAACTGAGGCCGATCCGTATTATATCAAAAAGGTATCATATCTTAAGCAGTTCAAAGTTTTTTTGCAGGCTTTATGAAGCTTCCCAAAAACACGCGTCACTTTTCCAAAGATATGCCCGTCCCATCAGGCAGGAGAATAAGAACGCACCCTTATCGGTTCTGCTTCGTATTTTTAACCGGAGCTTATTAACACTTGATAATCTGAGGCCGGACCGTATCCATGCCAGGGCACTGATCAGGGAGAAGGAGCTCTTGGGATACCGTTATGCACGGGAGGCGGAGAAGCTTCTTGCCGACCCCGCTATGACATATACCATCATCACTTCGGTAGGCGGACAGAACGGATATTATGAAGAGGGTCCCATAGAGATGATGAAGCTTTTGCTGCATGGACGGAAAAGATTAGAGTGGATATACGACATGAGAGATAAGCTGCATTCACAAAAGGCGGATGAAAACCGTTACAGGACAGCGGTTGAAACAGAACGGTTCATTGTGGATAATGCAAAATATATCATTACTGTGTCACAGGGTGAAAAAAAATCAATGATAGAAGCTCTGGGTTTAACGGAAGAAGAAGCTGAAAAGATAAAAGTAGTATATAACGGCTATCGGGCACGGTTTTCTGAAAAAGAAGGGGTAACGGAGGGAACGAATCCTAAGCTGCTGAATATCGTATATACAGGAAAGGTCTATGCAGATAAATTCCATCCGGATCTGCTCTTTGAAGCCCTGGAGGAACTCATGGCCGAGGGGCGGATTCCTGCAAAAGCCGTCCGGTTCCATTATGCGGGCAGCGAATCGGAAGCATTGCTTCCTGTGGCTGAGAGATACGGCTGCGGCGCCATCTGCATAAATCATGGATTTGTAACCTCAGAGCAGACGCTCAGGCTGCAAAGAAGCGCGGATATCCTGTTTGGAATGGCCTGGAATGAAGGCTGCGATATTGGCTGCGTTCCCATTAAAATCATGGAATATCTGGGGCTGCGGATACCGGTCATCATCACAGTAGCAGGCAGTATACCGGATGCCGAGATAAAAACGATTATTGAGGAGACAAAGACAGGGCTTGCTCTGGATGAAATTGATTATCCGGCAAGTTTAAGATTAATGAAAGACTATATACTGAGACAGTACCATGCAAAGCTTGCCAGCGGCAGGACCCTGTATGACGGTAAGGAAGAAGCCGTTGCCAGGTACAGCTGCAGCAGGCAGTTTATGCAATATATATCCTATTTATAAGAAGGTGTTTATTATGCAGGGATCCTGGGATTACGTAATAAAGCCGAAAAAAGGCTGGAAAAATGTTAATTTAAAAGAACTCTTAAGGTATCGGTATCTGTCCCTGCTTTTTGTCAGGCGTACTTTTATCGCCAATTACAAGCAGACCATACTCGGACCCGGCTGGGCAGTGATACAGCCCTTATTGACAACGGTTGTATTTACTGTGATCTTCGGAAGAATCGCCGGTATGCCCACAGACGGTGTACCGCCATTTCTTTTTTATATGTGCAATAATATTTTCTGGACTTACTTCGCCAACTGCCTGACCACCACATCAACCACTTTTGTATCGAATGCCAATATCTTCGGAAAGGTATATTTCCCCCGGCTCATAATACCAATATCCGTAGTGATAACCAGCCTGATCTCCCTGGCGATACAGCTTGCCATGTTCCTGGGGTTTTATCTGTACTTTCTGTTTAGTTCGGAAAGCAGCTTTCATCCTACCTGGATGCTGGTACTGGTGCCGCTGTATGTGCTGGAGATGGCCTGCCTCTCCCTGGGCTTCGGTATTATCATATCGGCCATCACTACGAAATACAGGGATCTGGCGATGCTTGTAAACTTCGGCGTAACGCTGTGGATGTATGCAACGCCCATCGCTTATTCGGTTGCTTTGATACCGGAGGATAGGCGGCTGCTCTATATGTGCAATCCCATGACGCCGATCATAGAGGGCATAAGATCGGCTTTCTTTGGTTCCGGTGTCGTCAATGTGTATTATATACTGAGCAGTGTTGCTATAACACTTCTGGTATTAACCGCAGGGATCGTACTATTCAGCAAAGTGGAAAATACCTTTATGGATACGGTTTAAGCATCATTTAAGCGGAATGGAGATTTCTATGGACAGAGAGACTATTATAAAAATAGATAATGTATCAAAGCAGTACCGGATCGGTGCCATAGGAGGGGCAACCCTGAAAGGGGATTTGCAGGAATTGTATGCCAGACTCAGGGGCAAGGAATCCCCGAACCTCACACTGGGCAAAAGCAGCAAGGAAAAGGGAGGAAGATTCTGGGCTCTGCGGGATATCAACTGCGAGATTAAAAAAGGAGATAAGGTCGGAATCATCGGAAGAAACGGAGCCGGCAAATCAACTCTTTTAAAGCTGCTGTCCAGAGTCACGGCGCCAACCCTGGGAGAGATTTATATCAAGGGAAGGATTGCCAGTATGCTGGAAGTGGGAACCGGTTTCCACCAGGAATTAACCGGCCGTGAAAATATCTATATGAACGGCGCCATCCTGGGCATGAGCAGAAGCGAGATAAACAGGAAGATGGATCAGATCATTGAATTTTCCGAGGTTGAGAGATTCATTGATACCCCGGTAAAACGTTATTCCAGCGGCATGTATGTAAAGCTGGCCTTCTCCGTTGCCGCCCATCTGGACAATGAGATCCTGGTCATGGATGAAGTCCTGGCTGTGGGTGATAATAAATTTCAAAAAAAGTGCCTGGGTAAGATGAGTGATGTTGCGGATCACGAAGGCAAGACAGTTCTTTACGTGAGCCATAATATGGAGACCATAGAGAATCTCTGTGACAGATGCATCGTACTGCAGGAAGGGCATGTCATGCATGACGGAGATACGGCGGCAGCCATACAGATGTATCTGCAGAAATATACTACAATCGTTCCGTACGTGAATATCCTCAGCCAGAAGGAGGAGGAGCAGCTGATCATACCGGGAAGCCGCATGCTTTCCTGCGGTATGAAGAACAGCTCCGGAATCCTTGCCAGGGATGAGAAACTGATATTCGACCTGACCTGGGATTCCCTGATTATGACGGAGAATCTCCAGCTGCGGATATTGTTCATCTCGGAAGGAAAGTATACGGCGTCTGCCATCGTCACAGGACTGGAGAAAAATAGAAAAAAGGGGATAAACACAAGCACCATCGAAATTGATATCAGCAGCCTGGTTCCGGGAGTATATGCCACCTCCCTGCTTTTGTTTGAACGGGATATTATGGGCAACAGCCATAATATCGATACGGCAGAGTCCGTAACCTTTGAAAAAAAAGCGGATAAGACGGATAATCTGATCTGGCCGGTCAAATACTGGAGTTCCATACGTCTTCCGGATGGGAAATGCCTATAGTACGGAATAAAGGAGGCAGGATATGTTTCAGCATTACATTATCACAGCATTTAACTTACCCAGAAGCAACCGGTTGGATAAGAACGGAAACCTGACCATGACGCCGGAATACATGGATAAGCGCTTCCATTTGTTTGAAAAATATTGCTTTCCCTCCGTATATTCACAGACAAATCAGAATTTTACCTGGTTAATCCTGTTTTCGAACAAAACAGAGGAGGTATACCTGAGAAAAATAGCAGGCTTTTGTGAACGGCTTCCGAATCTGATTCCGTTATTTCTGGATGATGCCTATGCGCTCCGGTGGCGGGACTATGTCACCTATTATATTAAGAATAATCTAAGGGAACCCTATTGCATCACAACACGTCTTGACAATGATGATGCTTTAAATATCTCCTATGTGGACAGGGTCCAGAGCTTAGTTGCGGAAAGGAAGCTGGAGAAAGCATTCCTGGCATTTCCCTATGGACAAAGGTATTCGACTCTTCATAAAATCGCCTTCAATTCTACTCCCATACCCTATAACCATTATATTTCCTTAATATTGCCGAATGACCGGAATTTTAAGATCGTCTTTTTCTGTGATCATACCAGGCTGGAAGAGACAGGCTATCAGGTGGTCGTTGACCAGGAAGAAAAAATGATGTGGCTTGAGGTCGTGCATAGCACCAATGCCATAAATAACGTTAATCCGGAGGACTTTTTTCATCCTGTAATAAACAGAAAAAAGCTATTGGAATTCCAAGTCGATATTCCTCGAAAGGAATACCGGATCCTCCGGTATCTGCTCTTTGATTATACCGGGCTGCATCTGAAATTCCTGTACGGCATGCTCCGGAATAAATTAAAGTCCATGGGAAGGAAAAAAGGCGGGATGCCGCTGCCGGTAAAGATCCTTCGATTCGTCAAAGGCAATTTTCTGAGGACCAGGCAAAAGCTGGCGCAATATCACATCTACCGGAAGGGAAGGAGGATAGCCAGGCGTATCTATGATCCGAAATACCTTGATACCAAATACTTTTTAAAGGCCGAACATAAACGGACGGCGGAAGGGTGGACCTGGGCGGTCAACGACTATGAGGCACGCAAGACACGCAGGATCAATGTGGGAGTACCGTTTCCGGTGTCACCTCTGAATACGGTATGGGGCTATGAGAACATTACCTTTGATCCTTCGGATCTTTATCTCTTTCAAGGGAGCGGGAAATATTTCCAGGCCTCCCAGGGCGGACATATATACATAGGAAAGGGCTCCTATATCGCCAATAATGTGGGGATCGTAACCGCCAACCATGATATCAATGATCCGGATCTGCATGTGGCAGGCAAGGATATCATTCTGGGAGAAAAATGCTGGATTGCCTTTAATGCGGTTATCCTTCCGGGAGTAGTCCTGGGTGACCATACGACTGTCGGAGCCGGAGCTATCGTTACCAAGAGCTTTCCTAACGGATACTGCGTCATTGCCGGTAATCCCGCCGTTATTATAAAAAGGATCATGTACGGTAATCTGCGATAAATCGCGGCTGCTTTGCCATTTATGACCGGTTATGGCTGTAACAATCTGATTTTGCTGTCATATAAATGTACAATAAGGAATTAAAGGGAGAAACAGCATGGGAATACAATTATTTGTACCGACCTTTGACATAGAGGGATGTCTGGCTGAGATCAGGGAGTGCCTGGAAAAGGGCTGGACGGGACTTGGGTTTAAAACAGTCCAATTTGAGGAAGAGTGGAAAAGATATACCGGACTGCCCAATGCCTATTTTTTAAATTCTGCGACCTCCGGCCTTAATCTGGCCTTTGATATCTTAAAAGAGACGAACCAATGGTCTGAAGATGATGAAGTCATCACGACTCCTCTGACCTTCATCTCCTCCAACCATGCCATACTGTTAGCCGGTCTGAAGGCTGTATTTGCCGACGTGGATGATACTTTGTGTCTGGATCCCGCCGATGTGGAAAAAAAAATAAGCCCAAGGACAAAAGCGGTCCTGTTTGTAGGAATGGGCGGAAATACAGGGCAGTACCATAAGATAGCCGGTCTGTGCCAAAGATACGGACTGAAGCTCATTCTGGACGCGGCGCATATGGCCGGTACCAGGGTTGACGGAGCGGTACCGGGACAGGAGGCGGAGGCTGTTATCTATTCGTTTCAGGCAGTTAAGAATCTTCCCACGGCGGATAGCGGTATGCTGTGCTTTAAGGACGACAGTCTGGACGAGACAGCCCGCAAAAAGGCCTGGCTGGGAATTAACAAGGATACCTATAAACGCTTTGGGGCCGGCGGAAATTATAAATGGAAGTATGATGTTGAGTATGTGGGACAAAAGTATCACGGGAATTCCATCATGGCAGCCATAGCCCTGGCGGAGCTGAAGCATCTGGATCAGAACAATGCCTACCGGCGCCAGATTGCCCGGTGGTATAACCAGAGTCTGGGGAAGCATCCGGATAAGCTGAAGCTGGTGGATATTCCGGAGAATTGTGAGTCATCCAGGCATTTATACCAAATCATCGTGGAGGACAGGGACGGGCTGATGGAAGCACTGAACCAGGCTGAGATCTATGCCGGGGTCCATTACACGGACAATACGCAGTACCGGATGTATGAATATGCAAAAGGCACCTGCCCAAAGGCTGCCTATATCAGCGATCATGTATTGTCCCTTCCCATGCATATCCGGCTTACCTATCCGGAGGTGCAGCAGGTTGCGGCAGAGGTTCTGTCCTATCTGTACAACTGATTCGGAAAGGGCGGGAGGTACGTTATTTGAGCAGATTGGCCATCATCGGTGCGAATGAGTCCATAGATCCATTGATACGGAAGGCTAAGGATTTAGGATATGAGACACATGTCTTTGCGTGGAAGACGGGAGCCGAGGGAGAGAAAAATGCCGATTTCTTTTATCCGGTCAGCATCGACCAAAAGGATGAGATATTAAAGCTGTGCCAGGATATTCAGCCGGAGGGAGTCTGTTCCATAACCTCTGATTTTGCCGTACGGACCGTTAATTATGTTGCCAGAGGACTGGGTTTAAAGTGCAACAGTGAAGAATGTGATCTTCTGGCACGGAACAAATATCACATGCGCCGGGCCTTAAGGGAGCACGGCCTGCCGACGCCCTGGTTTCTCAGGGTGGATCACAGCTTAAGCCGGAAGGAAGCCGAGGAACTGACGTATCCGCTGATTGTAAAGCCCACGGACCGTTGGAGCAGCAAAGGAGTGTGCAGGGTCAACGCTCCGAAGGAGCTGGCGGCTGCAGTGAACAGGGCAATGGAAGAATCCCTGGAGAAAAAAGCAATCCTTGAAGAATTCGCAGAGGGTCCGGAGTATAGCTGCGAATGTATCTCTTATGCAGGAAAACACAGAGCTTTGGCCATAACGAAGAAGTATACCACAGGATATCCTCATTATATCGAAACAGGCCATATGCAGCCCTCCGATATTCCCCCGGCCCTGTGGGATACGGTTCAGACTGCTGTTTTCCGGGCTTTGGATGCTCTGAAGATTCAATACGGGGCTTCCCATACGGAATTTAAATTAAGGGATAACGGTGAGATATTCCTGATTGAAACCGGAGCAAGAATGGGCGGGGACTGCATCGGGACGGATCTGGTACAGATATCCACCGGCTATGATTATATCAGAATGGTTATTGACGCTGCCGTGGGAAAGGAACCGGCGGCTTACAGAATAAATGCTCCGAAAACAGCAATGGTAAAATATATCTGCAGCAGGGAGGATTATGAACAGCTGAGGGCAATGCTGGGGAAATATCCTGAGTATATATGGCGAATCAGCCAAATTGACCCCATCGGCACCAGGAAGGTGACGGACAGCTCCGGCAGATACGGCTATTGTCTCTTTGCCATTGACCGGGACGATATATCTGCTGTTAATGAACTGACCGGACTTATGAAAGATATGAGGTAATATATGAGCACTGGCAAAAAGCTTGTCATCTTCGGCAATACAAAATTTGCCGCAATGATCGGATATTATATTAAAACGGAAACAGAGGATGAGGTCCTCTGCCATACGGTTGACCGGAAATATATGGGCTCATCTGCCGTTATGCCGGAGGAACTGCTTCCCTTTGAGGAGCTTGCCTCCCTTTATACACCGGAAGAAGTGAGAATACTTCCGGTAATCGGCTATAACAGAATGAATGATATACGTAAGGAGGTCTTTGGGCGTATCAGGAGCATGGGATATGAGCTTGCTTCCTTTATCCATCCCACGGCGCACGTTGCATCCAACAGCCGCCTGGGGGAAGGAAACATTATTCTGGAAGGGACCCTGATACAGCCTTTTGTAACCGTTGGTTCCGGTAATGTATTCTGGAGCAATGTCAATATATCCCACCATACCAGGATCGGTGATTTTAACTACTTTGCCCCCTCGGCCTCACTCTCAGGTAATGTCCTGGTGGACAGCAACTGCTTCTTCGGCAATAACTGCACAGTCAAAAATGATGCTGTAATCGCCGGCTATACACTGGTAGGTGCCGGAGCTTATGTTGCAAAAGATACGAAGGAATATTCCGTTATCGTACCGGTGAGGAGCCAGCTTCTGGAGAATAAGACCAGCAGGGATATGTATCTCGGTTAAAGCCGGCGGACCGGCAGGCCGGTATCTTCACCAACTGCCTGCCGGTAATTGCTAAGGGCATCAGCCTGCCGGTTCACCGGCCCATGACTAACAGCAGAGGAATTGCAGGAATTTTATTCACTCTGCTTTGTGTTTTATATATTTTTATTTAATATACTTATTTCATACCGCAGCCACATTATAACATCCTTTTTGTTCTTATATATGGGTGAAATATGCTCCCAGACCGTATTGAAATATTCATATATCCCATTTACAAGAATGGGCTCTTCCGTTGAAAGCCTTATCTTGGGCATATTGAAGGATGGATCTAAAAGTTCAAAAATCGCAGACTGCCGTTCTTTTATCAGACAATAAAAATTCTTATTACCTGATCCCATTTCTTCAAGCTGTTTATCAAAGGCTATATTATAATTGTCATAAGCTTCAAGCAGATCAATAATATAAGTGAGATGTTCAATGATTTCGTCTGTTTCCATATTCATAAGCTCCGCACCATGATAGCAGTAAAAGTAGATCTGATGCTCCTTTATCAATTCCCTGATACCGGAGGATACATAGATATCCATGTATTGATAATGATGAATATTGTAAAAAAAGGCCTGCCGATGTTTTTCGTATAATTCCATGGTTTTTTCAGCTTCATAAGAGGATAGATTTCGTCTTTTTAACAGGGAATAAAATAATTTCTCCGGAAGCGTCAGCATATCAAAGAAATACCGGTACAGGAAGCGGTTTCCGGCGCTTTCCTCTGACTTAATCAATAAATTCATATAATTTTCGTTACCGTAGTGGTTTTCTATTAACGGCTGTGCGGTATGGTCCAGCAGCGATTCAAAATGCGGTATATACATGTGATAGGAAGCTGAATTGGTAATATAGAGGGCACTATTGACAGGATCATCCAGACTGCCGGAGAAACAGGATAATACGCCGATATTCGGGATGATGATCAGTATCTCTCCCGTGACCCGGCTGTCATAATTCTTGACATAGTAGGGCTTGAATCTGCCTGTCTGAATGAATGGCCGGATGAACTTCATAAAATTGATGGTGCGTTCGGTATCGTTGACTAACCGGATTAACATGACCAGATTCCAGCCATTTTCAATTGCTCTCATCAACAGACTTGCGCAGCGGGCGGTATAATCTTTAAAGTATATATCAAGATGGTGGGCGCTGTCATAAGCAATGTAGATTACGTTATCATTATCAGGTTCGCTTATGGAAGCTAATTCCAGCAGGTAGAGGCCGGTCTTAATGATATTATCAAAACCAAAGATTATTTTATCGTTTTTTGATAATGAGAGGATATTATCTTCATATTTTTTATGCCGGACAGCAGCATTATGCTGCTGTTCTTTGTGCTGGCTCTCTATGGAATTACCCTGGGCTTCCAACAGCATGTGTTTTATCTGGTCATTTATACTGACAGAATTGTCATAGGTTCCGCATACCTTGCATATGAGATTGACAATACGTTGTTCCTGATATGTGTTATGAATGTTTTTGGAGATATATTCGGCAATATTATCAATATAAGCAGTTTTGTAAGAAGGAATCCTTTTCTCGTTAATCCAGCGGTTTACTAAGGAACTATCGACATTAATCGCCTTTGATAAACGGTTATTACTAATATCTAAATAGGAAAGCAAAAGCTTTAAGCATTCGCCAAATCTCAGACTATTCACTACCCGGTAACCTCCTACAGTGCTTATATCCCATTATATCATATTCGCAAGCTCATATAATACGATGCTTCGAATCGGTGATACGCTCCCTGATTCGGCGCAGATATAATGTCTGTCGGCATGATATCTGAGTCTGGCATTATAGCAGAGCGTATTATACTTTATTGAGTATAACATATTTGTTCGTGTAAGATTATCTATTATGACAAAATAAGCGGAATCTTCTCTGAATCAGTTTGTCAATGCCATGTCATTGACAAAGAGTCAATATTGGTAGAATTTATGTAAAAATTAGGATATTATGTATAAAACGGTATTATTGGGGAATGGGATGTCATTATTAATGAAGACAGATAGGATATTGCAACGTTGTAATATAAGGGGGGTTAAGGAAAATGGATAAATTGATTGAGATATCTGATAATGATAAAATAAAGAAAAAAATTGAGCGGTTGACGGGTTATGATCAACTAACCGGACTTCTGTTGAGGTCCCGGTTTATGGATCAATTGAGAAGTTCGCTGTTGGAAGCGGAAAGCCATAAATGGAAACTGGTTGTATTCTACATAGATATCGATAACCAAAAAATAATTAATGATACATACGGACATGACAAAGGTGACATTTATATAAAGAAAGTAGCAAGGAAATTAC
>JAFADH010000299.1 GCA_023424995.1 Bacillota bacterium | reverse complement strand
ACAAAGATTTGATCATTGTCATATATAATAAACTCTGCCTTCCCATCAGGCGGTATCAAAATATCTTTAATACCGGAATAACCGACAGCAAAGGAATGATCTGCTGTTTCTTCCCGCTTATGAAAACCTTTCAGTCGTTCATTTCTTTCGTTCATATTTTCCCTATTCCTGCGCATGTTTCCTGCACATATGGAGTTTGTGATGATGATTATTACAGATACAGACTTATGGGTTGGAAGTGATTTTCTTCAACCACTCAAACAGAATGCCGCAAAGCGACATCTCAAACAATGGAGGAAGAAGTTCAGAATAAAATTCCAATGGATTTAATCCCCGAACTCTTCCGGGTGTGAAGACGGTTATCCTCACACTTTTCTCCTCGCTGCCGAAGCCGAATAAATCATGCAGGCATATTACAGGACAATCCACCGATCTGTCCTGTAATATACTATTTCACAAGAACCAATGTAACAATTTCGCGCTTTTCTGCTTTAATTCCTTCAATTTTATTGTTCTTATAATCCAATTTATTAATTATATTGCCTTCTAAATCCTGTTGATATGCTTCACTGAATGGCAGACATGCCCATACATCAAAGGTTATCGTCTCCTGGGAAACATTAAAGCCGCGGATCAAAATCCCATCCCCGTTATCGGAATTCTTTAATGCCGTTACAATGAATTGCTCTGAATCCACCGTGATAAAGGAATTTGATCTCTCCAGCTCCCCTTTATGCTTTGTTGTCTGTACGGCATATACCGGCACGGCAAATTGCAGTGCCCTGCTTACCAGCTCGGCATCGGAGCAGCCTGCATTTATAATTTCAAATGAATAGCTGAAGGTATGTATTCCCTGGCACTGGGCAAGTTCCTGGTATTGATGCACTTCAGTGGGGTTGCCGGCGCTGGAGAAGCAGCGAAGCAGGGTTAGGGCTACCGTCCTTTCTTCATTGTCAATAACTTCATATTCACTGATCCCCTTATGGTATACGGTTGTACAGGTTTTCTCATCCTGAAGTGATATAAAGGAATGGGAAGGCCAGGTTTTCGACGCACTCTCATACCACCCGGTAGAATCCGGCACGGCGATATCGCGTCTTACAACATCAAAAGGAGAATCCACACGGCACTCACTCACCGTATTTAATCCTGTAGGGAATAAAACTCTGAGCCTGTGATCTCTCACCGTATTGTTCACAGTTGTTATAAACCTCAATGACCGGGCATCTCTTTCCAGCGTTACATCAGTAATGATAACCAATTCTTGATATTCATCCGAGCGTTTCATTCTGCCCTGATCCACCCATTCACTGCCATGAGGCACATGGATCTTCAGTTCTGTCTCCATATTCCGCGGCAGCTTCCAGCGGTGAGTTATGCGGTAAGTAGCAAAAAGAGGTCCGTTATATAATAAAGCTACTTCAGCCGCATCTGATAATGAATTCATCTCCATCCTTTCGTAGGTATCCCAATGCACCAACGGTCCTCCCCTTTCAGGGCCGTCTTCAAAATAATGCAGATTTTTATAGGTTTTTCCTGTGTATTTATCGAATACGGTTATGGTACCGTTGGCTTCAATCACTGCTTTTATATGGTCATTCTCCATGACATTCGCAGCCCTTGATATTACGTCCGCCGGCCTCTCCGCATAAGGCTTCGGTATGATTTTTAATGTTGTGTAACCATTCTGGGGAATGTCGGCTTTGACGGCGACACAGCAGCGGTTTGAATCAAAGGAAAACACATTCCCATATTTCAGATAGGTATATACCGTGTCATCCTCAACATATATCATCTGGCTCGGAACAATATTCCCAGACCCATCGACTACTGCCACCGTCATATCCCTGCGGCTCTTATTGCTGTATCTCATATTCCAATCCTTAGGGATATCCACAATGCAGGTTGTAAGGTCATTACGCTTCCCGGACAATGTATTATATAAAGCCAGGCCAACCTCTTTTTCATCTATAAAGGAGAAATCGATTCCGCCGGTGATATCCTTAAGGGATTTCTTAATTAAGTTTTCCGATATGTCCAGGACGATATTATACCGTTCCTTCATCGCTTCCGTAACCCGGTCCACATGGCATCCGCCGATTCCGTCGTGCTGTTGGTTTTTTAACAACTCCTTCCACGCTTTATGAAGCATTAATTCCGGGTATGCTTTCCCAAGCATGTGGTTCCATGCCGATATAGGCTCCGCTCCGTTAATCAGGCTGTATTCACACCTGCTGTTGTGCAGCTTGATCGGCATTCTCGCGGAGAAGACTCCGTTGTAAAGCGGACCGTAGGCATCATGGCTGCGCTCTACGGCCAGCATCTCGCCTTCGAGCTGCGGCAGACTGTCCATGATATCCGGGGTCAATTTTGCCCTGATCTTTCTGATATAGTCCTCCAGGGACGCCACCTCGATCTTCCCGTCCTCCAATACGGCATTCAGCTTATCAAGGAGCTCCGTGACAACAGGGTCCGGGTTTTCCTGATCAAAGCCCTGCAGGAACAGCAATTCGTCCGTTGATGATTTATGGATGATCGTCTCGATCAGTTGATCAAGACCTGCCCTGGCGGCACTGAAATCTCTTGCATTTCCCTGATTGGAAACCCAATGATTGATCTCACTCAGTGCCTCTGCGCAGGTATGGGTAAGATATGCTTCCCCAAGACTGTCGCGGCCGATGGGTTTCCAGCCCTCCGTATCGGCGGTGCCTAAGATATAAGGCAGATAAACAAAATGCCAGAAGTTTAACCTGTGATAATCACCGAAGCTGATACCCAGGGCTTCCTTTCCGTCTGCTCCCTTCCATTTAAATTCCAGGGTATCAAGGTTTGACTGGTCGATACCTCTGTAAAAAATGATCGTATCCATTCCAAACTGCCTGTAAATCTGCGGCAGCTGTGAAACCTGTCCCCAGCTAAAGATATTGTATGCCGCTTTCATGACCTTACCCAGATCCCTGGCATATTTATGACCAAAAGCAAGATTGCGGACCAGAGCTTCCCCGCTGACCAAATATTCTGCCGGAAGTGTATACCAGGGTCCCGTCAGAATTCTGCCTTCCTTCACCAGTTCTTTGATCTCATCCGCGCGTTCCGGCTTTGCTTCAATATAATCATCCAGCATGGATACCTGACTGTCCGTATGAAAATATTTAAAGTTTTTATCCCTTTTCATTATATCGATCAGGTCATCCACTGCCTCAACCAGCCGGTACTGCGTCTCGGAGAATGACCACCGGTACTCTCTATCCCAATGTGTATTTATTATCAAATTCATGTTTTTCATGCAGGTATGTCCTTTCGGTATTCCCCTCTCTTTGTCCTTCTTTTCTTATCTGCAGGGGATTCTTAATGTTAAACTTGTTGAAATTACGAAGCATTTGACGATAGGAGGAAAACCCTGATTTTTCTGCTATTTCCTCCATAGAGTCATTTGTATTGCGAATTAATTCAATGGCTACATTCACTCTCAGCTTCATCAGATACTGATAGAAGGTACAGCCGTATTCCGTATTGATAATACGGTCAATCTGACGCTCACTCATGCAGAAGGTTCTTGCACAATCACTGATCGATATATCTCCCTTAAGATTTGCATCCAAATAATTTAAGATACTGCGTGCTCTTTGGCGATTAATATTGTCCTGTTTTGGTTCGATTATTTCGGCGGACTTTGATTTTATTAATAATAAGGATTGTATAATAATGGTTATAAATGACAGTTTCAGATAAGTATTTTCACCCTTAAACAATACCTTTCCTTTACGATCCAGTATGGCATCCAATTCTTTAAATTTAGCCAGGAAATTATATTTATCATCCGTATGGCATTCATATAAAAAACGGTTTGTCAACTGTCCGAAATAGTCACTTTCATATTCTGATTCCTTCTTTTTTATATCAAAATCAATTTTACATTCGATACAATATTCCATCATCGGGTTCCTTGAATCAGTCTCCTGGCTATGTTCTACATAAGGAGGGCTCACATAGAATTGATTTTTGCATACCGCGAAGGTTTTATCTCCCAGTCTGACTATTCCATTACCCGAATAGATATAATGAAACTCATAATTCTCATGGGCATGTATGGGTATACTCCAGGTATTTTCATCGGATATTTTAGAGAATCGCATAAGGTTAAGATGAATTCCCTCAAAGCCTATATTCATATTACTGATCGGAAATACCACTGCTCTAGGTAACATGTCCGTCCCCCCTTACAGGAAATATAAGAACTGCTGTAAACAATAATGTGTGGTTTGTATAATATAATCGCATTATTTACAACAGTTCTTAAGTTAAGTATTTAAATTACGGTTATTTAATCTTATCTATGAAGCTTTCAACCGCATATTCCGGCCGGTCTGCTATCTCTTCTTCCGCTAAGGGCATCAATAACTCCTTAATCTCCTGTGCAAATTCCTGTGCCGTCTTGCTGCCGGAAGGATCAAGATACTCCGTATATGCAGTCCAGAATGCGGAGCCTGCAGAATCGCTGAAGGAAAACATACGATCATATCCCAGCAGATAAGTATATTCTACCTCTGTGTTCGGCTCGGCAAGTCCTGCGATCGCCTCCGGATAGACAAGATCCTTCACGGTAGGCATAAGCATCGCTTTGTCTAAGAATAACTGGGCACCGCTGTTCTTATCCGTTAAGTATTGTAAAAACATAACACAAGCCTCAGCTCTTCCTTCATCTGCCGCCTTCTGGCTGATGTATAAAGCCGGTTCTCCGGTTGAGGGAGGGAATACAGGTGCACCGGCATAGCCATTTTCATATGTTGCTTTATCAATATAAGGTATACTGGCCGTGCCATAATTGACCTGAATATCATTTTGCATTACCTGTGACGGGAACCATCCGCCATTTAAATTAAAGACAGCTTTTCCGTCATTGAACAAGCTCTCATATTCCCAGCTTGCGGCATTAAAATCCTTATTAAAATATTTAGTGAAATCCTTCATCATACTAAAGTAGCTGATCAAACGCTCATCCGTATAATCTAAAACACCTGTTTTTAAGCCTAATAGAATTTCACTGTTATCGAAAGCATTATTATCCGGGTTGATTATATTCAGCTTGTTGAATGCATCACTGTCGCTGTAATAACCGTTTAATAAGGCTCCCTGTAACCAGCCCAGGTTCCAGGACATGGAATTCATAACACTGAAGGGTACGTACCGTCCGTCCTCCAGTATAACCTGGCACATATCAAAGAGTTCACTAAAAGACTGGGGCGGTTCGGTCCCAAGACCTAATTCCTGCATGAGATCCTTATTATAATAGAATTTTACTTCTGCTCTTGAGATTGTTCCGGCAATATAAGAGGAACCGGCCGAGTCCATACAGTCCGCAAGCACTCCGTCAATGAAGCCGTCCTTCCATATCTCGCCGGAAAATGGGCTCACTGAATTATAATATGGTGTCAAATCTAATATTTTACCTTGTGCGAAATAATCCTTACCTTTAAAACCACTGGCATACATCATGTCCGGTTCATCACCTGAAGCATAGGAAGCTGTTATCCATGTATCGCCGCTGCTGTCGGATGTGATCTCAATATACTCTACCTTAATGCCGGTTTTTTCATAAAACTCATCTGCCAGATCATAAAACATCTGATACATCCATTCTCCCTGGCCATGAGCAAAGGTAATGGTCGTGCCTTCATAAGCCCTCAGATCGGACGAAACACCTTCTGTTCCTTCATTATCAGCATCCGGAGCTTTTGTTGCTGCCGGTGTATCCGTAGCAGACGTATTATCTCCCGTATTACTCCCAGTATCTTTACTGCAGCCCATCACAGATAAGCACAGCATAAATATCACCATAACAAAACTGACAATTTTTTTCATTCCGATACCTCCTCTGATTCCATAAAATTGATGGATAGAATTCGCGCTAATTCTATATTATTTAGTACTTTTTTATAATATCATCGCTATAATTTTGGAACAATACATTAAATCGACATAAATGTGTCATATATAGACATCAATAGTTATATATAGTTATGTCCATATCTGACGGATAAGTATTCTTTAGCTATGCTGCACTATATAATCTTTATATCCAGAGAGACCCAAAAATCATCAAAGAAGGATACCCTATTTTATACACCAAATCATTATTTTGAATTTATTGTATGCGAGAATGACTTTACCTTAAGAAGTCAGAGAAGAAAACGCCAATTTAAAAGGATTGGGTCTCGAAAATCTTGGCCCAATCCTTATTGCCGCTTAATTGCATACTTCAAATGACCGCAGATCACCTGTACTCTACCCCATCAATCTGCGAACAGTTTTAAATATGGTAAGTCTTTTAATTCATTACTCTCTATTGTGATATCCTCATCTTTGATTAACCCGGTTACCAGATTATCTTTAACATCATTCCAACCTGTCAGGAGATCTGTTGTACCTTCTTCAGGTACATTTTGTAAGGCATCCCCAGAAGAAAAATACTGATTACGCTCAGCATTCAGGTATTTGTTAATCGCCATGGAAATCTTATATTTTTCTTTTAGATCACTATAATAAGCTTCTTCTCCGCCATAACCGTTAACAAGGTCTTCATACATGGTATAATTTTCTGCTGTTTTGATACTTTCCTTCAATTTTTTGACATCCGCATCATACTCATCATCAGAAATAAAATAGCCTTCCGATACCGCTTTGTTATATAATACTTTCGTTTCCAGTAAGAACCTAACTGCTGAATCTACCGGAGATGTATCGCCGCTTTGTTTATATACCTCTGCAACATCATTGATTTCTTTTTGAGTAACTGTTATATTATTTCCTTTAATGGCAACAGTATCATCCGATGCAGAAAACTGCTGTCCGCGCAGTATTTTACCTGGCTTTGCGGCTGCTGAATCTGAATATGCCATTGCTGCATAACTGCTTAAAGCAACTGCGCATACAACAATAATAACAATTGCTAAACTCTTTTTTGACATATGAGTTCCTCCTTATATCAATAAAACTTTACGATAAGCTAAGTTTCCTTACATCATCTTT
>JAFADH010000192.1 GCA_023424995.1 Bacillota bacterium | reverse complement strand
CGCCCGCATCGTCTCCGCCGCAGACCACCGTAAGTCCCGCCGGACAGCTTTCCAGATAGAAGCCTTCCTTTCCCGGTTCACCCGTATGGAAGATCAGCAGCTCCTGCTCTGCCAGCCATGAGATATTCTTATCGTCATCTATGGTTCCCACATACAGCTTATCTCCGTTAAGCTCTCTGTAATCCGCAAAGTCCTCAAGCTCTACCTAGGATATCCGGTCATATCCGTTTTGCTTCAGGCTTTTTTTAACCTGTTCAAGCCCCAGCTCCATTCTCGGATTTTTTGCCGGGTTATTAATAATATATACCGTTTTCATGTAAGCCTCCGTATCATTTTATTATCGTAAGCCGCCCTTGCGGGATGCCGGTCATCTATAGCACGATTCCTCTTCTCTTAAGGATATCCGACACCTTCACCACCTGTGAGGTCTCCATGGATTCCACCATTGCCTCCAATATGGCCAGGGTTCGAATCCCTTCCTTTAAGTCAGGCTTCGGTACGGTGCCCTCGTTTACGCAGGAGGCAAAATGCTCGATATAATTCTGGTATTCCCCTGCATGATGTGATTCATTTTCAAATCTGAAAAAATAGCCGTGGAGGTCGTCATAGGTATGAAGCTGTGCGGTCTTTTGCACCGGCTGGAAGTTCGTATAATATTTAAGCTTCGGATAACCTGCCCGGCTGATTCCCTTAGTTCCCCTGATGGTACAGCTTATGGACTGCTCCACCGCACTTCCCAGGGTAGGTCCCGCATATACGCCGGAGACGCTTGCACATATCCCGTCCTTATTCTTAAGGATCGTCTTCATGGTATCTGGAACCGTAAGACCCCGCTCCTTCGTATTCCCGCTTACCACCCCTACGCTGTATACCTCCTCTATGTCGGGGAGATACCATGCCGCCAGATCGATAGCGTGGTTCATAAAATTATACAGCCAGGAGAAGCCCTTCTGATGGCTCCAGCCCTTCTGCAAAAACCATCTGGAATCACTGATATAATGTGTCTCGATGGTCATAAGCTCACCGTGCAGTCCGGCTTCAAAATCCCTTCTCTGTCTCCTGGCAGGCTCAAAGTATCTGGAGCTCTGACCCACAAAGACCAGCCTGCCGGTTTTGTTCTGCACCTCCAGTAATTCTTTGGCCTCATCCAGGCTGACCATCAGGGGCTTGGTGCAGATCACATGTTTTCCGGCTTCCAGCGCCATCTTTATATGGGTCGCATGAAGCTGGTCGGGAGTATAGATACCGATCACGTCGATACCGGGGTCCCCCAGCAGGTCCTCGTAAGCGGTGGTATACCGGCCGATCCCGAACTCCGCCATCCGTTCCTTGCAGACATCCTCATTGATATCGCAGATATTGCCCAGCTTCCACAGCCCGCTCTGCAGGCATGCGGATATGATGCTCCTTCCCTCTCCCAGTCCTAATACGCCTAAACTTAACTGTTTCATTGATATGCTCCTCCTGTAATATGATTTATTGATAAGCCTTAAGCTGTACAGCTACATTCCGAACTCTACAAAGCAGTAGGCATCGTTCCAGTAATTTTTCGTGCGGTCCGCAATATCCGTGGCATCCGCCTCCGAATCCCTTTCCACCCAGCTCCATTTGCCCGTAAAGCTGCCGGGGCCTACATTGTAGCATTCCCCGCTGATATGGTGATGAGGGCCCAGAAGGTTGCGGTTGGAGGAATGGAACACAAGGGTAATCTCATTCACACCATCCGCTGCCGCCTCCGTAATATCCGCCTCATAAGGCGCCCAGAGGGAGGTCTTCACCAGGATACCGTTCACATAGACATGGACAACGGGCGCCTTCTGGCTGCCCAATTGCAGTATCACCCGTTCCTCCGGGCGCTTTGTGATCTCCTGCTTTCTTGTGACCGTCAGGGTCTCGGCAAAAAACAGCAGACCCTGGGTCGTAAAGTTATTATGTGTAAAATGCGTGGGTTTATCTACCATAAGAAAAGGTCCCTGTGTGAACATGGCATTCCGCCGGGTTTTCTCGAAGGCTGACCGGCTTACCACTCCAAAATCACCGATCAGGTAGACAGATTCCATCTCCATGTCATAGGTCAGCTTGTTCAGCTCCGTTTCATAGACACCTTCCCCGTATAATACGTCATATACCTTTTGTCTCTGATGGAAGATACCCTTCAGCTTTAATTCATTCCTGCCCTGCCGCACATACGGCTTGATATCCAGGGTCTGAAAGGCTCTGTCCTTCCAGCTCCCGAGTATCTTAGAAGCCACCCGCACGGAATTCACATAGACCTCATACCGGTCCGCGTCCTCCAAAGCCAGCAGCAGCTCCTGATTCTGCCGCAGATCCATTTGGATATTAAAATCATAATACAATTCGATATCCACATCCCGTTTCATATCCAGCAGCTGTTTCATCAGCAGAATGGCAGCCACGGGACCCTGAAGCTCTCCGTTATCCATACGGTACCTGCACATATCCAGGGTCAGGGAATTCCTGCCCATCCCGGCTACCTCCCAGTCCTGTCCCGCGGGGATATACTGTCTGCGTCTCTCGGGCAGCTGCAGCAGGGCTTCCCCTGTCTCCTTCAGCAATACCAGATGGGATTGCATGGGCAGGAACCTTAATCCGAAATTCGTATCCGTATCATTTTCGAATGCCAGCCTGGCGCCGTCACCGTTCTCCAGGCTAAACAGCTCAGGTGCCAGCTGCTTATTGTATATTCTGATCCGGGTGTCATAGGCTGCCGTCTGACTATGGTTCACCATAAACAGCAGCATTCCCTCCTCCGTATCCCTGATCTGAAGGGCTATATCCTCCGCTTCCCTGCCCTCCGACATAATACTGACGGATACCAGCCCTTTCTCCTTCAGCAGGGGCAGAAGCTCTTCGCAGGCGGCCGGCCTGGTGATTCCCGCCAATTCCTCCAGCAGCTTTTCTTCCCGGTCCGTATACCGGGGCAGTGCTCCCACACTCAATACCGTTCCGCCGTTCCTGCCGAATTCCAGCAGCAGCTTCAGCGTTATGCCGTCAATGGCATACATGTGGGGAAGGATTACCGTCTTATAGGATATCCCACCTACAAGGAAGCCGTCTCCCCGTACCCTGCCGTATTTGCCTATGATCGTCTCATCCCCGTAATGGTAGCTGATATGCTGACCGGACAGAACATTGGACACCTCCGTGAACCGGCGGTCCAATTCCCGGATCTCCTCCGTTCTGGTTCCGTCAAAGCAGACATATCCGCTCCTCATGGGATGCAGAAGGAGTACATCGGCAGTCTGGTTGCCGCAGGATAAGGCATAGCCCAGCCGTCCCACATAATCCGTAAAATGCCGGAAGGAATTCCACCAGCTCTGCTGGGTGAAGAAGGACGGCGGGTAATCCCTCTTCCTGGAGCCCTTGAGGGAATATGCCTGCAGATGCTGGCAGAGCATGTTGACGCCGTTCACGTACTGCCACTCCAGGATCCATTTCATCTCCTCGAAGGATATATTCCAGCCGGTTAAGGCATAGGATTCGGTCAATACCTGCTTCCTGCCCAGCTGGCAGGCCACGGAGCCCACCTGCTTGGCAATGACGGGAGATTCGATCTTTCTTCTCAGCCAGTCGATACCCGGAATATGTTCATATTCATAGAAGGGCATTACCCCTCCCGTGCTTGTCATCTGTCCGAAGATGCTTTCTTCCAGCATGATGTGTCCGGTCAGCATGCAGCCATGCTCCTCACACCAGCTGTAGATATTCTCCATGAAATTATGGACGAACAGGTCATTGGCCAGGGACCAGAAATGGTAACGGACCTTCTCATAGCCGGGATAGGTTCTCCACAGGCTGGGAAGCTGCTTTCGGATATCGTAGCCATACCGGGCAAGAAAGGCCTCAGGAAGCTCATCCGACCATGCCAGTTCTCCGAATTTGTTGCAGGTAAACCGGGGCTCATCCGTAAAAAAGCCCTTCATTACGGTTCCGAAGCTGTCACCGAACCTCTTGTAATAGCTCTCATGGGTCGCCGCAATAAAAGCGTCCACCGCTCTTTTATTCATAACATCGATATAGAATCTCTGTACCTTGCGGAGCACGACCCCGATCGCACACCCCGCCGGCGGGACCACCTTTCCCGTCCTCAGGCCGTCCAGGTCCACCTCTTCATAAGAAGCCTTCCCATGCAGCAGATAAGCCGCCATGGCCTGATCATAGGGTATGGCGGCCGTATCCCCGTATTCTTCAAAGGTCATATACTTGGCATGGTAATCCGGTGACATGGAGGTTACAATACCGCCCGCAAAGCCGCTGGGCCACCCCTCCTCGTCATAGATCCATGCATCCAGCCCGTACTCCTTTCCGGCTTCAATACCGGTCCTGATGCACTCGTGCCATTCCTCCCCAAGGTAATCCAGCGTCAAGCCGCTCCTGGCATGCATAAAATATCCGCCCATACCTGCTTCGGACATCTCCCTGATCTGATGCTTTAGTTCACCAGGCTCAAGCCTGTCATTCCAGGACCAGAATGGTATCGGGCGAAATTTGCTGCCGGGATTTTTAAATTCCTTCCTCATTGTAATAGCCCTCTCTTTAGGTTAAGGTCTCATATAATAGCGCTATAAATTCTAAACTTCACTTAAATTATATTAAATAATTTAATAAATATCAAGTAACAAATCGATTTTTTTTAATTACTTTCTACAAATTAATCAATTAAACTACATGTAACAGTTACAAATTAAATAATAATGTTGTTAGAAAACTCTTTAAATTTTTCTAAACTTGTGTTATGATATTAAATATTTAATTAATTAAACTATTTAAAGAGGTATTAATATGAAGTTAAAATCAAAGGATATCGCCAATATTTTAGGGGTATCTCCTGCCACAGTGTCCCTGGTGCTGAACAACAAGCCCGGCATCAGTGAAGATACACGCCAGAAGATTATTTCGTATCTGGAGGAAAACGGATATAATACCAGCCATTTATACCAAACCGAAGAGACCGCAGGAAAGACAATCCAGTTCATTATCTACAAGAAGCATGGCAAGGTGGTCGGTGATACGCCCTTCTTTTCTGAACTGATTGAATCCATTAACCGGGCTGCCAGGGAAGACGGTTATAATTTAACCATCACATACATGGACGAGACCAAGGATAACATCCCCTCCCTTGTGGATATGATCAAAAAGAACAATCCGGCGGGTCTGTTGATTCTGGCCACCGAGATGGCCTCCGAGGACATCAATATATTCCGCGGCTTAGGATTGCCCATGCTGCTGCTGGACAGCACCTTTGACAATCAGGATATCGACACGGTCTGCATCAACAATGCCGACGGAGTATATAAGGCTGTGGATTATTTTGTGAAAAACGGCTATAAGGAGATCGGATACCTTCACAGTAATATATGGATCTATAATTTCGAGCAGAGGATGCTCCGCTTTAAGCAATATATGTCCGATCTGAACCTCCATCTTCCCAAGGAGCATTTCTTCAACCTGGAACCTACGGTAGAAGGCTCCTACCGGGATATGACCAAGCTGCTGAAGGAACGCAGGGATATCCCCCAGGCCTTCTTTGCGGACAATGACATCATCGCCTTCGGCGCGATCCGTGCCCTGAAGGAAGCCGGGATACGGATACCCGACGACATCGCAGTAATCGGCTTTGACGATACTCCCTATTGCGAGCTGCTGGTACCGAAGCTGACTACCATAAGGGTATTCAAGCAGCAGGTGGCTGTGACCGCAGTGAACCGCCTAATTGAGTGCATCAACCATACTGCGAACTGCATCCAGAAGACCTATATCAGTACGGAGCTGATCGTCAGGGACAGTGTGAAGAACAAGCTTTCATAATGCGGTGCGGACCGGGTTCGTTATGGGAAGGCTTTTAATCTGACAGGATATGATGTTCTGCGTGATAAAAAAAGAGGAAGACACGGATTAAGGTGTCTTCCTCTTTTTAACTGCGTCTAATCAGGACCCTTGTCCCTGTGCAAAAAGATACAGCTTGCTGTACAGGTCGTCAAGAATCAGTCTGGAGTCGATGCTTTTGTACACCCGGACAGGCCGGTTCAATCCGGTATGGACATATGCCATCTCCTTTGTGATATAAGGAGCAGGTATCCAGTCATATTCAAAACGGTGCTCATAAAGCAAAAGCCCGACTGCGGGGTTATCTCCCAACACCCAGGTCTCACCGGTCCGGAAAGCACTTTTCCTGGGGATCTCCGTCAGGGCATGCTCGAAGAGCTGGCTGCACAGATAGCGTCCGATCTCTCCCTGGGGATATACCTTATGCTCAAGCTCCGCAAGTGATACGGGCATCATCTCATACACGTTCTTGGGAACCTGCCATAATTCGATCCTGGAGCCAAAGACTACATTGGCCGCATTAATGTCATTGCCCAGATTGAATTCCGGAGAGCCGTTCGGATAGCGTCCGCCGCCGATCCATATGGCGGTCAGGCGGTTAACGATTCCCGGCTCCATCAGATATGCACTGGCCAGGTCTGTCAAGGGGCCGAAGAGGATCACATACAGGGAGCTGTCCGCCTCCTTCATGGCCTCTCTGATAATCAGCTCGGCTCCTTCCGACCTTACGGGGGTGGCGGTATCCTTAAGGGCATGTCCGGCGCCCCGGTACAGCAGCCCTTCGGATGCTATACTCATCTTATCAAAGATGGTCTCCAATTCCAGATAGCTTTGCTCCATGCCATCCTCATCCCTGGTGCCGTAATGGGCGGCAATGAAGCCTATATTGTCAAGCTTCGGGCTCAGTATGGCCTGTACCACGGCAAACTGGTCATCCGCTTCATTCCTGGCGTCGGTATCCGTAATGACCCGGATGATCTTCTCCCGGGGCACTTCAAACTTATAGCGGTTATATCTCATTCCAATTCCCTTCCCTTCTCCTTATTCGTTATCAGGCGGACGGCTGCCTTCCAGCCCTCATATCTGCCCGCAGCCGTATCCGCAGCCGGACCGGGCGCATATTCCTTCACGGGAACCTGGTGGAATATCCTGTCCTTCTCATAGATGCCCCCGGTTATTCCTGCCAGATAGGCGGCTCCCAGCCCGGAGAATTCCTCCGTCTCCGGAACATGTACGGGAATCCCCAGCAGATCCGCCTGAAGCTGCATGAGGCACCCGTTCTTCGTCGCTCCGCCGTCGGTCTGTAATAAGGGGACCTCCAGTCCGGCATCCTCCTTCATGGACAGGATAACATCGGTCACCTGATAAGCAATGCTGTCCACGGCTGCCTTCACAAGCTCCGCTTTCCCCGTGGTTCTGGTCATGCCTATGACTCCGGCCCTGGCATCGTCAACCCAGTAGGGCGCCCCCAGTCCGGAGAAGGCAGGCACCAGATAGGTGGTATCCAAAGGATTTGCCTCCTGCATAAGCCGCTCCGTATCAGAGGCGGCTTCGATTATCCCAAGGCTGTCCACCAGCCAGGGGATGATGGCTCCCGTATAATTTAAGTTCCCCTCCAGAACATAATCCACCTTCCCGTCCACAGCGTAGCCGACGGAGGTAATCAGTCCATGCCTGCTCAGGGCGGGCTTCTGCCCTATATTCATCATAACCGAGGAGCCTGTGCCGTAGGTAGCTTTCACCATTCCCCGGTGAAAGCAGCCGTGTCCGTAGAAGGCTCCGTGGGAATCCCCCAGCATGGCAAGAATCGGTATCTTCCTATCCAGATAGCCATTAAAATCCGTCTCCCCGAAACAGGAATTCGAATCGCATACCTCCGGCAGCATGTCCGCCGGAATACCGAACAAATCACATATTTCCCTATCCCAGGCAAGCTCCCTGAGATTGAACAGCTGGGTCCTGGAGGCATTGGAATAATCCGTCTTATATGCCGCTCCGCCGGTCAGCCGGTATAACAGATAGGTATCGACGGTGCCCGCATACAGGCTGCCCTTTGCCAGCAGTTCCTTTACCTTCGGTTCATTCTGAAGCAGCCAGGCTATCTTCGCTGCGGGAAAATACGCCGACAGGGGAATCCCCGTGCGTTCCCTTACCATATCATTATAACCCGCCTGCTTTAATTTATCAACGACACAAGCCCCACGGGCACATTGCCACACGACAGCCTTGGCTGCCGGTATTCCCGCCTTATCCCAGGCAATGGAGGTTTCCCTCTGATTGCTGATCCCGACGCAGGCGATCTCTTCTTTTCTGATTCCCGCCTTCTCAACCAGCAGGGGAATAAGTCTGATAATATTCCCGTATATCTCCGTCCCGTCATGGGATATCCAGCCTGTTTCATTCACATACTGCTTATGGGGCAGATCGCACCGCCCCGCGAGCCTGCCCGAGGCATCGAACAGCAGCGCTTTGCTGCCCTGGGTGCTCTGGTCTATTCCCAATACATATTTACCCGACATGCCTCATCAGCTCCATTGCTTTATTTACGATTCCTTCCGGTGTCAGCCCGTAGTGGCGGAATACCTCCTGGGATTTGCCTGTTATAACGGGTGCATCGGGAAGGCTCATAGTTATCATTCTTCTGGGACAATTCTCAAGTATGATCTGTCCCACCATGGATCCCAGTCCTCCGATGCCGGTATGCTCCTCTATGGTTATTACCGCTTTCACCCCTGCCGCAGCCTTAAGGACAGCCTCCCTGTCAATGGGCTTGATACAGTACATATCAAGCACCGTAACGCTTATTCCCTTCTCCTTAAGGAGGGGATAAGCCTTCTTCGCTGCGCTTACCATCTCCCCGCAGGCAATGACGGCCAGGTCCGTTCCCTCCGATAACACCGTTGCCCTATCCATGACAAAGGGAGTATTCCCTTCCTCATAAACATCCTCCACCGGATTGCGCCCGACCCTGATATAAGCCGGCTTGCCGTCGCCGGTCAGAGCCTCCATCAGATATTTCGTCTGGTGCCTGTCACTTGGAAGGTAGACCCTCATTCCGGGAATGGAAGCCATGGCCGCAATATCCTGCGTGGAATGATGGGTCATGCCAAGAGCCCCGTAGCTGATACCTCCGCTGATGCCGATAAGCTTGACGTTCATGCCCGAATATGCCACATCCACCTTAATCTGCTCCATGCTTCTGGTTGACAGGAAGCATGCCGGTGAAGCGGCGTACGGCTTCTTGCCGCAGCTGGCCATCCCGGCAGCTACGCTTACCAGGTTCTGCTCCGCAATACCCACCTCCACAAACTGCTCGGGGTACTCCCCTGCATAGGATGACAGGGAGGCAGAGCCTCTGGAGTCACTGCATAGGACTATGATATCTTTATCTTTCTTCGCTCTGTTCATTAACACTTCACAGATCACCTGTCTGTTGGGAATATTATGCATGGCAGCTCATCCTCTTTTCCTCCAGCTCCTTAAGGGCACGCAGGTATTCCTCCTCGTTGGGGACCCTGTGGTGCCAGGAGACTTGATTTTCCATGAATGAAACACCGCAGCCCTTGGTAGTGCCGGCTATGATCAGCGTGGGCCTGCCTTTTTCCTTCCGCGCCTGCTCAAAGCCGCGGATCAGCTCGCCGATGTCATTGCCGCCGGCACCCAGGACCTTCCAGCCAAAGCTTTCAAACTGCTCCTTAAGGCGCGTATGGTTCATAACTTCCTCCGTGGTCCCTGAGATCTGAAGCCCGTTGCAGTCCACCACGGCACACAGGTTATCCAGCCTGTAGTGGCCGGCAAACATAGCTCCTTCCCATACGGAGCCCTCCGACAGTTCTCCGTCCCCCATAACCGTGTATACACGGTAATCCAGGTTATCCTTCTTCCCCGCAAGAGCCATACCGCAGGCCACGGATAATCCATGGCCCAGGGAACCCGAATTGATCTCGATTCCATTGATCTTATTGTTGGGATGTCCGATATACGTGGAACCAAACTGCGAATAGGTATCCAGGTCCTCCCCGGGGAAGAAGCCGCAGTCAGCCAATACCACATAAAGCGCTTCTACCGTATGCCCCTTGCTCAGGATAAAGCGGTCCCTGTTCCTGTCCCCCTTACGGCAGCCGGCTGTATTCATCTCATGATAATACAGGGTAACCAGGATATCCATAACACTGAGATCTCCTCCCATATGACCGCATTTATTCTTATAGATCAGCTTCACTACTTCCTGTCTGAGCGCATATGCTTTCTCTGTCAGCCTGTTCACCAAAAAAACCATCCTTCTTTCAATTAATATTCTCCGCGCAGATATGCCTTAACTTCTTCCTCAACGGGATCATACAGGTCCGGTTTGACGCCCATATACTTGCATGCTTCATACAATACGGGAACCACGTTCTTATGAATCCCTACGCAATGGTGGATATACGGCCCTTCTACGATCTTGGCCTCAAGACGCTTTAAGTTCGCCACCTGGACCCATACATAGGTGCCCTTCGTATAGGGCCCTTCCACTCCCACGGCATTCCCCAGAAGCAGGGAATAGTTCCCGTTATCGCCGTCAAAGCGGCACAGGGTCACCTCCCCGTGCTTTGCTTCCGCCTCCACCGCACCGGGATGCCGGAAGGCAAGAGGATATCCGAGAGTCGGCTTATGCCTGGCAACGGATATGGGCCAGGGTCCGCAATGCTGCAATAGCTCCCCGTTCTCATTATCCGGATGACGTACCGTCCAGTCGGCAAAGAAGGAACGGGTATCATCCGTTACCGCCGCCTCCGCCAGCAGTGCGGTAACCGCACCATGGATATCGGTCTCACATACGACAGGGATCCCTTCCTCATTCAGCAGGGAATTGGCCGCACAGGGCATGATGCCTGTCTCATGCTGCAGCTCGTTCCAGCACTGCAGGGCAATTGCCCTGCAGCCGTATTCCTTCGCCAGAGATTTCATAGCGACCTTTAATGCGGCCACATTATGTAAAGCATCCTCCTTCACGCATATCTTCATGTTCTCCCGGCAATAAGCCACGACCTCATTGACCTCGGTGCCTTCTTCTTTCACCTTTTCCATTCTGCGGATCAATTCCGGAAGGGGGATCGGCGCCAATTGGATATTGAATTTTTCAAGGAGCTCTCCTTCATTGCAGATGGTAGACCAGAAATCAAAGGGCCTCGGAGCGATCTGAAGGATCTTGATATTACGGAAGGTGTCCACCACATTACAGACGGCCAGGAAGTCCCGGACTCCACGTTCAAATTGAAGATCCTCCAGCCTGCAGTTAGTCATATACGTAAAAGGTACTTGGAATCTCCTCAGCACCTTGCCTGTCGCAAATAATCCGCATTGGCTGTCACGCAGCCGTATCCCGTTCTCGTCCGGCCTCTCGTCCCGGGGTCCCCATAAAAGAACCGGTACCCCCAGCTTCCTGGCCAGTTTTGCCACGACATATTCCGTACCGAAATTACAATGGGGGATAAATAAGCCCTTTACCTTTTCCTTCATAAACTTCTCCGCCACCGCCTCCATATCCTCGTCGTTATAGAGAAGCCCTTCCGGATTAATGTCCGTGATATCCGCATAATCGACCTGAAGCTCATCCAGTTTCTTTCTTGTCAGGTCTGCATATTTAACCGCATCCGGAGCACTGAAAATACTTCTTCTGGTGGGTGCAAAGCCTATTTTGATGCTTTTCATGGAAACCTCCTTTTTAGTTACCGTTCTAAACTAGTCATTTTTAATTAAATTCTCAATTTAATTTTATTAAATAATTTAGATTTTGTAAATAGCAAATTCTGTTTTTTTCAATAATTTAATATATTTATTTTCATTAACAGACTTACAACATTGTTGATTCATGACATTTCAGCACCATCCAATTATTTTCTAAAATTACCAATTAAATTATTTAATCATTTTTTAATTGATTCTAGCTTTTACCTCTGCCGGGTCCGGCTTTTTTATTTACTAAAAAAGCCGGTCACATATCAACATGACCGGCGTTTATTTTCAAGGCTGAACGAATTAATATGGATGCCAGTACAATAAAGCCTAAATAAGTGCAGGCTGATTTATCAGACCAACACTTCCATTGAGCACATATATGAAATAAAACTCTTTCGTCGATGAATGTGGTACTAAAGCCATTAATTCGTATTTCTCATATATCTGTATATATTGAGCTTTCCTGTTCTGTTTTATTTCTTTCACAAGCACCCTCCTAATCTGCATCAAATTTGCATAATCGTATGTAAAACAGACACATAAGAGTCATTTGTCGCTAACACAGCAGATCAAAAACATCTGTAGGTTGCAAAAACAACACCATGATGCTAATATAGTTTTATTATTTCAAATTGCCAATAATTTACTGAGACAAGGAGGCATTACTATGGTTTAAGGAATCAAAAACAGGTGTATAAAGGTTCATAAAAGCGTAATAAAATGGAACGGCTAAAGCATAAGAATCGGGAGCTTCCGAATGCTTATTTTGAAAGGAGCATATTTTATGATTTTATATTTTTCTGCCACAGGTAACAGCCGATATGTTGCAGAGCGAATTGCCAAGGAAACAAAAGATGAAATCGTTTCATTAAACCTATTAATGAAGCAGAATAAACAAGACGACCTTGTTTCGGAAACGAAACCCTTTGTATTTGTTTGTCCAACCTATGCATGGAGGCTGCCGCGAGTGGTAGAGGATTATATAAGAAAGACCACTTTTAAGGGAAGCCGCAAGGCATATTTTATTTTGACTTACGGAGGAGAAACCGCAAGTGCAAGTAATCATGTGAAAAGCCTTTGCCAATACAAAGGCTGGGATTTACAAGGTTATGCACAAGTCATGATGCCGGATAATTACCTTCTCCTTTTTCCCGGTGTTGATAAGGCCTCGGCAAAAGAAATAAATAAAAAAGCAGAACCTTTAATCAATCAGATTTTAGCAGATATCCATAATGGAAATCATTTTTCATCTATGGAGGAAAACGATGTTGTCAGTCAGTTGAAAAGCGGTTTAATAAACAGCATATTTTATAGGTTTTTGGTAGATGCCAAAGGATTTCATATTAAAGAAACAAAATGTGTCAGCTGCGGTAAATGTGTAGAGCTATGTCCACTGAACAATATTATCTTAACTGACGGTAAGCCCGTATGGGGAAATCACTGTACCCATTGCATGGCTTGTCTTCATAGATGTCCCACAGAAGCAATTGAATACAAAAAAAAGACGCAAAGCAAACCAAGATATTCTTTTGACAACACATAGACGCCAAGTTTGCTTCCATAAAAAGTCCGACGTCTTGGACGACTTGACATCGCCCATACAAAATGATAAAATTCGAATGAATATTTATTTTATTCATTCGAACAAAAAAGGCAGTGAAGCCTTTGAAAGGTTAGCAGCAGATGAGATTCTTTGAAATTATTCTCGCCATTAGCAATATTACAGCGTTTTGCTCTTTCAGGATTAAGCATACCATACGCTGGATTGACTATATGGCCGCAGCCGCGCTCCTGATCGCTGCGATACAAGTGGTGGTTGAAGGCTTTCGCTGGCAAATGGTTCCGGCATACGCCCTAGCCTCAATATTCTTTGTGATTTGGCTGTTTAGTAAAGGAATCGGGATTGGCTTACATATGAATTGCGCCGTTTATTTTTTCAGTCTTGGTTTCGGTGTCATTGGGATAGTGATATCCATTGTTTTGCCGGTTGTATTGCCCGTATTTTCTTTTCCCAAACCAACCGGACCATACGGGATCGGTACGATGACGTATCACTGGGCAGATACGAGTCGTCCGGAACTTTTCACAGGCAACCCCGATGACCATCGTGAACTTATGGCGCAGGTGTGGTATCCGGCTAAGAAAGAGCCCTCGATGAAAAAGGCTCCGTACATCCAGGATGCCGATGTGGTGACGCCGGTGATCGGACGGTTTCTTCGTCTGCCTGAATTCGTTTTCAGCCACCTCAAGTATGTGACCACAAATGCCGCGATATCCGCTCCTGTTGCAGACGACAGGCCCAGCTACCCTGTCCTGCTGTATCTTACCGGAATAAGCGGGTTCCGCTCAGCAAATACCTTTCAGATCGAAGAGCTGGTTTCCCATGGCTATATCGTCATAGGCCTGGACCAGCCGGGTATTGCCCCAATGGTGCGCTTCTCAGACGGACGGCAAATCCCCGGATTGCCGAGAGACGAGATACTCCCGCTCAATATGCAGAGCGTGGAGCCGCAGCCGCAAGCGCCAACCTTATACGGGCAGCCTCTGCCGGACGGGACGATTCCTTATTTCGCCCTGGATGCGAGCCTTGCCCTGGACCGGCTTGAAGCGCTTAATAAGAGCGATCCCAACCGGATACTGACCGGACGGCTCGACCTTGAGCACATCGGCATATTCGGAGTATCGCTGGGCGGTATGAACGCAGCCCAGGCAAGCTTAAAAGATTCACGCCTGAAGGCCTGTCTCATTATGGATGTTTACATCCCCGCCGAAGTCGTCGGGAAGGGACTGGAACAACCGACCATGTTCATCACGCGCAGTGCCGATACCATGCGCTTAGAACGCGGCAGCAACGGTACCTGGGAGGAAAAAGATATTATTCTGACCATCGATACTATGCGCGCAGTGTATGAGAACCTGCCGGGCGATGGCTACTATGTGGAGATCGCAGGGATATTCCACATCGATTTTACCGATGTTCCGTATTGGTCGCCGCTATTGCCCTGCATTGGCATAACCGGACCCATCAAGGCGCAGCGGGGGGTTGACATTATCAATGCCTATTCTCTTGCCTTCTTCGATAAGGAGTTGAAAGGGCAGCTATCTTCACTTCTGGAGGGACAGCCGAAACAATATCCTGAAGTGAATTTTGAATCGTTAAGATAATAAATCTAAAGAATCGGAGGTATCGGTATGTATGAACTGAATACGGAAATCAAGTCAATGTACTGCATCAAATGCGGGGCGGAGTATTCGGTCAGCGATTATTTCCGTGGGTGCCCCCAATGTCTGGAAAAGGATGAGAATGCCAGCCTTTCCTTCCGATATAATGGCACAGCATATAAAAGTACCATGGGAAAAGGTATGCAGAGATATGGAAACTTGCTGCCGTATTGAGATTTTCCGACACTGGGTGAGGGAAACACACCGGTGATACGTCTTCATAAGCTGGCGCAGTACGCAGGAGTTAAAGAAGTATATGTAAAAAACGAGTTTCAGAATCCAACCGGATCACATAAAGACCGGATGAGTCCGCTTATAATAGCCCGTGCTCTTGCTATGGGAAAAGAAGCGATTGTGGCTGCTTCAAGCGGTAATGCGGGGATATCACTGGCTGCATATGCTGCGTATTCCGGTTTGGACTGCAAAATCATCTCGCCCCGAAAAATAAATCCGGCATATAAGACTGCCATTGAAGCTGCCGGCGCTGAGTTGATCGTTCTGGATGAGCAGGCAGATAC
>JAFADH010000171.1 GCA_023424995.1 Bacillota bacterium | reverse complement strand
ATCTCCTGGAGCTGACCTGGTTAAAGGATTGGGACCGCCCCTATGAGCTTGGGGACAATGAGATCCATCTGGCATTCAGAACTGATGATTACGACGCAGCCTACAGCAAACATAAGGAGATGGGATGTATCTGCTATGAAAATCCGTCTATGGGCATCTACTTCATCAACGACCCGGACGGTTACTGGTTGGAGATAATTCCCATAAGGTAGGATCTTGCTAAAAACAGCAAACAAAGAGCCTCGATCGTCTGATATCCCTAAAGCAGACAGTACAAATATAAAAAGTACTACTACTTTGGAGGGATCACATCAGATGATCAAGGCTTTTTATACCATAAAAACTATTCTATTGCACTGACTTCTGAAGCTTTATTTTACGAAGCTCATTAATATATCTGCTTTTTACCGCAATTGTCATTTATTATAAAAGCCTCTTATAATTTAGCCACATCCACCAGTGTAATCTCACTGTTATCGCTTTCCATACTGGTAAGTAATGCTGCCGCCGTATCCAGTGCCGTGAAGCAGGTTACTCCGGTTTCGATGGAGGTACGGCGGATGATAAAGCCGTCTCTGGTCTTATCGCGTCCCATGGTAGGAGTATTGATGACCATATCGATCTCATGGCTTAAGATGATGTCAAGGATGTTGGGATGCTCCTGGTCAATCTTGCGGATTACGGTGGCAGGGACTCCGTTCTCATTAAGTACTTGTGCTGTTCCGTCCGTTGCAAGAATTTCATATCCAAGGGCGACGAGCCTCCTGCCCAGCTCCACTGCTTCCTCCTTATCCTGCTTCTTCACAGTCATGATCATCCTCTTGTGCCTGGGAAGGTTCACTCCCGCACCTACAAAGGCTTTGTACAGAGCCTCGTGGTAGGTCCTGGCGATGCCGAGGCATTCGCCGGTGGACTTCATCTCCGGTCCCAGGCTGGTCTCTGCGCCGCGGAGCTTCTCGAAGGAGAACACCGGCATCTTGATAGCGATATATTCTGATTCAGGCCATAATCCGGGCTCATAGCCAAGGGATCGGATGGTGTCTCCCAGGATCACCTTAGTGGCGATATCTACGATGGGCAGCGCGGTAACCTTGCTGATATAAGGTACGGTACGGCTGGAGCGGGGATTGACCTCTATTACATATACGGTCTCGTTATATACGATGAACTGGATGTTGATCAGACCGATGACATGCAGCGAATTCGCCAGCTTCTTCGTATAATCCACGATCTGCTCCCTCACCGCTTCACTGACGGTCTGGGCCGGATATACGGAGATACTGTCTCCGGAGTGGATACCTGCCCTCTCAATATGCTCCATGATGCCGGGTATCAGGATATCTCTGCCGTCACATACCGCATCCACTTCCACTTCCTTGCCCATCAGGTACTTATCCACCAGGATCGGATGCTCCTGAACGGTCATATTGATGATATTCATAAATTCTACGATATCTTCATCGTTGATGGCGATCTGCATTCCCTGACCGCCAAGTACGTAAGAAGGACGGACAAGGACGGGATAACCTAACTCCCCTGCCGCCTTAATCGCCTCCTCCGTGGTGAATACGGTCTTGCCGGCAGGCCTCGGAATGCCGCACTGCTCCAGTATCTTATCGAATAATTCCCTGTCTTCTGCCGCATCTACGTCTGCCGCGGAGGTACCAAGGATTGGTACGCCCATCTTGATCAGGCTTTCCGTCAGCTTAATTGCTGTCTGTCCTCCAAACTGGACCACCGCACCGTCCGGCTGCTCGATGTCTACGATGTTCTCCACATCCTCCGGTGTCAGCGGTTCAAAATACAGCTTATCGGCGATATCGAAGTCGGTGCTTACCGTCTCCGGATTATTATTCACAATGATGGTCTCGCATCCGTTCTGTCTCAGTGCCCATACGCTGTGGACGGAGCAGTAATCGAATTCGATGCCCTGTCCGATACGGATGGGACCGGAGCCGAGAACCATGATTTTCTTTCTGCCGGTGGTCTTCTCTACCTCATTGAAGCTGCCGAAGGCGGAATAATAATATGGTGTGGCCGCATCGAATTCTGCCGCGCAGGTATCCACCATCTTAAAGGCGGCTACGATTTTGTTCTGCTTGCGCAGTGCCTTGATCTCAGACGCCGGTTTACCCGTAAGCTCGGAGATGACACGGTCCGGAAAGCCTAAAATCTTGGCTTTTTCAAGAAGCTCCACAGTCAGGGCACCGGTTTCCAGCTCCTTCTCCAGCTCCACCAGGCTTGCGATTTTATCAATAAACCATAGGTCAATTTTCGTTATTTTCTGGATTTCACTATAAGAAATACCTTTACGGATTGCTTCGGCGATTACGAACAGACGTCTGTCATCCACTTGATGGAGCTCCTGTCTGATCTCTTCCGGTGTCATGTGTCCGTAATTACCATACCGTAAGCTATAGATGTTCTGCTCAAGAGAACGGAGCGCCTTCATTAAGGCGGCTTCGAAGTTGGTACTGATTGACATAACCTCGCCGGTGGCTTTCATCTGTGTGCCCAGGAGGCGCTTTGCGGTGATAAATTTATCAAAGGGCCATTTGGGGATCTTTACTACCACATAGTCAAGAGTCGGTTCAAAGCTTGCATAGGTCTTCTGGGTCACCGCATTCTGTATCTCGTCCAGATGATACCCAAGTGCAATCTTCGCCGCTACCTTTGCGATGGGGTATCCGGTTGCCTTGGAGGCAAGAGCGGAGGACCGGCTTACACGGGGATTTACTTCTATAACACAGTATTCAAAGGTATCTGGATGTAACGCATATTGTACGTTGCAGCCTCCGGTAATCCCAAGCTCTGTGATGATATTAAGAGATGCGCTGCGAAGCATCTGATATTCCTTGTCGCCAAGTGTCTGGGAAGGAGCAACTACGATGCTGTCGCCCGTATGGACGCCCACCGGATCGATATTCTCCATGTTGCATACGGTGATGCAGTTGCCTGCACTGTCCCGCATTACCTCATATTCTATCTCCTTCCAGCCCGCGATGGAACGTTCGATGAGGCACTGTCCGACACGGCTGAGACGAAGGCCGTTCGAACAGATATCCTCCAGCTCCTCCTGGCTTGCGGCGATTCCTCCGCCGCTGCCGCCCAGGGTATAGGCCGGACGGACAACCACCGGATAACCGATCTTATCTGCAAATGCTACCGCGGCCTTAATTGTAGTGACAACCTCGCTGGCAGCACAGGGCTCTCCGATTTTCTCCATGGTTTTCTTGAATTCCAGGCGGTCCTCCGCCTTCTTTATAGTCTCTGAGGTAGTTCCGATAAGACGGACGTCCTGTTCCTTTAAGAAGCCGGATTCTTCAAGCTCCATGGCAATATTCAGTGCTGCCTGGCCGCCCAGGGTAGGAAGTACGCTGTCGGGCTTTTCCTTTATAATGATCCGCTTAACAAAGTCCGGTGTTAAGGGCTCTATATATACGATGTCTGCGATTTCTTTATCCGTCATGATGGTTGCGGGATTGGAATTGACTAATACGACACAGATGCCCTCTTCCTTCAGGGAACGGCAGGCCTGGGTTCCTGCATAATCAAACTCTGCCGCCTGGCCGATGATAATCGGTCCGGAACCGATTACTAATACTTTATGAATACTTTCTATCCTGGGCATTATCTCTGCACCTCCATCATATGAATAAACTCGTCAAACAGGAATTCGCTGTCCCTTGGTCCCGCACATGCTTCCGGGTGGAACTGTACGGAGAACACATTCTTACCGAGATAATGCATGCCTTCGTTGGTTTTATCATTGACATTAATGAAGCTGACCTCGGCAATTTCCCTGGGCAGGCTTTCTTCCATCACCATATAGCCATGATTTTGAGTGGAGATGTATACCCTGCCGGATTTTAAGTCTTTCACCGGATGGTTGGCGCCGCGGTGTCCGTATTTCATCTTCCTGGTATCTCCTCCGTTGGCCAGGGCCAGCAGCTGATGACCGAGACAGATGGCAAAGATGGGCACCTCCGAGTCAAACAGATTCTTTACTTCCCTGATAACCTCGCCGCATTCCTTGGGGTCTCCGGGACCATTGGATAACATGATGCCGTCCGGGCCGTCCTTCAATACCTCTTCCGCCTTCGTGAACGCGGGATATATCGTTACTTCACAGCCTCTCTTTGCCAGGGATCTCGGGATATTACCCTTCAGTCCGTAATCCATAAGCGCCACTTTATATTTTGTCCCGCCGATTGCGGGAATAACCTTCACGTCAGTTCTGCTTGTCTTTGCGATTACCTTAGCCACTTTATACTGCTGAACCTTAGCCAGTACTTCCTCGAGTTTGAAATCGGCATTGGTCGTGATCATTCCATTCATGGTACCCTTGTTTCTGAGCAGCTTCACCAGGGCTCTGGTATCAATTCCTGCGATACCCGGAATTTCGTTTCTTGCGAGAAAGCTCTGGATACCTTCCTCATTACGGAAGTTACTGGGTATCCTTGATAATTCTCTTACGATAAATCCGTCCACCCAAGGCTTGTGGGATTCCATGTCTTCGTAGCAGATACCGTAATTACCGATCAAAGGATAGGTCATAACGACACTCTGGCCTGCATAGGAAGGATCCGTCAGTACTTCGAGATAACCGGTCATACCTGTGTTGAAGACGATCTCGCTGATGATTTCTTTCTGTGCTCCGATGCTCTCGCCTGTAAAGACATTGCCATCCTCAAGAATTAAGAATGCTTTCATCAATTCCTCCATTCTGCCACTCTCAGCGGCTTGTGACTAAAATTACGCAAAAAAAAAGAGTGCAATCAATGCAGAAGGTCCATTCCTCCGCATTTTTAATGATTTTGTCTTTTAATTATTATTAAAGTTAGTGTATAAATATACATTTTTTCCATGCATTTTTATGATTGTAGCATATCCATTTTTAAAATACAAGAGATTTTTAAAAATTTTATAAAAATCCTTAGATACAAAATATGTCCATCCGGATGAACGTCAGGTACAGTATCTGCTGTTTTCTAAGGATTAAGCTCCTTTACCGTGAACATTTTGTGCAAGGGAAACATACTTTATTAATAAAGTATATTAATGAGGACTGTATATGAATCAAAGCATGAACCCCGACAGGAGCCTGCAATCGATAAATCATATAAGAGTTTACCCTACACAGATGGACACTCAATCCTTCGGGCTCCTGCGTGTCCGTACAACCGCTCCCGGTGAGATTCCGGTCCAGAATGCAACCATATCCATCAGCTCTCCCAGCAACCCTTCCGTTACACTCGAACAGCTCACTACGGATAATTCCGGATTAACCCAGGATATCGAGCTCCCCGCTCCTCCCATCGACTACAGCCTTGCACCTGACGAACCGCAGCCTTATTCCCTCTATGACGTCCGTATCACCGCACCCGGCTATGAGACTGTGTTTTTCTCCAATGTCCAGATTCTGCCCGAAGTGGAATCCGAACAGGATTCCACGCTGATACCCCAGGAAGAACCCCAGGCACCGGAACGCATATTTGATATCGCTCCCCATACCCTGTACGGTGATTTCCCTCCCAAGATTCCGGAAGCCGAGATCAAGCCTATCGATGAGACCGGCGAAATCGTATTAAGCAGAGTGGTAATTCCTGAGTTCGTGATTGTCCATGACGGACCCCCGGCGGATCCCTCCGCTTCAAACTACTGGGAACGGTTCCGGGATTACATTAAAAATGTTGCCAGCAGTGAGATCTACGCCACCTGGCCGGAACAGACCATATATGCCAATGTGCTGGCCATCCTCTCCTTTACCTTAAACCGTGTTTTCACTGAGTGGTACCGTAACCAGGGCTTGAATTTCACTATTACTTCCTCAACTGCCTACGACCACAAATGGACCAGAGGCAGGAATATCTTCACCAATATAGGATTAATTGTTGATAATATATTCGTTAATTATCTGTCCCGCCCCAATGTTATCCAGCCCATCCTGACTCAGTACTGTGATGGCAGAAGAACCTCCTGCCCCGGCTGGATGACCCAGTGGGGCTCCAAGGATCTGGGTGACCAGGGCTATACGGCGATTCAGATCCTACGTAATTTCTATGGCAGCGATATGTATATCAATACAGCTGTTGAGGTATCCGGTGTTCCCAGATCCTGGGGCGGTACCAATCTGACCACCGGATCTACAGGTGAAGATGTGAGAACGATCCAGACACAGCTTAACCGAATCGCCCAGGTATATTCCGCAATTCCCAGAATCGCCGTGGACGGTCAGTACGGCCCTGCAACAGCTAACGCAGTCCGGGCTTTCCAGCGGATCTTCAATCTCCCTGCTACAGGTGTGGTTGATATGGCAACCTGGTACCGCATCTCCCAGCTCTATGTTGCCGTAGCCAGATTGGCTGAATAACTATTAATTAATTTGTGGGGTATTATCATGAATCGAATGAATTATTTCTTAAACAATATTCCTGCAGAAAGGCTGCCGATGTATCCGGCACAGGAGGGGCTGGTTCTTCCGGCACGGAATAATCATGCCGCTCCTGCCCGGAGCAGGCAGGCCTTCCCACCGCAGATCGGCAGAGATATCCCGGCACAGAGCAGTAGAGGTGCTTCCTATGAGAATATGAGGCTTCACGGGGCCCAGGTAGGGACTCAGACCGGACGATTACGGGTGCGGGTATTCACACCGAATATGGCTCCGGTTGCCAATGCGTCCGTCATTATCTCCCTGGCCTCCTTACCCGATCAGATACAGGAGCAATTGACCACCGATGCTTCCGGAATGACAGAGGAGGTTGAACTGCCTGCCCCTTCTCCGGAGTACAGCCTGGAACCTTCTACCGTACAGCCTTACGCCGAGTACACCGTCCGAATTACTGCAGATAATTATACACCCGCAACAATTCAGAATGTAGAGATATTTCCGAATATTACCGCCATCCAGGAAGCTGTCCTGAGACCGGTCAGCCCTGAGACCGAAGCACAATTATATGTCATACCTCCTCATACCCTGTATGGCGACTATCCTCCTAAAATTGCGGAGGCGGAGGTTAAATCTACCGCCGAGACCGGTGAGATCGTATTGACCGAGGTGGTGATCCCTGAGTATATCGTTGTCCATGACGGTCCTCCGACGGATACTACCGCTGCCAATCATTATGTCCGTTACCGGGATTACATCAAGAATGTGGCCTCCAGTGAGATCTATTCCACCTGGCCGGAAGAAACCATCAAAGCCAATATACTTGCCATACAGTCTTTTACCCTGAACCGTGTATTTACGGAATGGTACCGCAACCAGGGCTTTAACTTTACCGTAACCTCCTCCACCGCCTTCGACCACAAATGGATTCCCGGACGTAACATCTTCAGCAACATCGGTCTGATCGTAGACCAGCTTTTTAATAACTACCTTTCCCGTCCGAATGTCAAGCAGCCGATCCTGACCCAGTATTGCGACGGCAGAAAGGTACAATGCCCCAACTGGATGACGCAATGGGGCTCCAAGGACCTGGGTGACCAGGGTATGTCCGCCATCGATATACTGAAAAATTTCTATGGGAATTCCATCTATATCAACAGCGCAGCGGAGGTGGCCGGTGTTCCTGTCTCCTGGCCGGGCTCAGACCTGAACATCGGTGCCAGCGGCGGTAATGTACGTACGATACAGGAGCAGTTAAACCGGATCTCCGATACCTATACCGCTATTCCCAAGGTGGCTGTCAACAGCCAGTACAACCAGCAGACCTCCGATGCCGTAAAGGCCTTCCAGCAAACCTTCGACCTCCCTGAAACCGGTGTCGTAGACTTTGCGACCTGGTACAAGATCTCTGCAATCTACGTGGCAGTATCCAGAATCGCAGAGTAATCAAATCTTTTATAAATATATTGAAAAAAAGTAACAGAGCATGATTTTTTTATTCATGCTCTGTTACTTTTAACTGCCGTTTTCAATGTCTTAACTCAATGGTCTTACCGGGTTTCTCATCATTTCCCTTAAAATAATACAATTTCATATTATTTGATAAAATATATCAGTATAACAACGAGTTACCGTTGTATTTACAACAAGAAAAGTTGAAACGCCATGTTATTATAGTTATAATATCACTGGAACAAGGCTTTACACCGCTTACACGGTTTTTAGAAAGGAAGATGACTATGTCCCGCTATTTTAAAGTTACCGATACTATTTATGATATTACGGAGAAATACCCCGATACAATTGCTTTGTTTGTCGCCAACGGTTTTGAACATCTGAGCAATCCCGTCATGCGTCAGTCCCTGGGAAAGACTGTTACTCTGGAGATGGCCCTGTCCCTGCGCAAGGTCAATCAGGAGCTTTTCATAAATAAACTGGAAGAGGCGATTGAAGGCAGCCTCCCGGATCTTTCCACAGGACTTTATGCAATAAAGAAGGAGTCCGGCGGAGATATCCGTATTGAGGGGGTACTGCCCTGCCCTATCCGCCTTCCCCTTTTAGAGAAGTTTGAAGCCTGGATGGATTCCATGAAGGATACACTGGATTTTAAGGTGGATTATAATCTGAAATCTGCCAATCTGGGACTGGATGATGTCAAGGAGCGGGTAATTGCCGCAGACGGCAATGCCGATACCCTGTCCGATCTGTATCTGTCTGCCGGCTTTGACCTGTTTTTTGACAAGAAACTCATGGGACGCTACAGGGATGCGGGTGAATTTGAAGATATTTCCGGAATAGACCATATGAACCCTGATTTCGACAATGCCGGCATCTCCTTGAAGGATCCCAGAAGACAGTATGCGGTGATCGGCGTTGTTTCCGCCATCATGATGGTAAATACCGCGGCTTTAGGAGACCGTCCCTTCCCTGAAAGCTGGGCGGACTTAATGAGACCCGAATTTGAGAACAGCATCAGCCTGCCTATGAGGGATCTGGACATGTTCAATGCTTTTTTGCTGCATATCTACCGTTATTACGGAGAAGAAGGCGTAAAAAAGATGGGAAAGGCCCTTCTGCGCAGTATGCACCCGGCCCAGATGGTAAAATCCCACCTTCCAAAGGAAGGTGTCTCGGTGCCTGCCGTTACTATCACCCCCTATTTCTTTGCCAGTATGGTGAATAAGAAAAGTCCGCTGCGCCCGGTATGGCCCAGTGACGGCGCCATTATAAGCCCCATTTTTCTTCTGGCAAGGGCAAAGAAGAAAGAAAAGCTCAAGCCTTTCGTGGATTTCCTGTATTCCAAAGAAATAGGAGAAATACTGTCCTCGAACGGTAAATTTCCTTCTACCAACCCATTGGTAGACAATCATTTGAATCCTGACCAGAAATTTATGTGGCTCGGATGGGATTATATCCACAGTCATGATATAGGGGAACTGATCCTGCACACGGAGCAGCTGTTTTACGATGCATCAGGAAAGGAGGCCCTATGAATCTGGTAATATTCTCAGGTCCCCCTTCCTCAGGAAAAACCTCGGTAATCCTAAAAACCGTCGCTGCCTTCCACAGCAGAAATATAAAGGTAGGTGTCGTGAAATTCGACTGCCTGTATACCGATGACGACCTGGCTTATGAAAAAGCAGGAATTCCGGTTAAAAAAGGTCTGTCCGGCGCTCTGTGCCCCGACCATTTTTTTGCTTCCAATATCGAAGAGGTAGTAAATTGGGGCAGACACGAGAATCTTGACCTGCTCATTACGGAATCTGCCGGTCTGTGCAACCGTTGCTCTCCCTATCTAAAGGAAGTGAAGGGGGTATGCGTTATCGATAATCTTTCGGGTATCAATACCCCGAAGAAAATCGGACCCATGTTAAAATCCGCGGACTTTGTAGTAATAACAAAGGGGGATATCGTCTCCCAGGCAGAGAGGGAGGTGTTCGCCTCCCGTGTAAGCTCCGTAAATCCCCGTGCAATTACCCTGCATGTAAACGGACTGACGGGACAGGGCGCTTACGAGCTGGGAAGCCTCCTGTATGATGAAGCCCAAGATATCCGGTCCGTACAGGGTATGCTGCTCCGTTTCCCCATGCCTTCCGCCCTCTGCTCCTACTGCCTTGGAGAAACAAGAATCGGAGAGGCCTTTCAGATGGGCAATATAAAGAAAATAAATTTGGGAGCGGATAAAAAATGAAGAATTGGAGTTTGGACAGGCTGCTTCAGGAATATCCCTTTGCAGCATCATTCTTTGAGCAGAACAAGCTGGATATTGCCGGATACGGAGACAGGACCTTTCAGGAGTATTTGGAGCAATTTACCGAGGAAGAGCTGGAGGACAGGGTCATTGATAAGGAAAAGCTCCTGTCAGACCTCCCTGCCTATATCGGGCAGATGTGTTCCTTTTTAGGACTGGATAAGAATAATCAGGTCCTTTCCCTGACTATTCTGCCGGGACATGACAAATCCGGCAATCCGGAGGGTTTTTCCGAGCTTACGGCTGAGACCTCCCAGATCATTTCCATCGTAGGACCTACCGGTTCCGGCAAAAGCCGCCTTTTGGCGGATATTGAATGGGTAGCCCAGCAGGATACTCCTACAGGCCGCAGTATCCTCATCAACGGGAAAAAGCCGGACAATAAATGGCGGTATTCCTCCAATAACCGGCTGGTGGCACAGCTCTCCCAGAATATGAATTTTATCATGGACCTTACCGTGCAGGAATTCTTACGAATGCATGCTGAAAGCCGCCTGGCGGATGACCCTCAGGCCGCTATTGAACGGATCATCCTGGCCGCCAATAATCTGGCAGGAGAAAAGTTTGACTTGAATACTCCTGTGACCAGCCTGAGCGGCGGACAGTCAAGAGCATTAATGATTGCGGATACGGCGATTTTAAGCTCCTCGCCTATTGTGCTCATTGATGAAATAGAAAATGCCGGAATTAACCGTAAAAAAGCCCTTGAGCTTCTGGTCTCCTCCGATAAAATTGTCTTAATGGCTACCCATGATCCCCTTCTGGCTCTTATGGCCCACAAACGGATCATTATAAGAAACGGCGGGATCAGTAATGTGATTTTTACAAGCGAAGAGGAGAAGCTGCTGCTGAAGGAGTTGGAGAAAATGGATGGCCTGATACAAACTGCGCGTCAGGAAATGCGCAGCGGAAAGGAGTTATCCTTTAATACACTGGGACTGCTGCCGTAAGTCATGGAGCCGATAGAAGTATAGTATGCCAGGCTTAAAATAAAAGAGGATTCAAAATAATATGCTCTCCTTGTGATAAACAATTTAGGATTATTTAAACTGTTATCACAAGGAGAGCATATCATTTCAAGTCATATTTTTAATGCTGTAAATACTATTCTTTGTGTGAACTGCTATCAAAAACAGCGGTCCTTTGTATCAGTTCTCCCCGGTTCATTATGTAAATATTAAATTCATCCCCAGGGAAACAGGTATTGCTCCCGGTTATCAAGAGTGTCGAATTCATAGCCCATATCCTTAAGCAATCCGATGATTTCGGGCAATAACTGAACAATCAGGTCATTTTTTTTTGAATCATGCATGAGGATGATGGGATCATTGTAGCGTTTGATATCCTTGCGTATATTCTTCAGGATGGAATATGCAGTAGGGCGTCCCACTGCATCCTTCGTATCCACATTCCAGTCATAGCAGGCAAAACCTCGCCGCTCCATCTCCTCTAATAAAGCGTTCTTGATCTTCTTACTGTATCCGTTGTTGCTCCCCCAGGGAAAACGGTATATATTCACGCGTTCTCCGGTGATGTCATAGATCTGCTCATATACCGTATTAAAATCATCCAGATAATTTTCTACGGAACAATAGATCTCATTGCACAGATGGGAGTAGGTATGGATTCCGATAGTATGTCCTTCATTTACCATTCTTCTTAAGCTGTCTTCTTCCTTATCCTTAATGGCGCTCCCGACGATAAAGAACGTTGCCTTGATATCCTTTTCTTCCAGGATATCAAGAATATCATAGGTATTTATGCTGGGCCCGTCATCAAAGGTCAGATAAGCAATCTTACGCTCCTTATCCGCTTCCTTTGGTTTTATATATTCGGAGTAAAGGTTGGGAAACATCCTGGTATAATCCGGACTTTTGTCCGAACTGGTTAAGCTGCTGTCATCCCTGTTCCTGGCAACTTTATTCTCCAGCCATACCAGTTGATTCAGCCTTTCCAATTGATTCAGCTGCTCCTGCTTACTCAGATCAGGACTCAGGGACTGCTGAATTTCATTCATACTATTGTGTCTTATATCGATAACCGATATCAATAAAATGATACATATGATAATGGCAATGCCAATGGTAAACCGTAGCTTCAAAACAGTTGCCTTCCCTGGATACCTTTATTACCTATCATATGCTTAACTCTCCTGCTTAATTCTCAGTTGCCATCCTCTTAACTTCATTTAGTCCGTTGCGTACCACCGGAATGAAGAGAATGATTACCGTTAATGCTGCTTCCGGCACAATATAGGATGCATTATAGGCGGTGGAATAGATGAACGGATTCCATCCCTCCGGGGTATACATGGCAAAGAACACATAGCCGGAGATCAGATGGCTGACATATCTTCCAAAGATCCCGAGTATATATCCCTTAACAATACCGAACCTGGAATTACGAAAAGCGCCGGCAAGTCCCAGGCAGCCGAAAGCGATGGGATAATCAAGGAGCAGCTGGACCGGATGCATAATGGAGGGTTCTATGATCAGCTGTAAAAATCCATAGGCAATACCCGTCAGAATTCCTGCTCTGGTGCCATAAAGATAACCAATGAAGCAGATGAACAGCATGGAGAAGAAGGTAACAGAACCTCCATAGGGCAAAGAAAGCGGTTTAATAAAGGAAAGAACCACAGCAAGTGTCACTGCCATCGCAGAGAATGCCAGCTGCTTCACCTGGAACTTCTTCCGGGCCCCGCCAAAAGCTGCCATGACTACGAACAATATGGCTGCCAGCAGGAATAATACGATGTTCCCCGCTAATGTGGGGGTGTAGTATATCTCCGCCTCAGAATATACCTCTTTTGTTGCTAAAAATTCTAAAACATTTTGAAGCATAAAAAAATCCTCCTTTTCATAAACGGAGGGGGCCACTAGATTGCTTCCTTCCGCCGGTATTATCCGGATCAAGTAGTAAGGGTCAGTATGTAATACACACCTCTCAGCTCTGGGCTCCCCTAGCATAAAAATATTATTATGTCGGCTCTATCATAATTGATTTCATATTTGCTGTCAACCATTTATTTACCGGTTAACCCGATTATACGATTAATCTGATTACACATTTGATCTGATTACACGATTGGCTTGATTACATGATTGGTCTGATTACACAATTGGCCTGATTACATAATTGGCCTGATTACATAATTGGCCTGATTATCTGCTGATTAATCAATACGTTAATCAGCAGTATTTACTTAATGGTCAACAAATAGACTGGTAATACTTGCACTTGCTAATTGATACTATAAATGAAGGTGATTCTTGATCTCTTTAAACGGCAGGATTTATTTATCTCCTGACTTAATTTTACCATTTTTAGATTTTATAATAATGACTAACAAATTTAGTAAATATCAATTGTTTTATTGTATACATAATTTATAGCAATAAAGAAGAGATAAAGAAGGGCAGGACATCAGATGAAACATTCAAAAACTAAAAACGCAGTGATCATTGCCATAATTTTGATTATATTAATATTATTATCCGTGCTCGCTTTAAAGAATGAGGATCCGGCTGCTTCAAAAACTCCGGATACTACAGGCGACACAGCCTCCATAATCCCAACTGCTTCTACTATACCTCCTGCTCTGTCTCCGACAACTGCCCCATCTGCAGAATCACTTATAACTCCTGCAGTTCCTATCGAATCCACCCCGACACCCTCTGCTCCGGCAGAACCTGCGGAACCCACCATAATTCCTTCTCCTCCGGCAGATACTTCAGAGATAACTCCTTCCGCTCCGGCTATTCCGACAGAAGCTGCCGCAGCTCCCATTGCTTCAGTAACTCCCACCGCAAAACCTACGGATGCTGCGGTCTCCGGAGATGAGTCAAGTAATGGCAGGATTGTCGCCATCGACGCCGGCCATCAAAAGAAAGGAAATTATAGCGAAGAACCCATCGGCCCCGGCGCAAAGACTACCAAACCGAAGGTAAGCTCCGGAACCCAGGGTGCATACACCGGAGTACCGGAATATGAACTTACTCTGGCAGTTTCCCTAAAGCTAAAGGAAGAACTCATAAACCGCGGATATGAAGTAGTCATGATCCGGGAAACGAATGATGTTAATCTGAGTAACAAAGAGCGCGCCGATATTGCCAATAATAGCGATGCTGATCTGTTCATCCGTATCCATGCGGACGGGTCGGAGAATTCTGATGTCAATGGCGCCAGTACCTTATATCCGTCCAAGAAGAATCCCTATGTCCCTGAGCTTAGTGAAGACAGTTACCGCCTGTCACAGCTCATCGTCGATTTCCTCTGCGACAGCACCGGTGCCAGGAACCGTGGTGCCATCGCCAGAGATGACATGAGCGGCATCAACTGGTGTACCATTCCTGTAACCATCATTGAGATGGGCTATATGACTAATAAAACCGAAGATAAACTGATGCAGACAGACGAATACCAGGATAAAATTGTCCAGGGTATCTGTGACGGAATAGACGCTTATTTTGAATAAAAGCTTGCAGCAGTTTCTATCCCTTGGAAAGCAGGTCTCACCTTTAAAGTATTATATGATGCTAATTGCCTGGCAGGTAATAATACCCTGCCTTCAATGCTATTGCCTGTATGAATATTATAGAATCAGATGGCGGTCATTCTTTAAACCATCTGATTATTATATTTATATTTATTATCCAGGGTCAACCGGGACATGCTCTGTCTGGATTCGCTTGTTTCACACATAGGCACTGATTAACTTACTGTTATCCAGTAGATTTGCACAATTTCTTTTGTCGGCTCATAATACCCTTCCCATTCCAGTACACCGCCATTATTCTTAATGACCGAAGAGGAGCCCAGGTTATTCTTGTCGCAGGTAATCATCACCTTATCAAGGCCGAGCTTCTTAGCTTCCTCAAGTACAAGTACCAGCTGTTCGGAACCATAGCCCTTCCTTCTCTCGGAAGGCCGTATTCCATAGCCGATATGACCGCCATATTTACGCAGCATGCCCGATAAGCTGTGTCTTAGCTGTATTGTACCGATTATTCTCTGATCCTGTTTGCGTATGGAAAAATAAGTGGAGGCATGAACCTTTTCCTTAATCAATGCATCCTTTTCTACCGATTGAATCATCGTCAGCCACTCATCATAGCTGTCATAATGGGAGAATCCTCCACTGCCATTGATGTGCCCTTCTCCATGTTCAATGTGTTCCCTCCGATAATCCATAGCCTTCTCTTCCAGCTCTTTTGTCGGCTTCACCAAATATAAATCTCCCATATACCCTCCTTGTATATTACTTTATGCAATTGTAATCTCCATTCCTGCAATTGTAAAGAATTATCTATTTATATAAATCCCACGTCTTTGTAATTTTACAAAAATAGAATTCCATCCCAATTATTGAAATAGAGTCACAGAGAATACTCTGTACACAATAATGGAGTAAAAATTCATTATCGGCATAGACCAGCAGAAAAGTTCTATATACAGTAATGGGCCAGATTCATGAAATTCCTGTCCCAACCATTCGGTACAAAGCCACAAAAAAGCAGGAATTAGAATGGATATAATTCATCCATTCTAATTCCTGCTTACATTTATGACTGATATAACAGACACCGGATACCTTCTTTTAAAGAGAATACCTCATTCAATCCTTATACCCATGTCTTGTTGATTCAAACTATAATATATTACGGATTACATCATGCCCATTCCGCCGGCACCGCCTGCAGGCATTGCAGGTTCGTTGCTCTTAATGTTGGCAACTACGGATTCGGTAGTTAACAGGGTGGATGC
>JAFADH010000282.1 GCA_023424995.1 Bacillota bacterium | reverse complement strand
TATTAATCTTATTAGCTTTAATAAGTAATGAAAAAAACCTCTTGCGTTATGAAATGGTATGTGTATATACTATTGATTATAGTTCTGCGGTACTATTCCTGCAGTCTGTTTCTCTGACCATTGACATGCGGATACTGTACGTTATTAAGTTATTACAGGAAAAAGATGTTTCACACACATTTCTGGTTATTACAGGAGAAGATATTTCATGCACATTCCTGGTTAATTATAAGAAAGGATGTTTCACGCATATTCCTGGTTATTACAAAAAAGAATGTTTCACGCACATTCCTGGTTATTACAGAAAAGGATATTTCACACACATTTCTGGTTATTACAGGAGAAGATATTTCACGCATATTCCTGGTTATTACAGGAAAGAATGTTTCACGCACATGCCTGATTATTACAGGAAAGGATGTTTCACACACATTTCTGGTTATTACAGAAAATGATATTTCACACACATTCCTGATTATTACAGGAAGAATGTTTCACACACATGCCTGATTATTACAGGAAAGGATGTTTCACATGCGATATAACACTGTGATTTTTGATTTGGACGGAACCTTATTAAATACTCTTGATGATCTGCGGGACAGCTTGAATGATGTTCTCACAGGCCGTGGCTTTGCTACCAGAACTTTGGAAGAGGTTAGGCGTTTTGTAGGTAATGGAGTCAGGAACCTTGTTCGTCTCTCCGTCCCCGAGAACTGCAATGAAGAGGAGGTTACTGATGTTATGGTCGAATTTAAGGAGAACTATCAGCATAATATGCAGAATAAGACCCGTCCGTATAATGGAATAATGGAGCTGTTATTGGATTTAAACCGCTTTAATTATAAAATTGCCATTGTTTCCAATAAATATGATAATGCGGTGAAAGAATTATCAAAAACCTATTTCGGCAACCTGATACAGGTAGCCATCGGAGAAACCTCGGAGATTAAACGCAAGCCTGCTCCCGACAGCATCTTTACCGCCGTGCATGAATTAGGTTCCGATCTTAAGAATGCCGTGCTTGTGGGAGATTCAGAAACCGATGTGAGAACCGCCAAGAATGCAGGTATCCCCTGTATCGGAGTGACCTGGGGCTTCCGCTGCCGTGAGGTGCTGCGCAGGGAAGGTGCCGATTACCTGATCGATACCCCCAAGGAACTGTTAACCATAATATAAGTTATCAGAAGATGTCCTTTATCTTCTGATAAAAGGCGCTGTTTTTCGCGCCGTGCATCTCGATTATCGGAACCGGGTTTTGTTCCGATAATATTAGTTATCGGAAGTTGCATTCCAAACTTCTGATAAAGGTGTTGTTTTTGTACCGTGTATCTCGATTATCGGAACATCATTTCAGTTCCGATAATATAAGTTATCAGAAGCTGCTTTTCAAACTTCTGATAAAAGGCGCTGTTTTTGCACCGTGCATCTCGATTACAGAAACATCTTTCGGTTCCTGTAATATAAGTTATCAGAAGTTGCTTTTCAAACTTCTGATAAAAGGCGCTGTTTTTGCGCCGTGCATCTCGATTACAGGAACATCTTTTAGTTCCTGTAATATAAGTTACTGTCATTTGCCTTTATCGATTATAAAAGACTTTTCTTCAGCATCCTGTACATCCTGATTACAGGAATATATTTTATTCCTGTAATATAACCGCATGAAAGATGAATTTAACTTGAACCGGTACCCCTTTGAATATTATTCAGGATAAAGAGCAAATATTTTTCAGCTATATTGATATCAGAACATTGATACAGCATTCTGGAGCCTACCACATCTTCTATCTCGTTAAAAATCAGTTCACCCCGGTCTCCGATTATGAAGTCAATGCCAACCAGACCGAAATCAAATTGGTCAATAATAATTTTAATTATCTGCTTCTCTTCTTCAGAAAGCTGGTATAACCGGACGTCTCCGCCCAGGGAAAAGTTTGATTTGAAGCCTTTCCTGGCAGTGCGCAATACCGCTGCTATAATTTCGTCTCCTATGACATACACCCGCAGATCCTGATGCCTGTTGCCGGTAAAGGGCTGCAGCACCACATCGGAACCTTCCAGTCCTTTTATAATGTCCTGATCCGTCCTGTCAGCTTCCGGGATATCTTTGCTTTGCAGCCCGGTACGGATATCAATATCCTTCCCGTCCCGCTGGGAAAGTGCGGTCTTCTGATCTGATTCCGCACTAATGTGTCCCTTTTCTGCCGGTTCCACCAGGAATACCTGCTTACCCCCATGTCCCTCTACAGCTTTCATTACGGATAATTTATCCACTCCTGCAAGCACATCCTTCACCTGAAAGCTTCGATAGAAGCTGGAATCAATCATCTTGATCCCGGTCCCGGCAAGGTACTGATAGGTTCTTGCTTTGTCATTGCATATCTCGGACACGAAGGAGTTATTGAATACCGGAATACCCATCACTTCAAATTGCCTGCTGAGAATCGGATAGATTGCCCTGCATATTACAAAATCCGGAAAAGTTATAGTTTTCTTCTGATATTCCATAAACCAGCCGTTATCCTTCACTCCGAATTCCAGCTCTTCCACTAGAATGAGTTTTACATCAATACCGAGCTTAACTCCTTCGTCCTGATAAAAGCCGATATAACTTTTATTATACTCGGCTGCTTCCCGATAATATACCATCCAGGCTACCATGCTCCGCCTTCTTCCATCTGCCGTCATTATATATTCACACAACAATCATATTATTAATCTAACCTATGGTTATAACTCTTAAGACGCTCAGTAATATATTCCAATATGGCATCCGCAGCATTTACTCCGGTGCAGTCATAGATGTTCTTAAAATGCGCATTGGAATTAATCTCACATACCACAGGAACCTCCTTCTCATGGAACAATAAATCTACTCCGGCAAAATCAAGTCCGATCACCTGACAGCAGCGGATCGCCAGTTCACGCTGTTCCTGTGTAGGCTCATATGACTGCATCCTGCCGCCGATGGTAAGATTCGCCCTGAAATCTCCCTGGTCGGAATAGCGATACATACCAGCGATCACCCTATCACCTACCACCTGCAGACGAATATCCCTGCCATGGGAGGATTTGATGAATTCCTGGAACAGCATGGGCTTTGTACCGATCTGACGCACTTTTGCAAGCAATTCATCATAATTACCGGCCAGATATACCTGTTGTCCGAAGGAGCCAAAGCATTCCTTCACAACCATAGGGAAATTTAATCTCTCCGCTGCCTCCCGCAGGAAGTTATAATTAGTATATCCTATATTATCAAAAGTCTTGGGTGCGAGAATGGTTCTGGGCATTCTGATCCCCTGCTTCATCAAAGCCAGATGGGTCAATGCTTTATCATCACAGATCTCAATGGCTTTTGAATTATTGAATACCGGATATCCCAGGTGCTCCAGATACGAAGCCAGCTTGACATCCTTGTCCCAGAAAAGTATAAAATCCCCCAGTCTCTTATTACCATAAACTGATTCGGCAGCTTCATTTATATCAATCACTACTTCCGCATTTGTTTTTAAATGCAAAGTAATACCATGCTTTACAGCTGCATTAATCAACCAGTCATGGATTTCATTGAATTTATCGGAATATAAAAATTCATTTACTATCAGCAGGCCATTCATTCTCTTCATCCTAACTGCTAATCTTTATTCTAACCGCTAATCTTTATTCTAACTGCTTATCTTTATTGTGACTGTTTATCTTTATTGTGACTGCTTATCTTTATCCTGACTACTAAATTAGAAAAGGGACTGCTGCAGGACCCGTAGATAACATATCGAGAAGACTATGTTCACAAACCCGATTTCATTATCTGTATATTCCGCAACAGTCCTCTTTGTTAGCCGCCAGGCAAATATAACCGCGAACAATCTGATCGGCACTTTTATATCTAAGCTTCCTCCAGATACTGCTCAAACTGTTCCAGTGACATCAGAATCTTTCTGGGCTTCGTGCCTTCCTCCGGACCTACGACACCGGCTTCCGACAGTTGGTCCATGATTCTTGCGGCACGGTTAAAGCCAATCTTATATACTCTCTGAAGCATACCGATCGATGCCTTATCCTTGTCAATTATGAACTTGCCGGCCTCTGCAAAATATTCATCCCGTTCATCTCCGCCGGCCAGGGCTCCTTCACCGGCCCTGGCATTGTTGATCTTTTCATGGATGTCATCACTGTATACTGCTTCATTATTATTCTTTTTCAGGAAGTCGACTACCGCACCCACTTCCTTCTCGCTGACGAAAGCACCCTGAAGCCTTACCGGCTTCGGAATACCCGCAGGGAAGAACAGCATGTCTCCCTTGCCCAGCAGCTTCTCGGCACCGGCTCCGTCAAGGATGGTTCTGGAATCTATCTGGGAGGATACTGCAAATGCAATCCGGGAGGGTATATTGGCTTTAATAAGTCCTGTAATAACATTCACGGACGGTCTCTGGGTAGCAATCACCAGATGGATACCCGCTGCTCTTGCCAGCTGTGCCAGACGGCAGATTGCATCCTCAACTTCACCCGGAGATACCATCATAAGATCCGCTAACTCATCGATAATGATAACAATCTGCGGCAGCTTCTGGTAATTCTCATCCTTAAGGCCGGCTACGGCCGCTGCCTTATCATTATAGCTCTTCAGGTCCTTGGCACCTACATCCGCAAATTTCTTGTAACGCTCCGTCATCTCCGCAACCGCCCAGTTAAGTGCCGCAGAGGCCTTCTTCGGATCAGTTACAACCGGAATCAGCAGATGCGGTATTCCGTTATATACATTAAGCTCCACTACCTTAGGATCCACCATGATCAGCCGCACATCAGAAGGCTTTGATTTATACAGGATACTCATAATCAGTGTATTGATGCATACTGATTTACCGGAACCGGTAGCACCGGCTATGAGCAGATGGGGCATCTTGGCGATATCTGCGATCACCGTCTGTCCGCCGATATCCTTGCCTACCGCAAATGCAATACCGGAGGGATGTCCCCCAAACTCCCTGCTCTCCAGCAATTCCCGGAAGGTCACTATGGAGTTTTCTTTATTCGGCACCTCAATTCCTACCGCTGCTTTCCCCGGGATGGGTGCTTCGATACGGATCTCGGCAGCGGCCAGATTAAGTTTGATGTCGTCAGCCAGTCTGGTAATGCTGCTCACTTTTACACCCTGCTCCGGCTGCAGCTCATATCTGGTCACAGCCGGTCCTACACTGGCATTGGTTACGGTTACATGGACTCCGAAGCTGTCCAGTGTAGTCTGAAGCTTTGCCGCAGTATTCTTTAAATCCTTTTCCGTCATACCGCCTCTGGAGCCCTTGTTCTTCGGAGGGGTCAACAGACTCATGGGAGGCAGGATATATTCTTTTTCTTCCGCCACTTGGGAGATGTCCAACTTTTCTACTTCTGTCGGCTTATTTTCCTGACTGCGTGCTTTTCCGTCTACCGGTGTCTCATGATGCCCGGAATTCGCATCGTGATGTCCTGCGATACCTTCCCGGTAACCGGAATCTGCTCCATTATGTAGTATGGCGTCCGTTCCGTGTTGAGCACCGGTATGGCCGTTATCCCCGCCATCCTGCTCCTGACCGGCATGTCCGAATTTATTATGCAATTCTTCTTCATAATCTTTGGGAACAGAAACGGTCAATTCAGCTTCCCCGTTTTTATCCGTATCCCGGTCATCATCATTTTCAAATAATTTGTGAAAATCCAGAGAAGGCAGTTCACCTTCTTTTTTTGGCTTTCGATCCTTCGAATTGTTACTGCCATCGGTATCGGCAGCGTGCCCGGCTCCGTTCTTATTTCCGGCACGGTTTGCCGCATGGGCCCGGACCGGATCCAGAACGAAGGTCCTGGGCGGTCTTCTGCCTCCTATATCATGATTCATAGGAATATCGATCATCTCCTGCTGCATTTCTTTGCGTATCTTCTGATATTCCCTTCTCTCTTCCAGGGAGGATTTGCTCTTATCCGCAAGATAAGTAAAGATTGCCTTACCCGTTATAACGATAATTGATATGATCATTACTGCAACCAATATGATATAAGTAGCTATGTCATCGAACAAATTACAAAAGATCATAACAAATATTCCGCCGACGAGTCCCCCGCCGCTGCGGTTATCCCTGGACAGATTAAAGTATTCATATATCTTCCTGGTTTCTTCGAAGGGAGTTGTCACAAGCTCCAGGAAAGCAGCCAGCGCCACGAAGAAAACAATTGCACTGATAATCTTTCTTCCCGCTCTGCGGTTACCCATATTGGATATATGAAATGCGGTAAGAAAGAAGATAACAAAGGGCAGAACATATGCCTCCAAGCCGATCAAGCCGAACATGAAGCCGCTGACATAGTGTCCGACAACACCGCTTAAATCAAAATTACTTAAAAACAATAATACGGAGACGACCAATGCCACCACAAGGATGATCTCATCTTGAACAGCACCGCGTTTCTTCACGTTCATCCGCCTTTGACTGTTATTTTTTTTCTTACGTGTATTTGATGATTTTTTCGTGCGACCCTTGGGAGCCATTCGAACTAAAACCTCCTACCCCGGCGTGATATAAAGCGAAGCCTGCTAGATAACAAAATAACTCACTAGTGCGATTGCTCCGACAGCAAAGCAATAATAAGCAAAATACTTGAATTTCTTCCCTCTTACCACAGCAAGAAGAAGCTTGATGCAGTAGAATCCTACAATTGCTGCCACTACAGTGCCGACCATATAATTCAACAGCTGATTCTGAGTCACCGTATCCATGGAAAAATCCTTAAGTTCAATTACCACAGCGCCGAGAACTGCCGGAATAGACATGATAAAGGAGTACTTTACTGCAAAGTTCTTATCCAGACCAAATAAAAGTGCTGTGGTGATGGTACTGCCGGACCTTGATAACCCGGGCAATACGGCAAGTCCCTGGGCAATACCGATAATACCGGCTTCTTTATAATTAACATCCGCGATCGATTTGCTGCCGGATTTGATACGGTCGGCGATCAGCATAAGAAGTCCGGTAAGAAGCAGGCATAATCCGGGAACCAATAAGGTTTGATTCGTAATCTCAACTGCGCTTTTCAGCAGAATTCCAACGATACCTGTGGGAATGGTCGCCACAATAATCAACATAACAAACTTACGGTCAGGAGTAGATACCACAGGTTTATATTCCACCTTGTTCTTTGACGACAGGTTCCTGGCAAAGCGTCCGGCATTGACGAAGAAATCACCGATTAACCCAAAGCCTTCTTTAATTAATTCCCATATATCGTTCCAGAAGGATATAAAGATAGCGACCAAGGTACCGAAGTGCAGTAATACATCAAATAATAATCCGCTGTCCGTCTCTATATGTAAAATATGCTTCATTATTGCCAGGTGACCGTCGCTGCTGATCGGCAAAAATTCCGCTATCCCTTGTACAATACCCATAATAATCGATTTGACTAAATCCATAGTAACCTCCTGTTATTTCCCTTATTTTCAAACACTTCTAATTTCAGCTAATTTATATCCAGAATTCATTATACCTTTAATAAAAATGATATGCAACATAAACTTCCCCTCTGCGGCTGGGGAATTGGCAATACTTTTCAACATAATATTGCGTATCACATTATAAAGGCTGAAAGCTGTCAATTGAAGGAATGTGCCTTTTTACATAAACGGATTCATGCGTAATAATTCCTCATACCAACAGTTTTCAGCCCTGAAGCAGCATTTTCAAATAGTTGATTTCATATATTTTCCGTGAATGTACTCCTCATTCAGATAATTCTGTCAGATCCACAAAATCTCATCAGTACTATTTTTAAATGCAGTTTTATGTAAGGTTAATGCCGGAAATTCCTTCGACCAAATTATACTGTATCACAACACCAAACTTCTTGATGGTATATGCATAGGAACCCTCCTCCCACTTGGGTCTTACCTTCTCCCCTTCGATACTAACACCACTCTCTAAGATGTCCTTGCACATGTTGATAAATATGTTATCTGCCAGACTCATAGCCTCTCCCTTCTATACATACAGTAAACTGCTGCATGAGTCACAATACTTATGCAGCAGTTTCAATATTTTCTTTATTAAATAATTTTGTATATCATTTTACGTCCGGAAAGCATCATAAT
>JAFADH010000022.1 GCA_023424995.1 Bacillota bacterium | reverse complement strand
GGAGTAACCAGGGGAACAATGATTCCGTGAATCTTCATAATATTACCTCTCCTTTATTCGTGCACTTCCTTGTGACAGGTACCGGTGCCGCAGCCTGTACGGTTCCGTATTCATCTGAAGTATATTTAAAAAATGCCTGTGCCGGACCGAACGCTCCGCTTTGCGGGAAGCAGGCAGCGGCTTTGCGTGTACGGCGGCGTTCGAAAGAGTGCGGTGATTTTTCAGGCACACTCCGTTTTATGTTAAAATTTCTTCGTACAAGCTTCGTGCATCCCCGTTAGTCAGGGTCTTTTTGTTATTATCCAACAATCTCCTCACTTCCATTCCTGCATTCACCAGATGGTCCAGATCAGCTCTGCCTATCCCGAATTCCCGTAAGGAGACCGGCAGCGGCAGGGCTTTGATGAGCCTGTCCATTCTTTCAAGCAAAGCCTCCGACTTACGGGCTTTCGTTTCTTCACCCCGCATGCCGCACAGGTCATACAGCCGGGCCAGCTCCGTCTCACAGGCATCCCGGTTAAATCTCATGACCGGCATCAGCAGCAGGGCATTGGCCACGCCGTGGGGAATATGGTATTTCCCGCCCAGGGGATAGGAAAGGGCATGGACTGCGGTGGTACCCGAAGCCGTAATCGCCGCTCCTGCATAGAAGGCTGCCGCCAGCATATTGGTCTTTGCCTCCGTGGCATCCTTTTGAAAGCAGGCCTGCTCCAAATTATCCATAATAATGCGGAAGGCCTCGCCCGCATATAAATTACTGAAGGGATTGGCTTTATTGGAGGTATAGCACTCAACTGCATGGGCCAGTGCATCCACCCCCGTGGAAGCGGCGATTTTTGCCGGAAGAGCAGTAAGCAGCCTTCCGTCCAGGATCACTCCGTCCGCGATCATCTCGTCATTGACGATCCCTACCTTCAATTCCTTCTCCGGAACCGTCACGATGCTGTTGGGCGTGGCCTCCGCACCCGTTCCGGCGGTAGTAGGTATCATCAGAGTCTTTACGGTCTTCTTTCCCAGTCCCGGATTATCGATGAGCTCTCTGACACTATGTCTGCCGTCTGCCAGAATTGAGGTCAGCTTTGCAAGATCCATAACGCTTCCGCCGCCGATCGCTATGATATAATCCGCTTTAAGAGCAATAAATTCATCAACCGCCGACTGGGCCTGATCACAGGTGGGCTCGGGAACCAGCCCGTCCATTAAAACCACCTCTCCGGCACATTCCTTTATCAGGCGGAGGGGCTCCTCCAAAATCCCTGCCCGTAAAACTCCCTGGTCGGTAAACACGGCAACCCTTCCCGGCTGCTCTCCTAAGAAAGCTTTGATCTTATTTAAGGCTCCGCTGCCGCTGTAGACGGCTCTCGGCATTTTAATTCCATATTCCTTCAACATCTCGTTTCCTCCGTTCCCGCTTCCTTTTGTTCCGCATCAGAACCGGTTCTCTGTAAATGCTTTATCAATCATCCTGGCTGATCCGGTGATATACCTCTTCGATCAGCTCTTTATTTCCGAAACCGCCGGATTTTGAAATAATCCAGGCCAGTGTATTATCAATATTGACGGAGGACAGGACCGTACCGGATACGATCTCACTGACCAGGGTAATCTCCGTACAGTTTACCTGCTCCACAAATCCCCAGAGGGTATCTCCTCCGATGATCATTACGGTTTTGTCAAAGCCCAGTTTTTTCTCATACATTCTGGTAAGCATGCTGCCCAGGGATCTTGAAATTATGACTCTGGCTTCGTTCCGGTCCAATCCTTTTTCCTTCATGACCTCGGACATAAGCTCCGGTTCGGAGATACCGCTGTCGATCATCACCACCTGTTTTGTCAGAAGCAGCGGTTCCAGTTCCTCATACCACCTCTCACCCTCTTCGGAATAGAAATATCTCTCCTTCAGCAGCTGTTCCGGCGTAAGCACCAGCCTGGTATAGCCCAGCTTCTCTCCGTATTCGATCTGCTCCTTGGTGATGGGGTTCAGACTCCCGCAGATAACGATCAGCGGCTTTTGCAGCCTGGGCAGCGTTATATCCATTTTATGCAGTCCGATAAGCTTTTGCATGGCCACCGCAAAGCCGGCACAGCCCGCCACGACCTTCAGTCGGTTGTTCTTTTTCAGATGCTTTGTAATATGCTCAAAATCATTACTGTCCTTGGCGTCAAAGATACCGATCACAGGACCGGAAAAATCCGTATTATATTCTCTTGTTCTTTCAAGTAAAACCGTATCCACCGGGATACCGGCAAACAGGTCCCGCACATACGGAGAAGTGACCGGCTCGAAGGGGTCCGCTCCGAAAGCGCTTTTATGGATCGGCACCCCGTCCACATAATGGATTCCGTGGACCGTGATTCTGTTCATGCCGGGATGTGCCGGGATGAAGGGCAGAAAGGCTTCTTTGCTTGCCATAAGGGCCGCCGCCAGCTCGCTTCCTACATTGCCGCGCAGTCCGGAGTCTGTCTTCTTATAGATATACTGGACCTTTGCGTCAATCGCTTTCCTGATTAACCGGTAGATAATATCATAGGCTTCCTCCGGAGCCAAATGTCTTGTTTCCGTATTGACGATGAGAACTTCCGCATCTGTTTGCTCCAATCGTAAGTCTTCCATCTCTGATGTTGTTAAAATTTTTGTCTTTTTACTATATTCCGCAAACTGAATACCCGTATCCAACGCACCGGTAAAGTCGTCAGAAATTAGCAATAGCTTCACCATGCTCTCATTCTCCCGAAGTATTTAATTTTGAAACACTTTTCCCAATATGCAATGGTCTTTTATAATTATTGTCCGTTGCTTATCTATGATATTACCAATATGAATGGGATATTTCAATCCCTTTTTGAGCATTTTTCACTTATATTGTGTTTCTATTTGAAACATCATTAATATATATTGAAATCATTTCACATATATGTTAATATTTGTTTAGAAATGAAATAGCAAAAGTTCAGGACAAAGAAGAAGCAGCAGACGGAGGTCGGGAATGGAAAAGACAAAGATTTTGGGAATTGCGCCATATGAAGGAATTCTTACCTTAATGAAACAGGTGTCGGAAAAGAGAGACGACATAGAGCTTACCGCTTATGTAGGAGATTTAAAGAAAGGGCTTGACATCACTTCAAAATATACCGTGAATGACTTTGATGTCATTGTTTCCCGGGGAGGCACCGCGGAGCTCATACAGGAGACCTCCAGCATTCCGGTAGTGGAGATCCAGCTGTCCGTATATGATATCCTCAGGTCAATCAAGCTGGCCCAGAACATCAATAACAAATATGCCATCGTAGGCTTTCCCAGCATCACCAAGAACGCACATTTCCTATGTGATATCCTGCGCTATAATATCGATATTTATACCATCCACAATGAAAGCGAGGCCGATCAGGTCCTGATGGAGCTGTCGGCCAACGGGTATTACATGGTACTATGCGATATGATCACCTATTCCCTGGCCCAGCGTTACGGATTGACCGCCATCCTGATCACTTCCGGCATCGAGAGTATCGAGACAGCCTTCGACCAGGCGGTGAAGACAAAGAAAACCTATGACAGCCTGACTGCCCAGATCAAGTTCTTCAATACCCTGATCGAAGAAAAGCCCCTTAATATGTATGTCTACAATGACAAGGCGGAGTTGATCTACTATTCAAAGAACGAAAAGCTTCCGGAGCAGATCACCGAAGAGATGGCCAATCAATTCTCCTCCCTTCTGGAGGAAAAGGAAGTAAAGATCTATAAGGACGTAGACAGCCTCCTCTATGTGATCACCGGCGTATGCAAGGTGATTCAGGACCAGCTCTTTGTGATCTATTATATCAACTCCAGGAAGGTCCCTCTTGCAATGATCAAGGATGGCATCCGCCATATGAATACCGAGGATGCCCACGGAATCTACTACAACAGCTTCTATGGCATTACCCAGTCCCTGCCCGATACGGAAGCTTCCATTGAGACCTATGCGAAGAGCGGGCTTCCCGTCCTGATATCGGGAGAAGAGGGCACCGGCAAGACCCAGCTGGCCTGCCTTTTGTACACCAAGAGCAATTCACACCGCAATCCGCTCATTCAGGTGGATTTATATAAGGTAGCCTCCTGCTGCTGGCAGTTTTTTACGGAGCACAGCAATTCTCCCCTCAGCGATACCAATACCACCCTGTACTTTAAAAATATCGAGACCCTGCCGGAGGAACGCTTTGAGGAGCTCTTCTATATCATTAAGAATTTAAATCTCCACAGGAAGAACCGCATTATCTTTTCCTTCTCCGCCCTGGAGAACGAAGCCATGAGAAGCCGCTACAACAAGCTGCTGAATCATTTCTCCTGCCTCCGGATACACATTCCGGCCTTAAGGGAGAGAACCGGGGATATCCCCAATCTGTCAAGCATTTATTTCAGTTCCCTGAATATGCGTATGGCCAAGGGGATCCTGGGCTTTGAACCGGATGCTATGTCACTGATGCAAGGCTATGGGTGGCCGGGCAATTACAACCAGTTCCGCAGAGTACTGGATGAGCTGGCCACCGCAACCGCCGGTCCCTACATCAAAGCCTCCCTGGTAACGAATACCTTGAAGAAGGAATTGCCTTTTGCCGCCGGCAGAGAGGATCGGCTGGAATTGTTCCTGGCCAAAAAGACCCTGGAGGAGATCAACATCGATATTCTCAGCCATGTACTCGCCGAAGAAAACGGAAACCAGAGTGCCGCTGCAAAACGCCTGGGCATCAGCAGGACCACCCTGTGGCGGATGCTGCAAAAAACCTCCTGATAAAAGGAGGTTTTAACTTTGATTATGGTTTGGGAGACATTCTAAGGAGCACAATTTCTCTTCTGTTTCCGTTATTATTATTTACCGTACACTCTTTCCCGGAGTGCGTTAATATTAGCGCCGAAATCAATCCCAAGCACTGCCATTCCTCTGATTCTCACACTCTCATAGGTACCGCTCTTTGGTATGGACCACTGATCGATATCATAATTCATATAAGACGGCAGGGACAGGATCAGGGAGAAAATCTCCTTTTCCGTCAGATTGGTGGTTATCTGCGGCAGTATCAGGTTCATCAGGTTCTGAAGCTCCAGGAGATTAAGCTTCTTCACCTTCTCAAACACCTGCTCCAGTACCCTCCGCTGCCTTGCGGTCCGTTCGAAGTCCGAATTGCCCACATAGCGGTTGCGTACATAGCCCAGGGTCTGCTTCCCGCTGAGCAGCAGCGTACCCGGCTCCTTCAGATGGTCCTTTGTCTTTGCCTGGCCTGTCAGCTTGTTGATCTCGCTGATGTAATCATTGATTACCGGAATCTCCGCTTCAGTTACATCCAGTGTAATTCCTCCTACCGCATCTACCATATCAATAAATGCAAAGAAGTCGATGGAAGCATACTCCTCCACATGGATCTTAAAATTCTGCTCCACCGTCTGCAGCAGCAGCTTTGAACGGCCATAGGCATAAGCCGTATTGATGCGGTTATTCTCTTCCTTGCCCGGAATCCCCACATAGATATCACGAAGGATCGAAGTTACGATGATTTTCTTTGTCTTCTTATTAACGGATACCAGAATCATTGCGTCGGAGCGTCCGGAGCCGCCGGATTCTCTGGAATCACTGCCGATCAAGAGCACATTGAATACATTGTTATCCGACAGTACGGGAATTTGATTCTCTTCCATGTTCTTTCGGATCTTCTCCTCCAGAGCAGCGATCTGCGGGTCCAGGGGATCGATGGGATTAATTGCCTCCTCCGCATCAGTGGTCCCATCCCCGGATCCCTCTCCGGGCTGTGCCGTATTAAAACCCGGGACTTCATCATATGAATTCCCCCGGGAAGCATCCCCTTCCTGCCCCGGATCGGCGAATGCACTTACGGACCCCGAATTTTCCGCCGATCCCGGATCTTCCTCCATATTCGGCGCAACAATATTTATCTTGCTTATAATACTGTGTATATACAAGTAGGCTGCCAATACCAGAATGAATATCACCGACAGAATGACTCCAAGAATGATTAATATTTTTCTCTTCGTGAAAAAGCTTCTCATTATTTATACCCCTTCGTCCCTTTGAATCATAAATATAGAATCCGCATGATACTTTTGTCCTATATATTTCCATTACCGAAATTATATAATAGAAATATAAGCATTACAATCGATAAACAGAAAAAAAGAGGTGAATTTGATTTACAAATTCACCTCTTAACTAACACGATCCATGCCGTTTTTTATAATAAATTCTTTATGTGACAGTAATCTATCCGGGAAACCGTTTTTGGTTTATCGGGCGCGCCTTCAAAGTCCTGCAGCGCTTTTTCCATTACAATGAGATCCCACCATCTGCCCAATTTATAGCCTGTCTTATGAAAGATACCCACTTCCCGGAACCCGAATTTCCTATGCAGCTCCACGCTGCTGTCATGGGGATAACAGATATAAGCATAGATATTGTAATACCCCATCTGCTTAAGAAGCTCGAATAGCTCCTGATATAATCTGGTACCAATTCCCTTGCGGTGTGCTTCCCCCGCCACATAGACGGAAGCCTCACAGTCCCAGCTGAATGCCGCCCTTTCCCGATAGCCTGTGGCATAAGCATACCCTGCTATCCTGCCCTCCGACTCATATACCAGATAAGGAAATTTAGCCTGGATTCGGGCAATTCGTTCCTGAAACTCCTCAACAGTTATGAGTTCCGTTTCAAAGGTAATTGCCGTATTTTTAATATACGGCTCATAGATGTCCAGAATTGCCCGGGCATCCTCCGGTTTTGCAAAACGTATCCTTTCACTCATATCAGCAACCATCCTATAAACACCATTAATCCAAGAACAAGAAGAGCAGCCGGAATAAAAATAAATAAAGCAGTAAGGATCATAATGATCATATCCTTTGATCCTACTTTCATTTCTGTGCCATCTTCCGCGGCCGGCATCTGATTATCCTGTGCTTCCCCGTTCTTTCTTTTCAGCCATTCCATAGAACGATCAATCTTTTTCTGAAAGATCATACTCATAAGCCGCTCCTTTCCCTTCTCTTTAATCTACATTGATCTTATGATGGCAAGCGACAAAATGACCGGCCCTTACCTCTTCGAATTCCGGTATTACCTTCTTGCAGATATCGGTTGCATAACGGCAGCGTGTATGGAATTTACAGCCTGCCGGCGGATTGATAGGACTTGGAATGTCCCCCTCAAGAATGATCGCTTCCTTGTTCGAATCCACATCTGTCGTGGGTATGGCGGACAACAACGCTTCCGTATAGGGATGAGTGGGACGTTCAAATAATTCCTCCGTTGACGCAAGCTCCACTATATTACCCAGATACATTACGCCTACCCGGTCACTGATATATTTGATAACACTTAAGTCATGAGAAATAAACATGTACGTAAGATTATCCTTTTCCTTTAAATCCAGCAGCAGATTAATGATCTGTGACTGAATGGAGACATCAAGGGCGGATACTGCCTCATCACATACAACGAACTTGGGCTTTAGTGCCAGAGAGCGGGCGATACCGATACGCTGTCTCTGACCTCCCGAGAATTGGTGAGGATAACGGTGAATGAAATATGGCGCCAAACCGCATTTATCCATGGTTTCAAGAATATACTTCTGCATGTTGGCATCATTCTTCGCAAAATATCCATGAGCCAGCAGTCCCTCTGATATAATCTGGCCAACCGTCATTCTGGGATTTAAGGAGGAATAGGGATCCTGGAATATAAGCTGCATATCCGCACGTAATTTTCTCATTTCCTCATCGGTCAGCCTGGCCAGGTTAATGCCCTTATCACGATATACCTCGTATTTTGCAAATTCAGGATCGCTCTTATATTTATTCATTAAATCATAGATTCCGGAACGGACCTGCTCCAGTTCCTCATACAGCTTTTTCAGTTCCTCCTCACTCTTTTCAATCTTTGCCCGGTGAGAAGCTGTTGCTGCAGTGATTTCTGAATCTGTCTTCTGTTTTTCCTTCAGAGATGAGATCTGCCCGTCCAGTATGATCTGGTCTTTATTCAGCTTTTCCTTGTGACTTCTGTATTCAATGCTCAGCTTATATTCTTTAACCAATATCTCCGAGATTGGAGCCAGGTCATCCACCACCATAAAACCGCCGATTAATTGAACTATATCCAGGAACAAATCCCGTGCATGCTTTTCCGCCTGACGAAGCTTACCTAAAGCGGCAAACTTGGCATCTCCCTCGGATAATGCATCATATTCCCTGCGAACCGCAGTCTCCTTATCTCTTAAGGAGTAGAACTCTTCCCGCTTCTTTACCAGGTTGGTAAGAATGTCCAATACGTACTTGGGAGCAACTTCATCAATATCACGGCCATAATAAATTGTGCGTCCGTCCGTCTGCTTATATAATTGCAGCAGGGTACGGCCAAGAGTAGATTTACCGCATCCGCTTTCTCCGACCAGTCCAAGGGTCTCCCCTTCGTAGATATCCAGTGATACATCGTCATTCGCCTTAACAAAAAGATGCTCTTTTTGCACTATCGTGCGCTTGACAGGGAAATACTGTTTCAGACCTTCGATACGAAACAGAAGCTTTTTACCGTTTTCCTTATTAGCCATTAGCTCTTACCTCCTTCCGGGGATAGAAGCAGCGGATCTGATGCCCTTTACCGACCTCTTTAAGCTCCGGCTCTTCCGTAACACATTTTTCTGTTGCATACTTGCACCTGGGGGCAAACTTACATCCCTTCGGTAAATCCAACGGATGCGGAACCGCTCCCGGAATCGCCTCCAGGCGGACGCCGGTGGGCGTATCCAGTCTTGGAATCGAGAACATCAGGCCTTCCGTATACGGGTGGGAATACGGATCATCTTTTCCGAATATAGTCCGCACGGAGGCCATCTCCACCACCTGTCCGCAATACATAACCGCAACATCGTCCGCCATTTCATTAATAACACCCAGATCGTGGGTAATGAACAGTATTGAAGTTCCGTTCTCTCTCTTTAAATCATTCATCAACCGTAGTATCTGCGCCTGAATCGTCACGTCCAGCGCGGTGGTAGGCTCATCAGCGATCAGGAGCTTGGGCTGGCATGCAAGTGCCATGGCAATCATAACACGCTGTCTCATTCCTCCTGACAGCTGGTGCGGGTATTGCTTTGCCACCGTCTCCGGATTCGGAATATTAACCTGTACCAGCATCTCGATTACCTTTTTCTCGGCTTGGGCCTTCGACAGGCCCTGATGGATCATAAAGGGTTCGGCAACCTGTCTCTCAACCGTAAATACAGGATTCAAAGAGGTCATAGGCTCCTGAAAGATAACTGAGATGTCATTGCCTCTGATCTTACTCATATTCTTAATGGATACTTCAGCCAGATTCTTCCCGTTGAAGAATACTTTGCCGCTGGATATATATCCGTTGCCATCCAATAATTTGATGATACTCATGGCAGACACACTTTTACCGCTGCCGCTTTCCCCTACCACGCCAAGGGTCTTTCCGGCTTCAACCGAATAGGATACACCATTCACTGCCTTAACGATACCCTTCTTTGTTTTAAAAAATGTATGAAGATCTCTTAATTCCAGTAATGCCATATTCGTATCCCCCCTAACGTTCTTTTGATTTCGGGTCAACTGCATCACGTAACCCGTCACCGGTTAAGTTAATACAGATAACACAGGTTGCCAGAATGATGGAGGCATATACCCATCTCCACCAATAGTTCTGAATTACGATACTGTTGCTGCTTCCGTACAGCATATTGCCCCATGTGGGCTGAGGTGCCTGAACACCAAATCCCAGATAGGACAGGGTTGCCTCCGTAAGCATACAGGTAGCAAAATCCAGGGTCGCGGATACGATTACCACAGAGATAACATTCGGCAGGATGTGTTTAAATACAATCGGCATCTTCCTGACGCCCACCGCCTTCGCCGCTGTTACGAATTCCTTCTCACGCTCTGCTAGCACCTGGGCACGTACTAATCTGGATAAGCCGGGCCACTGCAGGAAGCCGAGGATTACCATAATTAAAAAGGTCCGCTGGCTCGGCGGCAGTTTATTACCTATGAAAGCCGATAAAATCATGGCAAACGGAAGGAAAGGAAGCGCTGATATAATCTCAACCACACGCTGCAGGAACATATCCAGCCTGCCGCCGAAGAAGCCTGAGACACATCCCACGATTACACCGATAATAGTAGATATAATAACCGCTATCGCACCGATGGTCATGGACATTCTGCCGCCGTTAATCAATCGGTTTAAGATATCTCTTCCCAGGTCATCCGAACCTAACAGGTAGCCTTTTAACCCCCAGGGCGTGATATCTCCATCCTCAGTTATGGCATAATTCTGATAGAAGCCGGAATAAACCTGTAATACCTTTTTATTATCTAAGGAAGATGGAACCGCAGCCTGTTTAAAATTATTCGCTCCCCAGGCGATTACCTGATTATCCTCTGTAACGGCAGTGTAATGATAATTACCGCCCTGTATGGATACGACCTTGCTTTCTGTCAGAGGATAAGAGCCTTCCCCTTTCTCGGTTATATTCCCCCATATGAAGATCCGGCCGTCCTCATTCAGAGCGGCCATGGTGGAGGCAGTGGAAGTGATATCCACGACCTTACCCATTCCCTCAGGAATTGATGTATAGCTGTTCGTCTGCTTACCCAGATACACGACCTGTCCGTCATAGGTCAGGCCGAATACCGCATCAGAGGTTACATCAATCTTAGCCAGCTGGCCTTGATAGGCATGTCTGCTCATGTAGTCGTTTATACTGTCATTACCGAAGAAATAACTATAACCGTCCGCAGTCAGTACGATTGTACACTGATAACCGGTTACAACGTCAATAATATTATCCAGCTCTTCGACCTCCGGCGGAATTGCTGCCTGTTTTTGTCTGTCACTGCCCCAGGCAAATAATTTTCCCTGGTCGTTAAGCACCGCAATATGATCATAACCCGCAGAAACCTTGACTACCTTGCCCATGTCAAAGCCTGCGTTTTTAAGATTAATTGTTCTGCTGACCTTTGTTTTTCCCCAGATATACAATCTGCCCTCCGTTGACACAGCAACAGTGAAGGTCGGACCCACTGATATATCAGCTACCTTGCCCTTTAGCGAGGCCGGTACATCCAGCATATTTAATCCGGGTTCCACATTAATCTGGCTGGATTCCGAATAGGACAGGTCCAGTTTAAAGAAAATCGGGGCAAAAATCATAAATAAAAATATAATTAAAAATATACAAAGTCCGGTCATCGCCAGAACATTACTCCTGAAATTACGGATAATCGTTCTGATCGGACCCTGCATCTGCTCTTCTTCCAGTATGGATAATGTCTGTTTCCCGCCAAATAATTTAACGAATAGCAGGCTTCTGAAATTTCTTTTATTTTCTTTTCCCATATCCGCCTCCTATTAACGGTTAACTCTGACACGAGGGTCAACAATACCGTAACTTAAGTCTATAATTAAATTGCCTACCAGTGCCAATACAATATAAAACATCTGCACTGCAAGTGCTACATTATAATCCTGATTCTGGAGTGCATCGATATAAAACTTACCCATTCCATGCAGGTTAAACATTCTCTCAATTACTAACGAACCCGAAAATATACTCATAAACCAGCCTATGATCAGTGTTATCACAGGCAGCAGGGCATTTCTCCACGCGTGAGAATATACCACGACTCTCTCTCTTAAGCCTTTTGCTCTTGCCGTTCTGATATAATCCATACGCAGGGTCTCAATCATCGCGGCACGTACATATCTTGTCATGCCGCCAAGCGAGCCTGCAGTCATTACAATAAGCGGCAACGCCAAATAATGCATTCTGTCCAAAAACCACTCAAAGGAGGTTCCCTTAAAATTAGGGGTATTCATACCGCTGACAGGAAACCATCCAAGTCTTACAGCGAAAAAATAAATAGCAACCAAGGATATAATAAATACAGGTATACTATATCCTATAATGGTAAACACCTGAACAACATTATCAAACACGGAATTTCTCTTAATAGCACAGACAATTCCAAGGGGTATGGTAATTCCAAGCGCTAAAACAATTGCAAAAATGTTAATAAAAATTGTATTCTGCATGGGCTGTTTCACCACATCACTCACCGGCTGCCGGTAAACAGTGGATTGTCCGAAATCTCCCTGCAGAATTCCTACCATCCATTTACCGTAACGAACGATCATCGGATCATCAAGACCCAATCTCTTCCTGGCTTCCTCATATCTTCTCTGATATTCTTCCGGCTCAATAGTCCCCTTAACAGCTTCCACCTCTACTCTGGCAGGGTCGCCGGGAATCATATTATATAACATAAATAAAACTAAAGACATGACAAAGAAAATAAAAATCATGTACAATAATCTTTTGAAAATATATTTGAGCATTTTTTTACCTACCTTCTGCCTTATAGTATCTTTCACTGGCCACCCAAAACCAATTTATCAGATCATTAATAAATCCATAAAAGAAATAGGGTACTAACACATACCCTATTTCTAATTATAGATTCTTTACCAGAATTAATGATATTCTTAATTATTCCTCAACGTACGCATAAAGAAGTGCATAATTCAAATCCCATAAAGCATTTACATTATAATTCTTCAGCTTAGCGTTATAGAAATCATGG
>JAFADH010000327.1 GCA_023424995.1 Bacillota bacterium | reverse complement strand
TATGACCGTCACACCACAGCCATGAAGGATTTTACCATGTGCCCGGACTGTATGGAGGAATACGACGCTCCCGGTGAACGGCGCTTTCATGCCCAGACCATATCCTGCAATGATTGCGGACCGTATCTGATCTTCCGTGATAATAGAAAAAGCAATGGCGATAGTTATAGTCGGGATAAATTACCGGGGAATGGAATTGAGCCGGCGGATGCTTCAGAATATGAAGCCGACCATAAAAAAATGAGCCATACAGATATAGGCTGTAAAGAAATGAGCCGTAAAGATATGGGCTGCAAAGAAATGGGCTGCAAAGAAATGGGCTGCAAAGAAATGAAGCAAAAAGATATTAGACATAAAAATATAAGCCGGAACGATCTGAATTATAATCATAGAAGTTATGAAAAATCGAATTATGGATCTGCCGGGCATGAAGTTATTAAGCATAAAGCAGGTAATCTTGATATATTTGAGCAGGAAGCGTTGCAAAAGGCAGCGGCGATTATTTGTGAGGGCGGCATCGTTGCCGTAAAGGGGATAGGAGGGTATCATCTGGTATGCTCCCCGTTCCGGGAGGATGCGGTTTTGAACCTTCGTAAGCTCAAGGGCAGGGAAGAGAAGCCCTTTGCGGTAATGTTTGAACACATAGCCCAGATAGAAGAATACTGTCCGGTGTCTGACGAAGAGAAGGTCTTACTGGAGACGAAAGCCAGACCGATTGTATTGCTCTGTATGCGGGAGGATATATTTGCTCCGTCCACCAATAAAGGAAGCATCTACCTGGGAGCATTTCTTCCTTATACTCCCTTGCAGCTGCTGTTAATAAAGGAATGCGGACCATTGATCATGACCAGCGCCAATCTGTCCGGCCAGCCGATACTGACTGACGATGACAGGATGCTGTCGCTGCCGTCACCTTATCTTGACGGAGTTCTTTATAATAAGAGAAAAATTGTGCGGTTCGTAGATGATTCTGTAGCAAAGGTGATCGATAAAAAGCCCCAATTAATTCGAAGAAGCCGGGGATATGTGCCGTATCCGGTATTCCTGACGGAGAAAAACAGCAGATCAGGAAGGGATAAGGAGGAAGCCGTATTTGCCGCAGGAGGCGATCTCAAAGCAGCCTTCTGTCTCTATAAGAAGGGAAATGCTGTGGTTTCCCAGCATTTCGGCGATCTGGAGGAGGAAGCTGTTATGGGGGAATATGAGAAAGCGTATTCCGATCTTACCGGATTACTGAAGATTGCTCCGGCTCTTGCTGTCTGTGATCTGCATCCGAATTATCATTCCTCGGAGTTTGCAAAAGGCCTGAACCTGCCTGTGCTTAAGGTGCAGCACCATCATGCGCATATTGCATCCGTGATGGCGGAGCATGATCTTCAGGGAAAGGTCATCGGAATTGCCTTTGACGGAACAGGCTATGGGACGGACGGCAATATATGGGGCAGTGAATTCCTGCTCTGTGAAGGAGCCGGCTTCCTGCGGGCGGCTCACCTTGCCTATGCGCCCATGCTGGGCGGGGATGCCTCCATGAGGGATGCGGAGAAAACAGCCGCCTGTTTCCTGCTGAACGCAGGTCTTGGGGAATATGTTACCGATACAAGAAAAGATATTATCAATGCCGCTTTAAGCCATAAGATCAATACGGTTCGAACCTCCAGCATGGGAAGATTGTTCGACGCAGCCGCATCCATCCTGGGAATTTCCCATATAAATAAGTATGAAGGGGAATGCGCCGCATTACTTGAGAAGGAGGCTGTGCTGGCCCTGCGCAGGGGAGTGGAACCGGTTCGGCTTTCTTTTGCATTTTGTGAGGCTTATGAGATAATAGAGATAGACCCGAAGCCTGTCCTGAATGATTTGTGCAGATTAAGGGATACACAGGAGGCAGGAGCTCTGGCCCTGGGCTTCCATTATGCATTGGCAGAGGCTGCCGCTTACGTATGCCGGCTGCTGCGGAGGAAATATCAAAGTAATACGGTTGCCTTAAGCGGCGGAGTATTCCAGAATTCCATATTATCGGGACGAACCTGCCGGCTTTTGAGAGATCAGGGGTTTGAGGTCTATATGAATCTTGCGGTCCCTCCAAATGACGGCGGCATCAGTCTGGGACAAACTTATATCGGGCTGTATGCGGCCAATAACATTTCGCTGTGAATATAAGAGAATTCCTGTTGGAAAGATCATATAAGTATATATTATTAGCTTAAGAAAGGCAGATAAGTATGTGTGTTGCAGTACCGGGAAAAATAGTTGAAATCATGGGCGAGCTTGCCAAAGTAAATATCATGGGCAATATCACCAGGGCTAATATAAAGCTGGTGGACGCAAAAGTCGGAGATTATGTATTGCTCCATGCCGGCTGTGTCCTTGAAGTGATGAAGAAGGATGCGGCGGAAGAGATTCTTGAGATGTTTGACCAGATAGAGGAGGCATTCGATGAAGACACTCGAGCAAGTGAAGGATGAGCTGCTGCACTATGAGGGTGAAGCCATAAAGATCATGGAGGTCTGCGGCACCCATACTGCCGGCATCTTCAAGAATGGCATCCGAAGTCTTTTATCACCGAAGCTACAGCTGATATCCGGACCGGGATGCCCTGTATGCGTAACCTCCTCCGCATATATTGACCGTTTGATCGATTATTCTTTGAAAGAAAAGCACTGTGTTCTCACCTTCGGGGATATGATGAAGGTGAAGGGAAACCGCATGTCGCTTACGGAAGCAAAGGCCGTGGGTGCGAATGTGAAAATCCTGTATTCCCCCTTGGCTGCGGTTACCCTGGCCTTGGAGAATCCGGATATCGAGTATGTATTTGCGGCAGTAGGCTTTGAGACAACTGCTCCTGTCTACGGACTGGTGCTGGATGAGATCATGGCAAAGGGCATTAAGAATCTTAAGCTGATGACCTCCCTTAAAACCATTATCCCGGCATTGGCGTATATCTGCGAGAATGAAAAGAATATCGACGCGTTCCTATGCCCCGGGCATGTGAGTGTGGTTATCGGAAGCACAAGCTATACAAAATTATCGGAAAAATACAGGAAACCCTTTGTGATCTCCGGCTTTGAAGGGGAACACATTCTGGCATCTATCTATGAGATAGTCAGTCAGATCAGGCATCACAGAGCAGGTGTGAAGAATCTCTATACCAGTGTGGTTACCGAGGAAGGGAACCGGAGGGCTTCGGCTTTCATCCACCGGTATTTTGAAAGCGGCAGTGATTATTGGAGAGGTATCGGGAGGATTGAAGGCTCTTCCTTGAAATTAAGGAAGGAATATGAGGAATATGACGCCGGAAGCAGCTTTGAGGATGTGACGGAGAACCTTCCGAAGGGGTGCAGCTGCACGGCAGTTATTCTCGGAAGGATCAATCCGTCAGAATGTCCTTTATTCGGGAAGGTGTGCAATCCCTTGAATGCGGTAGGCCCATGTATGGTTTCTGCGGAAGGAGCCTGCGGAATATGGTATAAACATAGTACATGACAGGAATATAGCTTATGATACCTGATGCAAATATAGGTTATGACATCAAACGTAATATATGGTTTGAACACAGATTATGATGTCAACATAGTAAATGGTATAAATATGGTTATGATATTAATCATAATACATGGCTTAAATACAGATTATGATGTTAGCATAGTATCTGGTATAAATATGGTTATGATACAAGCATAATATTATGCTGCAGGTATTTTGCATGTTTCTGGTTCAGTTTGTTATATGGCTTCATGCAGCGGGCTTATGTATTTGCCATGATAGCTGTTATAAATAAATGCTGGTAGTCTTTGGATATGATTAATAAGGAGCAGCCGATAATGAAAATAGATATGTCTTACGGAAGCGGAGGGAAGCAGACCGGTAATTTGATCAATGAGGTTTTCCTGAAGCATTTTGACAATAAGATACTGAACAAACTGGAGGATGCTGCGGTTTTGAACATTACCGGGAAGATTGCCTACACTACCGATTCCTTTGTCGTAACACCCATGTTCTTTCCGGGCGGAGATATCGGAAAGCTGGCGGTCTGCGGCACGGTGAATGACCTGTCCATGATGGGAGCGGTACCGAAGTATCTGACAGCAGGATTTATCATTGAGGAAGGTGCGGAGCTTGAAACCCTGGAGCATGTCGCTGTCTCCATGGCTGCGGCGGCAAAAGAAGCGGGAGTCAGGATCGTAGCCGGGGATACAAAGGTAATCGAGGGAAAGGGCGGAGTATATATCAACACCTCCGGTATCGGCGAAGTAGTTCTGCCCGGCGTAAGTATCTCCAATTGTAAGCCGGGGGATGTGATTTTATTATCCGGTTATCTTGGAGAGCATCATGCGGCAATCATGTCCAGCCGTATGGGGATTGAGAACGATGTTACCAGCGATTGTGCGCCGCTGATATCCATAGTGAAAAAGCTGATTGAAGAAAAGATATCCGTACACTGTATGAGGGATGTTACCCGGGGAGGCCTGGCCACCGTATTAAATGAAGCGGCATCAAATTCCAGGTGCGGGATCGTGCTGGAGGAGAAAGCGCTGCCCGTCAGCGGTGAGATAAGGGGCTTCTGCGATATCCTGGGCCTGGATCCTCTGTACATGGCCAATGAAGGAAAGATGATTGCAGTGGTTCCGGAGCGTCAGGCGCAGAAGGCGCTGGAAGCCATGAAGACCACAAAATACGGCAGGAATGCTGCCATTATCGGCAAGGTGACGGAGGGCGGGCATGTTACCATGATAACCGCATTAAAGGGAAGCCGGAGGATTGATGTGTTATATGGGGAAGGACTGCCGCGGATCTGTTAGGGGTAAGGGATTCTTCATCAGATCGATGTGCAGTTCCTTTTTCCGTAGTCCTCAATAATATCCGCACCGTATTTGTTGCCATATGCGGAGCGCATTTTGCCCTGCATTAACAGAATATTTTGACGTATGCTATTGATCAAACCGGGAAAATACATTCCTTGATAATAATCCCATAAGGAACATGATGATTGATGTAGGTATTATGATAAAAAATGAACTGCCGCTCAATTGGTCAAACAAAACTCCGTAGACTATCTGGCCCAATGGCTGGGCGCACATCGTAATGGCTGCAATATATGACATGACTTTTCCCAGTAATTCATTCGGTGTCCTCTGCTGTATGCCTGACAGGGCGAAAACGGAAAAGATAACGGCTGAAATCTGCGCCGGAACAAAGGACAGGATTATAGCGGCATAGGCAACGATAGCCGGTGTATTGAATAAAAACGCCATACCTGCCGGAAGGAAGCTGATGCCTAATACGGCAAGCAATACATACAGCTTCTGCAGCTTCAATTTAGTGGCAAGCAATCCCGCTGCAATGCTTCCCGCTATGGCAGCTGCTCCAAGCGCACTTTCGGCCGCGCCATAATACCTTGCGTCTAATCCAAGAATATTGCGTATCATAAAAGGCATTCCCACCGTAGAAATACCTGCGACAAAGAAGCTGATAGCCGCCACCAGCAGTAATAGCTTTAAAATACCGGGCTGCTCTCTGGTGATAAAATGCATGCTCACTGAAAAATCCTTCTTAATCATCGTAATAATACCGCTCTGCATATCAGAGGGGATATACTTCAATTGAATGAAGCATTCAAACAGAGCGGTTGCAAAGAAGCATATCACGCTGATAATCAGAATGGGATACAGCCCGAGCATTGTATAAAAGATGCTCCCCAGAATTGGCGCTATTAACCCGGCGACGGCAGAAACCTGATTAACCATAGCATTGGCACGGATAATATTATCGCCCTCCTGCATTTGAGGGACACAGGCCTGCACTGTGGGGGATTCAAAAGCCGCCAGGATGGAAAGGATAATTAAAATCACCCCAATTGCCAAAACAGCGTTGCTTTCAGAAAGAAGGAAGCAAAACAGCAGTACGGTAATGCCGGAAATGGAATCCAGAGCAACCATAATATTGCGCCGGTTTGCCCGGTCTGCCAATATACCGCCGAAAGGGGACAGTACGATGACCGGAATAATTGAGATTGCTAAAAGGCCTGCAAAGATAGTGGCTGATCCTGTAGTTTCCAATATGTACATGGATAATGCAAACCGAAGAATTGTGTTGCCGAAAAGCGAGCTTATCTGCCCAAGGATCAATAATGTGAAATTGCGGTTGAATAATTTTGAAGTCATAACGATTTCCTCTCTTTCATACATTCGGAATGAATGTAAATATTTAAAATAAAATTGCCCGAAGGCAATTTGTTTTTATATAGGTAAACTTTGCCGGCACAGAGCAATCATGTCATCATCCAAAAAGGGTAATCCCATTTTATCTGTAATCTCCTTGATAACAAGAAGCCGCTCCCAGCTTTCTTCTGCCGTACCGGGGAATATGGTGGGGATCATCCAGAAGTTGGTCAGCAGTGTAAATAACTCGGCAAGCAGCTTTGCATGATTTGTTTTTATAGAGCCGTCCCGTATGCCTTCTTCAATTATTTCCTGGTACATGGGTGCCACGGTATCGCGGTTATCGTCAATAAAAATCTTCAAAAAATTAGGACTGCTGAGCAATTGCAGCGCTTCCATACTGATCTGGCGGTGACTGCTGCTGTCTTCATTAGATTGCACCAGCATTAATTTAATCTTCTCCAGTCCGGTTAAATCCTTCCGCTGCTTTACTTTTTCAAACGGATTATCGTCGTAGAACAGCTTCGTGGTCAGAGCATCCATTACTTCCTCTTTTGATTTGAAATGGTGATAAAATGCGCCTTTTGTTAAGCCGCCCAATTCGTTCACAATATCTTGTATCGTTGTCTGCTCATAGCCTTTTTCTAAAAAAAGCTTCATGGATGCTTCCAGTATTTTCGCTTCCGTTTCTTCAGGATATTTGTTTCGTGCCATACTCTCACCTTCGTTCCTATACATACATTCTTATGGTATCTATAATAATATCAGAAGTATGTTTTGTCAAGTATACATTCTTATGGTATGTTAAAAATTATTCTTAAAGTATGTTAAAAACAATTCAGCTTCCGAACGATAAGCCCGCATCAAGGAAGGAACCGCATTTCCGGATATCAGCAAGGCTGTAAGTGACAGGTTTTGACTTATGTGATAAAATCAATATAATAAAGAAGCGGAAAGGACATATTGGAATGAATGAAAATGACTCTATAAAGATTTCAGTCAGAGTAAAAGAGTTATTGATTGATTATATTGTTATTTTGATATATCTGGCCATTCTTTTGATTGTAAATTTAATATTTTATTTCCTTGTACTGGGAGGAATACCTGAGTTTACGGGCATTCAGTCCCAGCTTATTGCAGCTTTTGAATCGGTCATCCCTATTGTAGTTATTTTCTCCATACTCGATTACAGGAAACCGTTCGGAACATATGGCAAGAGAAAAGCAGGATTAATGGTTCATTACAAAACGCCCTCGTTTTTGAGGAGCCTGGTTAGAAACTGTATTAAGTTTCTGCCGTGGCAGCTTGCCCATATCGGTGTCATCGACGGCATTTATACTGAATTTACTTCCTGGGCCTCGATGGTTTTCTCCGGGGCCGGAATACTGTTAGCGATAATTATGCTGTATATGGGGCTTTTTAGAAAAGACAACCGTCATCTGGGTGATATGATAGCGGGAACGCAAGTCATTGGTTTACGAACATAGATCCCTGGTTTATAATGATAAGAGTTATGGAAATAAAAAATGCAAGAGAGGATAAGTTGGATGAGTAGATTTGATATATTGCTTTTTGATGCCGACGATACCATATTTGATTTTCAAGCCTGTGAGAAGGAGGCTCTTAAGCTGGCTTTTGACCGGTATAATCTTGAGCTGAACCAGGAAATTGTCGATATCTATCACCGAATCAACCAGGAGCTGTGGAAGAAGTATGAGCTCGGGCTGATTTCCAGGGATACCGTGATTTATTCCCGGTTTGCCTTATTGTTCCAGGAGCTGGGAATTGATGACGACGGAATTGCCTTCGAGGATGAGTATCAGAAATTGCTGGGGAAGCAGCATTTTTTTATCGACCGGGCGGAAGAGGTGGTAAAGAAGCTGTCCGGACATTATGATTTATATGTCGTAACCAACGGTGTGACCGAGACGCAGTACAGCAGACTCCGGGCTTCGGGAATTGACCGTTATATGAAGAAGATATTCGTATCCGAGGAAACCGGATATCAGAAGCCCATGAAGGAGTATTTTGATTATTGCTTCGCCCGGATCGAGAACTTTAATAAGGACAGGACTCTGATCATCGGAGATTCCCTCTCATCCGATATCAAGGGAGGCAACAATGCCGGCATCGCTGCCTGCTGGTATAATCCGAAGAAGCTGGAGAACG
>JAFADH010000302.1 GCA_023424995.1 Bacillota bacterium | reverse complement strand
CCTGTCAAAATCCAGGCATATCGAAGGATTGGCTGACGGCTGCCGGCAGGAGTCAGGCAGTATTTCTGAACAAAGTGAAAAGTACCTTATTCCGTAGGGCGATCCGGTGCTGCAAAATAAAAAGTGCCTTATGGGAAGCTTAGTTCACCGTAATCAATTATTAAGTTATTTTTCACTGTGTTCAGGTATCCGGCGATACGGGAAAGGTTTGGTGTTATTGTGGGAAAAAGAAAAAACAAAGTAAAAACAGCGATGCTTCTTATAGCCGCCGTAAGCATCCCCGCAGTTATTCTAATAGGAAGACCCGGGTCTGACAGCGGGGTAAGGGCCCGGATATTAAGTGGGACCTACGAGCTTGCAGACGGTGAAGAGCTGCCGGGTTATGAAGAATACATCAGCAGCAGGAAGGATTATTTTGCTGCGGGGGGAACAGAAATAGTCCTTCGGGGGAATGAGTATACGGAGCATGATCTGTCCTCTTTGGAGGAATTGGAGGACGGCAGCGTCGCGACAGGCAGCAGCGGCAGTATTACCTATTCCTTTCCTGTGGACAGGAAAGGCGCCTATTACATAGAGATGGATTATCTGCCGGACAGCAGCAGTAATCTTGCCATTATCCGGAATATCCTGGTGAATCACAGGGTTTTGTTCCGGGAAGCACAGGGCATTGTATTTGAGCGGGAATTTACCGATGAAAACAAGGGTTTTTTAAATCAGACCAATAAAAATCAGGCAATTCCGGTCCAGCTGCAGCGAACCGGAGTCATAAAAAAGCGTCTGGAAGCAAGTGATAAATCAGTTGCCGGCGCATTATTGTTTTGTCTTGAGGAAGGGATGAATACGATTACTCTGACCTCTGTAAAAGACAGTCTGACATTAAAAGAAATACGGATCGTGCCGGGAACCGGCCTTATGTCCTATGAAGAATACCTGGAATACTACCGGTCAGAAGGAGCCCGGATCATTCAAGCCAAAGATATGAAGGAACCGGTCATGGTTCAAGCTGAGGATTCCTATTCGAAGACCTCCGCTATGCTGGTGCCTGTCAATGACAGGACCTCTGCAAAGACAATTCCCTATCATCCCAGCAATATTATTCTTAATACCATCGGAGGAGATGCCTGGGAAACCGTCGGCAGCGGTATCACCTGGGAAGTAACGGTACCGGAGAGCGGTTTATACAAAATCGGTGTCCGGTATCAGCAGGCTATGAACCGTGATTTTTATTCCATCCGTGAATTGAAAATCAATGGTGCCGTTCCCTTCCGGGAGAGCGGAAATCTTAAATTTTATTATAATTCCAAGTTTCAATACCATTATCTGGGAGATGAGAAGGGTGCCTACTATTTCTATCTGGACGAAGGAAAAAACCGGTTCAGCATGACGGTTTCTTTGGGTGACCTGGCTTACGCGATGGGTCAGACCTCAGTAAGCGTTAAGAATTTCAACGATCTTTACCGAAGACTTGCGGCGGTAATGGGTACGAATCCGGATCATTACAGGGATTATAATATCCTGGCCTCCGTTCCCGATATGATTACAGTGCTTAAGACCGAATACTTCAGGCTGAATCTTATTATGGAATCCCTGGGGGATACCCTTCACAGCAATACCAAAACAAGGGAAATCGCAAAATTAATGTATCAAATGGAAAAGATCGTGAAAAAGCCGGATGCGATCGCTAAAGAATTTATAGCCTTTAATGATAATATTACAGCCCTCAGCGAATGGATGTTATCTCTGGGGAACCAGCCTTTGCTGCTGGATTATTTTACCTTCTGTCCGGAGGGGTATACCCTGCCGGAAGCGGAGGGCGGCATATTGGCCCGTACCGGGCATATGATACGTTCCATTGCCGGCTCCTTTACCAATGATTATATGATTGATGATCCGATTACGGCAAAGAAGGATAAGGAGCTGGAAGTATGGATTGCGGCTGCCACAAGGGACCAGTATGATATTGCCGGGCGTATGGTCAGTAACTCCTTTCAAGACAGCAATATCCGGGTGGAGCTTAAAATGGTGGGCGCGGATACGGTAATGCCCGCAACCCTCACCGGTAATGGCCCTGATGTGGCAATACAGTTAAATTATACCATGCCGACGAACTTTGCTTACCGTGATGCCGGCTATGATCTGACCCGGTTTTCTGATTTTGACGAAGTGAAAGAACGCTTCTCCCCCGGAGCCATGGAGTATTTCTATTATAAGGACGGCTGCTATGCCCTTCCGGACCAGATGTCTTTTCCGGTCATGTATTATAGAAAGGATATATTGGAGGAACTGGGAATACCAGTGCCGGATACCTGGGAGGAGCTGCTGGGGATAATCCCTGCCTTGAAGGCTAAAAACATGTCCGTCTGGTTTGCCACGACAGGCCATACCATATTGGGAGGGTATAGTTCGACTGCTACAAAGCCCGTCAACAATGTTTTTCTGTCCTTATTATATCAAAATAAGGAAGAGCTGTATAAAGAGGACGGACTTGCAAGCAATTTGGACAGTATGGGCTCACTTCTTACCTTTAAATATTGGACGGAGTTTTATACAAAGCAAAGCTTTGAATTACATATCAGTACGGTTACCCGTTTTCGGACCGGTGAAGTACCCATCTTCATCGACGACTATACGGTCCAGAATACGATCCTTGCCGCCGCTCCCGAGATCGAAGGTGCCTGGGATATGGCTCCGATCCCCGGAACTAAGGGAGAGAACGGAGCTGTTGACAGAAGCACTGCGGTAATGGTCGGGGCAGGTATGATCCTTAAGAATATTGTGGATGAAAGAGATACTGCCCGGGAAGCCTGGGAATTCCTGAAGTGGTGGACCGCTAAGGATACGCAGATCCGGTATGCCCTGGAACAGAAAGCACTGCTGGGTGAAGCGGCCATATTCCCGGTGGCGAACCTGGAGGCTGCAGCCGAGCTGGCGGCCAATGAAGATAAGGAAGAAGTAATAAGGGAGGTTACCGGATGGCTGAGAGGTATGCCCCAGGTACCAGGGGGATATTTAACAGGACGCTCTGTTGAAAATGCATTCTTAAGTGTGTTTTATAATAATGTAAATCCTGTTGACACCCTGTATTCCCAAATAAAAGATATCAATCAGGAATTAATGAATAAACACAAGGAATTCGGTGTGATTTACTAGAAAGGAGGTACCTGTGAAACAACGGCTTAATATTAAAATGCTTAAAACAGAGCTCAAAGAAGCGAAAAGACACGG
>JAFADH010000289.1 GCA_023424995.1 Bacillota bacterium | reverse complement strand
CCTTAAATCTATCACAGGTGAAGCTCCGGCGCAAGTAGAAAGGAGCATTTTTGCATATGACTATTTTAGATAATATCAGGTTATTGTATTGCCTGAATGAAGCTGGAGTGGATAAAGCACATGAATTACTGGAAGGGCTACTGCTTAATCAGGAATGCCGCCAGACCACACCGGAGCAGCTTCAGCAACAAATAATAGAGGAGAAGAGCAAGATCATGTCTGCAAAGGATAAGGCAGGAGAAGAAAAGGCACAAGAGAGAAATACCCGGAAACAGGAAATCCGGCAGCAGCATGAAAGTGAATTCATGATAATTGGCCGGCAGAAAGCCTTTTATGATCAGGAGGATATGATCAAAAACATATGTCAGTATAACGATTCGGAAGATATCTGGACGGCTTCACGGTCATATAACTGGGGTTACGTGCAGGGTATCCGGACCGAACGGGCCCGTAGGAAGAAGGTGGCATTATGAGCATATCACCTTTAATTAATACTTCCCGTAAATGCCTGAAATGCGGTACATATCATGCCCTGGACAGGGATTACTGTCCGGAATGCGGCCGGTACCTTTATATCATGGGCAGCATATACCAGCCGAGGATCAGGAAGGGAGCTGGTCCGCATAGCAGATAAGAATGATATCAAGGTATCGTACAAGGATCCGGCTTTCCTGAGTGAAGTTGTGAAGAGGCTGCAGCCAGTCAAGAGGGTAAAGATCGCTGAGAAGGAACATAACGGCTTTAAGAAGGCATACATCGAACTGAAATCCAGGAGCGGTGAAGGATAAACATTATTCCGCACCCACTGCCAAAATAAGTTTTACATACCGCCCTGGCAGTGATATAATATTCCTAGATAAACAAAATATTGAAGTACCTCCGGTGGCTTATGACACTGGAAGTCTCTTTTAAGAGACGTGGGAATGATCAGGAGTTAAGCTCCGGTTGTTCTTACGTCTTTTTTGTTTATTCCGGCTCTCCTTTCTCCTTGATGATAGATGCTCCTGAGCATGAGGATAAAAGGCTCATATAACCAAATAGGAGAAGGGAACAACAAAATCATAGTTTTAAAGGAGAAGAGAGATCATGAAGTTAAGAGAGATTACAGAAGACCAAAAAAAGAAGTATATGAATGAAATCACTGGGATCCCCGGATTCTATGATGACATGATCAAGACGATTAATAGCAGTCTCATCAAATACGGAGATATCCATTACAGAATGACCAAGAACGAGCTAAACGTTAATTACGCCAGGGAACAGAAAGATGCGCTTAAAATAGCAATGAAGAATGCCAATATTTCATCATTGGATCTGGTTGTAACAAAGCTTAAGGATATTAAAGAGCGTTACATAAAGGATATTGCACCTGTTACGGCAATCACGGATACCTTGGAACTCTCTTTCATCGAGAAAGAACTTAAGGTCATGACGGATGATGAGTTATTCAGTTACTACAAGGAGAATTATTTGGATACGAATATTTGCCGGCTGATCCAGATTGAGTATAAGGGCCGCAAGAAATACAAGGACGGTAAACCCATGGCACAGCTTCCTGAATACGGTGTTGAAGATGCTATTACAAAGTGTGTTGAGCAGGAAATCAAAATGGTTGTCAGTTTACGTCAGTTAGTAGGCAATGTGTGCTGCTTTGAAGAGCCAGCCATGGATGGCAGCATTAAACCGGTCATGATCCCTTGGATCAGGATATTGGAAGAGGTAGAGAACAGAAATTCATCAACAGTTACATTTGTCAGGATTGCGGACTTGTATAAGTATAACTTAAGTAAATAATAGGAGGTAAAATATGACAACATATGAGGAATTATATAATTGGTTTATTGAATATGTCCGGGTTGAAAGAAGTAAAATCCTTCATATGAATGGGAGGCATTCAAGTTATGAAAAGGAACTGCAAAATATCATGATTTCATTTGCAGCTGCCACCGGTCAGGATCTGGCTTCCCTGGAAGAAGCCACTGATAAGAATAAGTACTATGATCCTGGAGCAATAGTATAAGGGAGTGAATGGTGAAAAAAATATGAGCAGAAAAAGGGTAAGGTTTTCATATGACAGTGGTAATGGCGAAATACTGATGAACTTTCATAACAATGTAGTCATCACGAATGCGGATCAAATTGCTGTAGCCGGTCCAAGAATCAGGGTCACCGGCTACGCACCGGATGGTATCCCGATTATTGCTGCCAAAGAGTGTCTGGAAGAGATGCTTGCAATCGTCAATGCCGCAATGGGAACAGAATAATTCCATACCCCTCACGGCTCACAGGACGGCTGTGAGGGGTTTTGTATTGGAGGACCTATGAATAGTAATTATCGTACAAACAAAAAAGCTATTGACCAGTTCAGAAAAGAGCTAAAAGCAATGTTAGGTGATATCGGGGAAGTTGATAAAAAGGTTTTAAACCGTGCAGTAAACGCAGGCGTCAGGGTTGCAAAGGAAAATACACCGGTGATCACGGGATTTATGCGCAGGAGGTGGGGTACTTATCCCGCCAGAAAAACTTCTGACGGCATAACAAAGAGAATGTTTAACGCTGCCGGGTACTCCGAATACGTGAATTACGGTCATCGAACCGTCGACGGTGAAGGAAATACTACTGGATGGGTGGAAGGGAAATTCATATTGGAAAAAGCAGTAACTCACGCCGAGAAGGTGATGAAACGGGAATTTGAAAAGGAGATTAACCGTATAAACCGGGAACACAACAAATAATGGAAGGAATGATATCATGGCAAAGATCGATTTATTAATCATAAAGGCCCAGAAAGCGGCCACTGCAAAGAAAGGAATTCTCGTACTTGGGACAGTTGTCTTACAGGAGGGCAAACTGGAATTAAAGTGTCATATCAAGAGAAGCGGCTGCGGAAATGCGGTACGAATTCGTGTGAGCCGGCATGACACGATGGAAGAGGTCGAGCAGGAGCTCAGTAAAGTGGCAAATAAGTATCCGAATCCGGAGCATGATGTAACCGTCGTAATTGACGATACCCCGGGAGACAATTCATGAAAGATATCGATCAGCTGATTTTCAAGGCCAAGCAGATTTCTGCCGCCAACAAGGGCTTTCTCGTCTTGGGAATTATCGATTGCCGGGGCGGCGGGTGGAACTTAACCTGTCTGATCCAGGAAGGCAGCGGATCCGGCATTAAGACAATTAAGAGCCGGCATGACACATTGGATCAGGCAATGAAGGAAGCTAAAAGAGTGGCAAAAGAATATCCGAATGAGTATCAGGAAGTAACAATTATCATTGATGATATTCCGAGAGGTAGCCCATGAAGAGCATAGATCAATTAATATTGAAAGCAAAGAAAATATGTGTGCCTAAGAGAGAATGGTTAATATATATCATGATCGGGTACGAAGAGAATTATAACACAACATTTTTTCTTTATAACGGGATAAAAGGGCAAGGGAGATTAATTGAAGTTAAATGCAACACTCAGGAGGAGGCTTTCTGTATCATTGAGAATATCGCCGCAGAGTATCCGAAAGAGTCCAAAGAATCGGTCCCAATAATGGATTTGACTGATAATTGTATGGGCACATTTTTATGGGATGAGGTACAGAATGAGCAGAATAGATAAATTACTGGAACAGGCAAGAGTAGTAGCTCATATTTGTGGTGATGAATTGGATCATTACGATTTCAACAGGCTTTCCACGGATGAGTTAAAGGAACTTGTTTATGGTGATCCTCCGGAAGAGAAGTTCCGGGAGCTGTCCGGGAAGGCCTGGATTGATTAGAGAAAATGAAAGGAAGTGAGCCGGATGGCAAAAGGAAAATATGAATACTGGATATTGCCGGATGGCTTGCTTCAATTGAAGGCCTGGGCCAGGGATGGCTTGACCGACGAACAGATAGCACAGAATATGAATATCGTTCCTTCTACGCTGTACGAATGGAAAAAGCGGTATCCGGAGATTTCGGAGTCCGTAAAAAAGGGGAAGGCAGTAATTGATATCCAGGTGGAGAATGCGCTCCTGAAGCGTGCATTGGGTTATGAGTACGAGGAAGTAAAGGAAAAGTACGAATATAATGTATGCACAGAGAAAACCATCACAAAGAAGCATATCGTACCAGACACCACCGCCCAGATCTTCTGGCTCAAGAACAGAAAGGTGAAGGAGTGGGGCGGTCAGCAGCAAAGCCGGCTGTATCCGCCTGACACAGAGAATAAGGAGGATCCTTCCGGTATCCGGGATATGTTTCTTTCAGTTATTGATATGGTGGCAAGCGGTGACATGGACATAAAGAGAGCCAATACGATTATAACAGCCGGCAACGCCGTTCTCAATGCCATCCGGACCGATGAGTATGAGAAAAAGATCATGGAGCTTACACAGCTGCTTGAAAAGATCATGGAGGAAAAGAAGCGATGAAGCTGATAGACAGGCTATTAAGGCGAGTTAAGGCGATACTCATGACTAAGCACTTTGATTATGATACGTCAAGGCGCTAAATGATGCGCACTGCCAATTTGATTTTTCGGTTTATGTTAACCTTACAAAACTTTGAAATGCAGTTTATGAAATGCTAACATTTGCTAACAATAATTCCGTTTCGACGTCGAAATAGTTGCGCCGGCGCAAGTAGGAAGGTAAAAGTTTCGGCACCGAAACTGGAGAGGGGATATTACGTTTCCCCTCCATTGCTTTCCGGAATAGTTGCGATATCGCAACTTTAATCTATGCGCCGGCGCATAAAGAAAAAGTTTCGCCGGCGAAACTCAGTAAGGAGGATATCATGAGCAACGAGGAATTAGTAATGCGGATCCAACACGGAATCAATGCCTCGGAATACCTGGAACAGCTTTACATTCAGAATAAAGGCTTCATTGCTACGGTGATCCGGAAGTACCGCTACGCTTGCAGGAGTGGCTACAACAGCCTTCCAATCATTGAAATGGATGAACTGATGCATGAAGCTTATTTCGGACTGATTGAGGCTGCTAGGCGCTTTGATCCACACCAGGGGAATACTTTCCTTACCTATGCCGCCCATTGGATCAATCAGGTTGTGAAGCGCTTCCTGGACAACTCCGGCCAGGTAATCCGGGTACCGGTACATATCCAGGAAAAAGTATATAAATATAACCAGGTGACAGCCTGCTTCCTTAACCAGTACGGACGGGAACCTGAGAAGAGGGAGTACGCTTCCTATGTCGGGATATCACCGTCCGGGGTGGAGAAGCTGGAACAGTTCATGTTCCGGGGAGCTGTCAGGAGCTTGGACAGCACCATTCCAGGAAGTGATGGTGACAGCATATCGATTGCCGAGGCAATACCTGCAGAAGTAAATATAGAAGAGGATGCGGTTGAGAAGCTGGCAGCGCAACAGCTCCGGGAGGAATTATGGGACATCGTGACCAAGGTATTGAACGATAAGAAGAAGCTCCGGATCTTCCGGATGCGGTATATCAATAATATGACCTTGGAGCAGATCGGGGAGCAGATGCATGTAAACAGGACAGCAATCGATCAGGCCCTTAGGTATGGGCTTAGTATGATACGGCGTAATCCCCGGGCCAGGGACTTAGGGGAAGAGCTGGGAATCTACAGCAGGGATATCCCTATGGACGCCCGCCGGGTAAAGTACTGGGCTGCGGAAGGGAGACTTCAGTACCTGGATAAAAGGGAGCTTAAGTATGCCGCTAATATGGGCTGGGTGGACAGCGGCATGATGTGAGGGAGGGCAAGCATTGAAGAATAAGGAACATTACATAGACAGGACGGCCGGAGAAGCCATTCGGAGGGTGGACCGGTCCGGAAGGAAGAAGCAGCGCAGGCCCTGGGGTGACCGGCTGACATACCGGATCGGGGAAGTGATTTCGATAGACCGTTTTATATTAAACTAAATAATACTTTCTCTCTATCAATCATGATGTTATAATACATTTCGTAAGAGGGGAGGAATACATTTGATTAATATTAAAGTTTATAAGAATGGTTATGAAATCATTGGACATTCATTTGACAATATATGCGCACAGGTTACATTATGGCATTGGCTTACGAGTAATATCATTAGAGGACTTGACAAAGAAGCAAAAGAGTATTCCAGTTCCAGAGATAATAAAGATAACCCGGGAGAAGGCTATTCATGGACGATTTTTAACCCTGAAACTAATAATCTTAAGTGGATAGTTGAAGAATTTATAGTAAGCTTTTATGAATGGTCAATGAAGGAATACTCCGGTGAAGTAATATTTGAACAGTGTAATGATGATTTGCATAAATAGGCACTTGCTCCGGCAGGTGTCTTTTTTGTTTCAGCTCGTAGGGGAATCGAACCCCTATGAAAGCATGGAGTGAACGGGAGTTGAACACCCTGTCCGGAAAGGTTAATGGAAGTCGTGATTTGCAACCTCGTTACCATGATGATACGTGGTCGAATGTTAGATAAAAATGTATTTATTGTTGCATGAAATGGGCAAAAGTGATAGGCTGTGAGTACAGGGGAGGGATTTATAGTATATGAAATGGAATGATATTAGCAGAATAAGACAAACAATATATATCGTGGCAATATTGATGATTTTATTTTTAATTATTTTTGGAGTACCTTTAATAATTAACGAAGCATATAAAGTTGGTAATGGATATATAACACTATGGGGCGCGGAAGATATATTGTCTTTTTATGGATTAATATTATCTTTTGTGGGGACATTGATTTTGGGAGGAATAACGGTCTGTTTAACAATCGTTAATAACAACATTAACAAAAGATTATGCGATATTGAAAGCGCTAGATTGGAAAAAGAAGAGAAACCTTTCATTTATTTACAATATCTTAAATTTCACAATACCCGAAAAGATACTGACGTCTTAGAAGCAAACAATATTGTATATAAAATCACACAGAATAATCCTAGATCTAAAGATAGAGTGAAGTATAATGAGGAGTATGCTACATCGTTCCATGCAATTGAGATTAGAATTAAGAATGTAGGGGAAACGGTGTTATCAGAATTCCAATTAGTCCAGGTTTTTACAGATGCATTTAGCCTGCACATTAGTAAAGTATCATCTTGGAATGACGTTTTTTGTATGGAAAAAGATGAACATAGAAGTATATATCTATTAATTCATGAAAATATAATAAGCGAATTTATGAATCTCAAAATAAGAAATTTTGAACTAAAGTTTACAACACGCAATAGATTTGAACAAGTATATGAGGTTTCTTTGAAGATATGCGGTAAAACTAGCACTTTTGGAAGCTGGATTGTAGAAGATCAAGAAAGAAGCAATTACGAGTATCCGATTTCATATGAGTGCGTTATAAAGAAATCAGAAAAATAATTTTAGGTCTTCAACGGACTTCCAACGGACACAAATCTCAAATGATACAAAAATTCATGACAGATTACAAAACGATACATGACCACGGAGCCATAAAAGCCTTGATTTATAGGGCTTTGCGAGATGCTACGAAATCCTGTGAGAAATCATAAAAAGCAATGTTCAGAACTCCAAAACCGCAGGTCGTGGGTTCAAATCCTACTGCCCCTGTATAGCGTCCTGAAGGACGGAAGGACGCATTAAAAAGCCCTGAAATCATTGATTTCAGGGCTTTTTTTCTATTCATAAAGCACTTCTGTAATGCTCTTAAATGCATCCTGTCCTATTTTTGTTACCGAAGCAGGAACCGTAACGGATTTTACATTTCCAAAGCCGGAATCAAATACCATCGGTTCGATCTCGGTAACCCCAAAAGGAATGATAAAGGTCTCAAGCGCATAATAATTATTTTTTGCCAAAAGCTCTTGCTGTTCATTATCATTCAGATCGTAAAAGTCGTTTGACAGTGAGAAAATTCCTGAATCAATTGTCTTACAATTCCCGGACCATACGATATGTTTGACTTTTTCGCCAAATACCCCTAATTCGACCTTGGTGACAGAATCATTCAGAATAATCGTTTCAGCACTGCATTCACGGAATGCACCTAAGTTGATCTGTGTTACATCATAGCTATAGCTACCGTGTTTTACTGTAGATTTTATTTTTATTTCTTTCAAATTTACATCTGCACCTGCCACAGCCACTGTGCCATTTTTTGATCCTGCTTTTTTGGTAACCCGATATAATATCCCATCCTCGATAAACCTGTCAAACTGGGTGCTTCCATTTTCCAGTATCTGAAAATCCGCATATAAATAGCTGTAATTAGCAGCGGAATAAGGCTCTTCCGAAAAACCGTAACTGTATAGAATTACTTTATTATATGCATTTACACAGTTTTTGGGGACATAGATCACTGCCTGGAAGGAAAGCAGACCGCCGTCTCCATTCCAGCTTTTAATCCATTCAGGCGGTTTCGTGCCCAAAAATACAATGCTTTTCATGTTCTTCAATATACCGAGGTAACCGACTTCTCCCGTAATTGTCTTCGGGAAGGTAATCTTCGTAATTTTATTTTCTGCATATTTATCACTGATAATCGGAACCTCCGGATGGTCCGGATCTGCGCATGCGCCGGTTACCTTATAGCTTGCATTACCAAAGGAAACCGTTTCCGGAATGCTCAGTTCTTTCGTCGTATCCTTAGGTTTTACGGAATACAAAGAAACTGTCTTAAGCTTTGCATTGTTGATACGGTAAGTATAGATATCTTTCGTAATGAGCTTATTTGCCACCGTAACCTTGACTGCCTTAAGAAGGCCCGAGGTTCTTGTATAAGCTATCGCATATGCGGTGCCTGCCTGCTTCGGATTAATGGTGCCGTTACTTGACAACTCAAAAATACCAGGGTCGGAGGAAAACCAGAATACTGTTTCATTGGAGCCCTTCGTCAGTGTACCGGTCAGCTTATAGGTTTTATAGGTATCCAGCTGCAGGCTGTTCTTACTTACGGAAAGCTTTGCAGCCTTAACGACATTCTTAGCTTCAATCACCTTGGCTTTACTTCCAAGGGATGCTTTGTAGGTGGAAACGGAAGCTTTATTTACTTTAACCGTGGCGCCGCTTTTGATGGCCGAAGAAATATTACCGATTGGTTTTTTATTCAGGAAGGTTACAAGATCAAAGCCTTTCAGTGAGCCTTCACCTAAGGTTTTAATTGTTGTCGGTAAAATAATGCTGTTTTCATTTTCCGAACTACCGTAAAATGCCCGGGCTGAAATCGTGGTCACTCCTTCGGGAATAGAAACGAACCGGAGATTACTGGCATGGTTCTCATCGGTAGTCAAAAAAGAAGGTACGATCCTGCAATTTTTTGATAAATAAAGAAGCTCCACTTTATAGTCAAATACCCCTGATTCCATCTCTGTCACACTGTCCGGAACTTTAACAGCGGTAGCTCCGCAGGCAATTAAACCAAAACTGCATAGCTTTGTCAGCTTATAGGTATAGCCGTTATTGGTGACTTTTTCCGGAAGCGCAAGATAGGAGTAATCAAGCATGCCCGTAACTCCGATAAGCTGTACTGCTCCGGTTTTTCCTTTTGCCGAAGAGATAACCTGATAAATCAAACCATCCATAGAAAAGCATCCATATTCTATATCCGACGTTTCGGCAGCTGCAATTGTGGGTGTTAAATCAATCGTCTTCTCATAAAGATCACTCCAGACACCATAATTCATATATTCGTGAATTACCTTGGAATATGCTGCTTCCATGCCTTTCGGAACGATAAAGAGAAAATCAGAACGGAAGGAAAGGTTAGTTAAGCTTACATTAATTTCTTCCGGTATCGATTTGCCCCGGAACTCTATGGTTCTCAGATTCTTAAATTGACCCTGATATATAGTCAGTGTTCCTGAAAAATTTTCTGCAAAGCTAAGTTTTGTGATACCTTGATAAAAGGCATCATATGGCTTATGAGAATAGATCCAGTCAATACCCATAGCCGCAATCCTGTATTCTGATCCGTTAATTACTGCAGAGCCCGGAATGAATAACTCTTTTATAACCTTTGTGCTGTCCAGACCAATCAGAGCCGCTTCCTTCTGCCCCTCATTCAGAATTTTATAGCAATAGATGCCATCCTTATATACGGTATTCTCCTCCGCTGCACCTGTCTTTGCCGGCAGCAGTGCAGTAAAGCCTAAGATTATAAAAAATAAAATAACTTTCACGTTCTTAAATGAACCGGTTTTATTCTGCCTTTCCATTAACATGTCATACTCCTTTCATGTAAAGATAAAATATTTTGTTTAAATATTTGTATTAAAATGGTAGAATTGTTAATTATGATAAAGATTTTAGGCTGCAGTCATGTCAAACAAATGTCAATCTTCCCTAAACAGGGAGCTGATTCTTATGTTTAGAGCATAATTACAAAGGGTTCACCATAGTCGTTCAGCAAAGTGAATCACTCCTTTTTAATTAATTTATATTGATGTTGATTTATAAAGGATAATTCGACTGTAGTATTGTTAGAACCAGTGATGTTAGTATATAACTGTGGACATGAAAAGTTTAACACGTTACAATAGTTCCGAGAAAGGTGTCAAACTGTCCGTTTTAGGAGAAAGAAAATGTATAAACTATTAATAGTTGAAGACGATCGCGGAATATCTGAAGCAATAAAAGAGCAGGCTCAGCTATGGGATATAGAAGTTCTGTGTGTTCAAAACTTTCGCTATGTAATGACTGATTTTACGGAGTTCCAGCCACACTTGATCCTTTTGGATATTTCTCTTCCGTTCTTTAACGGTTACTATTGGTGCAGCGAAATCCGCAAAATTTCCAAAGTGCCTATTATTTTTATATCATCTGCAGCTGATAATATGAACATCGTAATGGCTATGAATCTGGGTGCAGATGATTTTATCGCAAAGCCGTTTGACCAAAGCGTACTTATGGCAAAGCTTCAGGCTATGCTTCGCCGAACGTATGATTTTGCATCCGTTATTCCTGTCCTTGAGCATCGGGGAGCATTTTTGAATACGGGAGATAATACGTTAACCTTTCACAGTGAGAAGATACCTCTTACGAAAAACGAGTATCGTATTCTGCTATGTTTTATGGAAAACAAATATAAGACTGTGAGCCGTGAAAAATTAATGGAACGACTTTGGAAAACTGATTGCTTTGTGGACGAAAATACGCTTACAGTTAATATCAACCGTTTAAGAAAAAAATTAGACTCTGCCGGGCTTGAAGGATTTATCACTACAAAATTTGGCGTGGGGTATATCATAGAATGATCCTGAAAGGAGTAGATATGAAGTTGTTTTCTATGTATCTAAAGCAACGCAGAAAAACTGTATTAATACTTCTCTTCTTTTATTTTATCTTTGCTGTCACATTTCTGATGTATCATCTGCCGATAAAAGCTGTTATATATCCGGCTTTGCTTTGTTCCTTGCTCAGTATTATATTTATTATTGTTGATTTAAGCAAAGTTCGTAAAAAACATGTAAAGCTTGTTGAGCTTCGTAAGCTGACTGCCGATGTAATTTATTCATTGCCTGCAATCCAGGGAATAGAGGATGAGGACTATCAGGAGATTATTCTTAGACTCAATGAGGAACAATCACGGCTTGTAACGGCCATGAACAACCGATATACGGATATGATCGATTATTATACCGTATGGGCACATCAGATTAAAACACCAATTGCATCAATGAGGCTTATATTGCAAAATGAAGACTCGGCATTATCCCGTAAACTTTCGGCTGATCTTTTTCGTATTGAGCAGTATGTAGAAATGGTACTTGTTTTTTTACGTCTTGGGTCAACTTCTACCGATTATGTTATCAAAAGATATCACCTTGATTCAATTATACGGCAATCAGTTAAGAAATTTGCGGGAGAATTTATTATCAGAAAAATTCGTCTGGAATATGAACCTGTTAATGAAGAGGTTATAACCGATGAAAAATGGCTTTCTTTCTGCATTGAACAGGTGATTTCCAATGCTCTGAAGTATACGCGGGAAGGAAGCGTGAAAATTTATATGACTGAACCGAAAATACTCTGTATTGAAGATACAGGTATAGGCATTGCACCGGAGGATCTGCCGCGCATATTTGAAAAGGGTTATACCGGATATAATGGCCGCAGCGATAAAAAAGCCAGCGGTATCGGATTATATTTATGCCGGAGCATCTGCAATAAACTGGGACATAAAATTACGGCAGAATCAACCCTTGATAGGGGTACTGTCATTTATATCAATCTGGAACAGTATGAATCAGACATAGAGTAATTTCTTACATAATTGTAAGAAGTCAGGCGGGAAATGTAAGCCGATTCGATGGCATTACGTTTCCCGTTTCTGATAAACTTAAAATACAAAAAGATTGATTGGAGGAAATACCATGAGTATTCTGGAAGTAATCGGGTTAAAAAAAGTCTATGTAACCCGTTTTGGCGGAAATAAAGTCGAAGCACTGAAAAATGTTAATTTCAGCGTGGAACAGGGGGAGTATATCGCTGTTATGGGTGAATCCGGTTCGGGAAAAACAACGCTTCTTAATATATTGGCGGCATTTGACAAGCCGACAAACGGCACCGTAATCCTGGACGGTAAAGATCTAACCAAAATTAAAGAGTCTGCTGTATCGGCATTTCGTCGTGATAATCTGGGCTTTGTTTTTCAGGACTTCAACCTGCTGGATACATTTACATTAGAGGATAATATTTATCTTCCATTAGTTCTCGCAGGCAAATCTTATAAAGAAATGCACTCACGCCTTGAACCTATTACAGTGAAGCTGGGAATTAAAGAGCTTTTAAAAAAATACCCATATGAAATTTCTGGCGGACAGAAGCAAAGAGCTGCCGTAGCTCGTGCTTTGATTACAAATCCAAGGCTTATTCTTGCAGATGAGCCGACCGGTGCTTTGGATTCCAAGGCAACTGATGATTTGCTTCGACTTTTGAGCGAAATTAACAGAAGTGGTCAGACAATTATCTTAGTAACGCATTCCGTAAAAGCAGCAAGCCGTGCTGGGCGTGTTTTATTTATCAAGGACGGTGAAGTATTTCATCACATTTACCGTGGAAATAATACGGATGAACAATTATATCAAAAGATTTCGGATACCTTGAGCTTGCTTGCGACAGGTGGTGATAAGCGATGAAAACCGGATTTTACCCCAAATTTGCTCTTGATGGCATCCGTAAGAATAAGAGACTGTATATACCATATATTTTAACCTGCACAGGAATGGTAATGATGTACTATATCATTCTGTTCTTGCAGCATACTGATGCAATTTCCTATATGCCGGGTGCAGAAACAATTCATTCCATGCTTGGATTTGGAGGCTGGGTTATTGCAATTTTCGCAGCGGTATTCTTATTTTACACAAATTCTTTCCTCATCCGCAGAAGAAAAAAAGAGT
>JAFADH010000266.1 GCA_023424995.1 Bacillota bacterium | reverse complement strand
CCTGTGCACCACTTCATCTATCATAATATTGTATTTTTATTTACATTTTAACGGCTTAAAGAATAAAGTATCCTGCATGCTGATCTACTTTATGATCATTCTGGTTATACTGGCTCTGCAGCTGGTGGGAACTGTCATACTGCACATTGTTATGGGAGAGGTTCAATACGCATTCTTTATGGGTATTATGGGGCAAACCATTACCCTGTTGTTAGTATTAATTCTTTCCCGCCTGGTTCCTTTTTCTTTGCTTGAGGGGTTCATAGAAGAAAGAAATCCTATCTTTAGCGTTGTAGTTACCACTTCTTTTGCCCTTTATTACGGAATTACCATACTGTGGTATATCGATGTTAAGAATATCAGCGCCTTTACCATCGAGATCATAACTATCGTCCTCCTTACAATAACCATCAACACCATCATATTGCGGGAAGGCTTTATTAACCGGATGTATAAAGAAAAGCTGTCGATTTACGATACTTATCTGCCCATCATTGATGATATGATTGAGGAGCTGAGAAGCAAGCAGCACGATTACCACAATCAGATTCAGACAATTCTGGCAATGAAGAAGGAGGATCTTTTCACCGACAGGGATATCGAGGACTATATACATGATATCAATGCCAATAATAAATGGAAGGATTTATTAAAGCTGGATAATAAGATTATCAGTGCATTTTTGTATAGTAAGATTATTGAAGCTAATAACAAATGCATCCCAGTTCAATTATCCATACACAATTTTGAGCTCCATTCCGTCTACAGCTCCTATCAGTTAGTTGAGATGTACGGCATTCTCATCGATAATGCAATGGAAGCCACGGATACTGACGGCAGCATTGCGTTAAGCCTTTATCAGGAGGATAACCAAAATGTTTTTGAGGTGCGAAATACCTATCCGTATATCAGCACCGCAGAAATCAACCGTTTCTTCAGCAACGGCTATACCACTAAAAATAACGGCTCAAGAGGCATCGGTCTTTATAAATTGAAGAAAATGGTGGACTCCAAAAAAGGTATCATAGACTTCTACTATGATACCCTTTCCGGTCAGGTTATCGCGAGAATCCATCATTATTAATCGCGAAGTGATTGAGGAACTTCAGGCTCTCCCCAGAAGGTCACACAGGCAAGCTGTGTAACTAAGATCGGAGCCAATGCAAGAAACAGGTTTAAACACTTATGCAGCATCTTTTGTCTCTGTCCTGATTTCATTATAGTACCCTCCTTTCATTAGTAATAGTTGAATCGTTTGAAACAATATGGTAAAAGGACCAATAGCATAAATTGGTTCTTTTATTATCCCAAACAAAAGTATATATAAGGTCGTCAAAATAAAAATCAAGGCTTTCACCCGGGTTCTTTTCAGCTTGAATCTTCGGCCGCTTTTACTGGATACACGAGGCGCAATAATCAGTAATATAATCGATGCCAATATAGATACCGCCAGCAAATGATCATAAAATCCATAGGGCAGACAGATCGAAACGAGAATCAGCACTGTAAAATATACCAGTGAAAAAAGAAGGCATCCCAGATAGGTCTTCAGGTGGTTTCCTCCGACAAAAATCCTCAAAAACATGGATGCTAAATAAGCATACAGAAATCCCATGCTGTGTCCAGCTAAAGTAAATAAAAGGAATAGAATAAGGAATTTTGATATATCTCCCAATATAACCTGCAATGAATACTTAATCTGCTCCAGCTGGACCTCAGAATAATGATTATCGCTGTTTAGTTTTGAGAGAATAGCATCCCACTTACCTTCCATCACCATATACATTCCTGCCTCTCAGTATAATGTACTTTAATGCCCGGCGGAAAGCGCAGGAACTTTGCTTTCGAAAGCTGTGAGACAAGCTTAATGCCCAGGTATTCGAAGTACGCTGTATCGGTATGTTGTGATATTAACATATGGAATACAATTATCAACCAAATACGCAGATTTGCCCCTTCTTTATGTCGATTTTTACACATTAACGTAAAAATCGACATGCAAAAAGGGCAAATCTGCATTTTCTATTGCCATTTATTAAATTAATTGATAGACTGCGCAAGAACAGATATATAACACAAACAATCGCTAATTACCAATTATTGGGGAATATATTGCGGCGAAGGGCAATTTCAGTGGGAGCATTGTTATTGTCCTTTGTTGTATGTAATGCTTATGTTCTACAAAAAAACAGCCCGTCCTCAGGCTGTTTTTTCTCTGACATATGTACTGCTCTCCTACACTGCTTCATCTTCTGTTTCTAACGCCGCTATTTCGTACTTTTCAAGAATGATCTTCTGGATCTTATCTCGTGTGTCCGAATTGATGGGATGAGCGATATCGCGATACTCACCGTCTCCGGCTTTTCTGCTAGGCATAGCTATGAATAAGCCCTTATCGCCTTCAATAACCTTGATATCGTGAACTACGAACTCGTTATCAAGTGTGATCGAAACTACAGCTTTCATTTTGCCTTCCTTACTCACCTTACGTACGCGTACATCAGTAATTTGCATATTTGGTCCCCCTTCTGTCATATTTGTCGTTAGTTGTTCTGAAAAGTCATCGTTAACTTTTCTTATTAATTGCTACCATTTTTGAATCTGCTTGTACACATTGCACAATTATTCCCGCACAAAATTCCCCAATTTCATGTGAATTATATATTTCTACTATAATATAAAGGTATTATACCATGCTTTTTCCAAAATGTGAATAATTTTAACGAAAAAATAACATATATTTGCAATTTTTTCGTAATATCTTAGAATTTGATTTTTTTTCAGTCCGATTTAGTCCTTTTTACACTAATTTATTAATCCTAGCTTCGCAAATTATTAAGCTTACATATAATGTAAACGGAGAGTTTCAAGAAAGCAATTTTTTATTGTATTTTAGGAGAAATGGGTTATAATAGCAGATAGTATAAAAGAATAGGAAGTGTGCCATGTATAGAATAGATCTGGATAAACCTTGTCGCATTCATTTTATCGGTATCGGCGGAATCAGCATGAGTGGCTTTGCTGAGTATCTACATACCTACGGATTTAAAGTCAGCGGTTCAGATGCCCACAAAACTAATATTACCGACCACCTCAGCGAATTAGGAATTGAATTTTTCTTAGGGCAGAGACCCTCCAATATAACCCCTGATATTGATGTGGTTGTATATACCGCAGCAATCAAAGAAGATAATGACGAGTTCACGGAAGTAAAGCGCCGTAACCTGCCCATGCTGTCCCGTGCCGAGATGATCGGACAGCTGATGCTTAATTTTGATAATACTATTGCCATATCCGGAACCCATGGCAAGACTACCACGACCTCCATGCTGTCTTCTATCTATATGGAGGCTGATCTGGATCCTACCATATCAGTCGGCGGAATCCTGGACACCATAGGGGGAAGTATCCGGATCGGCAAATCGGAGAATTTTATCATCGAAGCCTGTGAATATACGAATACCTTCCTTCATTTTAATCCGAAACGCAGCATCATCTTAAATATTGATGCGGATCATCTGGATTTCTTCAAGGATCTGGCTGATATCCGTAATTCCTTCCGCCTGTTTGCAGAACGCCTTCCTAAGGACGGCCAATTGTTCATCAATGGCGAGATTGCGGATTACACAGAGATTACCTCGGATTTGGAATGCGAAGTATTCACTTATGGAATTACGGATCCTAAATATCGCACTTCAGATAATTCGACATATGATTATAGCGCAGATAATATAAAATTAGACAGACAATGCGTGGGAAGCTTCGACTTTTATTATAAAGGCCGGTTTGTGGATAAAATCAAGTTAAATGTAATCGGTGTCCACAATGTGTCCAACTCTCTGCCCGTCATCGGTGCAGCGTTACAGACCGGCATTCCCATGGACGCCGTCAAGAATGCCCTGCTGTCCTTTAAGAATTCCAAGCGGCGCTTTGAGTATAAGGGAGACGTCGGCGGTGTTACCATCATCGATGATTATGCACATCATCCGACGGAGGTCAAAGCCACCTTAATGGCTGCACGAAGCTGCCCTCACGAGACCCTGTGGTGTGTATTCCAGCCCCATACCTACACCCGAACAAGACAGCATCTGCAGGAATTTGCGGAGGCTCTTTCTCTTGCCGATAATGTGATACTTGCCGATATCTACGCTGCCAGGGAGAAGGATCCGGGTAATATCTCCTCGAAGGATCTGGCTGAGGCCGTTAGTAAATTAGGCACAGAAGTTCATTATTTTAAATCTTTTGATGATATTGAAAATTTTATTTTACAGAATTGTATAAACGGTGACCTGTTGATAACTATGGGCGCCGGAGATATCGTTTCCGTGGGAGAAAACCTTCTAGGATTGTAGTTATCCACATTATCCACAGTATTATCAACAATTTCGTCGATAATTGCTGTGGATTGTTTTTTTTCTTATTTCTTTTCTACAAACATAGTTTTTCTATTGAAATAGTACCTTGTTTTACTAAGGCTCTCTCTAATTTTGTTATATTTTTACATTTTTAGACCCTGATTCAATCCACACTATCCACACTATCCACAATTCATAAAAACCCCGTAAACCCTTTAAAATAGCCCCTTTGCATTATTTTTTTGTTGTGCTATAATGTCCACGATGAGCAGATTAGTCCAGGCAAATCAGAACATTATCCGAACTCGTTCGAGAAAATGCCCTGATTTGCCTGGATCAGTGCATTATAATGAATTGCCGATCTGCAATATAAATGGGGGGAAAATATATGAACAAGATTTCATTACGTGCAGAAGGCGCCCGGAATGTGACCATCGTTTCGAACATCTTCATCGATCAGTTTATGCCGTCTGCCAACGGAGCATATGTAAAGGTATATCTTTACCTGCTTCGCCTGCTTTCGGGAGAATATCCGGAAGTCACCATATCCTCCATCGCCGACCGCCTGGAAGACACCGAGAAGGACATCATACGCGCCCTGGTTTATTGGGAGAAGCTTAATCTGCTGAAGCTGACCCGTGATGCCGATAAGGAGATCACCTCTATTAACCTGGCAGATATAAGCGCTTCACAAAGTAATGTACCTGCCGTAAGCTCCGGTCCGGATACCGAGCTGGACGAGATCGCAGTCACTATACATACCGGAACAAAGCCTGCGGGCAGGAAGAGTTATTCCGCCCAGAGGATCACCGAATTATCCAACAACGACGAGATCAAATATGCTTTGCATATTGTGGAGATCTATCTGGACCGTCCGTTAAAGCCCATGGACCTTCAGCTGATCCTGTATCTTCATGAGGAGCTTCATTTCTCTCCGGAGCTGATCATGTACCTGTATGAATACTGTGTGTCCAAGGGGAAGAAGAGTGCCTCCTATATCGAAGCCGTAGCCCTGACCTGGGCCGAGGAGGGCATCGATACGGAGGAGAAGGCCAAGGAGGCCACAAATGCTTATAATGACCACTACAATACGGTGAATAAGGCATTCGGCCTGAACCGCGCTCCCGGACAGATCGAGCGTCAGTATATTACCAAATGGGTCGAGGTGTTCGGCTTTTCTGACGAGATCATCGCAGAAGCCTGCAACCGCACCATCTTGAGGACACAAAAGCCTGATTTTAAATATACGGATAAAATTCTGGAGACCTGGTTTAAGAAGGACGTAAAGAGTCATACTGATATAATAAAGCTTGATGAAGCCTTCAGCCGCAGCAGCAAGGCAAATGATCCGGGTAAAACTGCCGCGGCGGCCAAGCCTGCAGCCAATAAATTCAACCAGTTCCCGCAGAGGACCTATACCGCACAGGACTATGCCGAGCTGGAACGCAAGCTGCTGAACAAAGGAATGTAATATAAGTTATCGGAAGATGTCCTTTATCTTCTGATAAAAGGCGCAGTTTTTCGCGCCGTGCAGCTCGATTATCGGAACCGGGTTTCGTTCCGATAATATAAGTTACCGGAAGTTGATTTAAACTTCTGATAAAAGGCGCTGCTTTGCGCCGTGCAGCTTGACGATCGGAACAGGATTCTGATTCCGATAATATGCGGTAGAATGGAGATGGAAGCATGCCACTGAAGAATGATAAGTACAATCAGATCCTTAGGGATTATGACAGCCGGAGATTTAAAAATAAGCATGCACTGGACAAGCGTATCGAAGAGGCTTATGCCCTGATTCCGGAGCTTAAGACGCTGGAGGAGGAGATTATCTCTTTATCGGCCCGGAGCGGACGTATGGCGCTTCGGGGAGATGAAAGCGCCCTGCTGGAATTAAAGGACAAGTCTGCCGCCTTAAAAGACTGTCAGACCCGGCTCCTGGCGGAGCATGGCCTTCCGGCAGATTATCTTGAGATGCAGTATCATTGTAATAAGTGCAAGGATACGGGATATATCGGGAATGATAAATGCAGCTGCTTCAAGCAGGCAATCTCCGATCTGATGTATTCCGATTCCAATATTAGAAGCATTCTGGCAACCGAGAATTTCAGTAAGTTCTCCTTCCGGTATTATTCGGACGATTATATTGATGAGACCATCGGTCTTTCACCTCTTACGAATATGCAGAAGGTAGTAGCCGGCTGCAAGAGTTTCATAAGACACTTTGACAAGAAGCGGGATAATCTGCTGCTGCTTGGCAACACGGGAGTCGGCAAGACCTTCCTTGCCAACTGTATTGCCAGGGAATTATTGGACAAGGGCCATACGGTAATTTACCTTACCTCCTTCCGCCTCTTTGATATCCTGGAGAAGTATAAATTCGGCAAGGATGAGGACAGCACCTATGAAGCCGCCAACCAGTTCGAATATATCCTGGATTGTGATCTTTTGATCATCGACGATCTTGGAACGGAGCTGAATAACGCATTTACCAATTCACAGCTGTACCTGATTATTAACGAGCGTCTGTTAAGGCATAAATCCACTGTCATCTCCACGAATCTGTCGCTTAATAACATTAATACCAGTTACGGCGAGCGTATCTTCTCCAGAATCGTAAGCAGCTACCAGGTGCACCGTATCGTCGGAGAGGACATCCGTCTACATAAGGCAGTCAGCGGCAGCCTGCAATAGAGATTGATAAAAATATTACCAAAGTTACCAATAATTAATATCAACAATTATGTCGAAATGCGTCTTGACTTAACTTTTTAATAATGGTATAACTTTAATGGCTTTTGAATCAAACAATTAAATTATGGAGGGTAATCTTATGTCAAAGCAAAAGATCGTAGAAACAATTCCCGTCGGCCCCCTTGGAATCATCGCTCTGGAGAGCAGTAAAGGCCTGGGCCGGCACGTGAATGACTACCTTGTTGAGTGGCGTAATGCGAGAGAGAGCGAACACAAGAGCAATATCGCTTTCTCCGGCTATCAGAGAGATTCATATTTATTAAAGGCTTGTTGTCCAAGATTTGGCACCGGTGAAGCAAAGGGCCAAATTAAAGAATCTGTTCGAGGCTCCGATCTGTATCTGCTTGTTGACGTAACCAACTACAGCTTAACCTACTCCGTATGCGGACATACGAATCACATGTCACCGGACGACCACTATCAGGATCTGAAGAGAATTATCGCGGCTGTCGGCGGCAAAGCCAGAAGAATCACAGTAATTATGCCCTATCTGTATGAAGGCAGACAGCACAGACGAAGCTCCAGAGAGTCCCTTGACTGTGCGCTGGCACTTCAGGAGCTGACGAAGATGGGCGTAGAGAGTATCATTACCTTCGATGCTCATGATCCCAGAGTTCAAAATGCCATCCCTCTTAACAGTCTGGAATCAGTAGCACCGAATTATCAGTTTATCAAGGCTATCCTTCATCATGTTCCCGACGTCAAGTTTGATTCCGACCATATGATGGTCATCAGCCCGGACGAAGGCGGTATGTCCAGAGCGGTTTATTTTGCTAATGTCCTGGGTCTTGATATGGGTATGTTCTATAAGAGACGTGATTATACCAGGATCATCAATGGCCGCAATCCTATCGTAGCACATGAATTCCTGGGCTCCGATATAGAAGGCAAGGATGTTCTCATTGTTGATGATATGATCTCCTCCGGTGAAAGCATCCTGGATGTAGCTTCCGAGTTAAAGAGAAGAAATGCCGGCAGGATCTTCGTAGCCTCCACCTTCGGACTCTTCACCAATGGCTTCGATAAACTGGATGAAGCCTATGAGAAAGGCCTGATCTACCGTGTGCTTACTACCAATCTGGTCTACCAGAATCCTGAACTTCTGACAAAGCCCTGGTATATCAATGTTGATATGAGCAAGTATATCGCATTATTAATCGATACCTTGAACCATGACAACAGTATAAGTGCGTTACTTAATCCCGTGGAAAGAATCCAGAAGATCTTAAAAGAATATAATCAGGAAAACGGCAAGAAGAACATCGATACTACAAGAGATCTGACCGATTAATTATAAACCTATATATTTTAGAGGCTGTCACAAAATAGCCTTGCTGTAGAGCAATGTACAAAAATGAGCTTTGAGTGGTGTTATAAATCCCTTTCAAAGCTCATTTTACGGTATAAATACTATTTTATATAAATTAATATCAAAGCTTTATTTTGCAACAATCCTTTTTTCATACTTCATGTTCCTAAGATTCATCCGGATTATCAATCAGTTGTTCCTTCATCCTCAGGTCCTCCTAGGTGGCATGGGGTTCCCGACCCCATGCCACCCGTCGGGTGCTCGGTGCGAATCGGTCAAGTGCATCGTGCCGGCCCCAGGTACTACGGTGTTTCCAGCTCCTCAGATGCTTCCAGCCCTCCAGGTTCCTCCCGTTCTCCAGATCCCTCCAACTCTTCAGATCCCTCCAGCTCTCCAGATCCTTCCAGCTCTTCAGATCCCTCCAGCTCTTCAGATCCTTCCAGCTCTTCAGATACCTCCAACTCTTCAGATCCTTCCAGCTCTTCAGATCCCTCCAACTCTTCAGATCCTTCCAACTCTTCAGGTTTTTCCGGACCTTCAGGTATTTCTTGATCTTCCGACAATTCTTGGTCTTCAAGCACTTCATGGTCTTCCACAAATTCATCCTCCGGAAGAGCTTCATTATCCTCTGTGCTTTCCTGGGCTGCATTTT
>JAFADH010000129.1 GCA_023424995.1 Bacillota bacterium | reverse complement strand
AGTTGAAAGTGATATAAGAGAGGAAGGCCTGATGATGGAGCAGATATATTCTAATAATAGAAAAAGAATCATAGTAGGTATGAGCGGAGCAAGCGGTGCCATACTTGGAATCAGGCTTCTTGAGATACTGAAGGCTTATCCGGAGTGGGAGTCACATCTGGTGATCTCCAAGGGTGCGGAGCTGACCATTGCGGATGAGACGAATTATGCGCTTTCACAGGTAAGGGAACTTGCAGACAAGGTGTATGATAACAATAATCCGGGAGAAAGCATCGCAAGCGGAACCTTCCGGGCAGAGGGGATGATCATCGTTCCCTGCAGCATGAAGACGGCAGCAGGGATTGCCCACGGCTATTCCGATAATCTGCTGCTTCGGGCTGCCGATGTAACTCTGAAGGAAAGAAGAAAGCTGGTGGTTGCAGCCAGGGAGAATCCTCTCAGTACGATACATCTTAGGAATCTGCTGGCTTTAGCGGAAGCAGGGGCATTCATCATGCCTCCTGTGATGACGTATTATAACCGGCCTGTGAATCTGGAGGATATGAATTACCAGATAATAGGCAGATTGCTTGATAAATTCGGGCTTTCGATCGATGGCTTCAAACGTTGGCGGGACGAGTAGCAGAGCTTATCCCATCATAGCCGCACCAAGATTTATTTATAACAATATTTATAGCAATTCAAAATGATTTTTATGGAATGCTAGCACGCCCTCATCTCTCAGCTTGCAAAGCTCATTGGACATGGCGCTGCGGTCTACGCTGAGATAATCCGCCAGCTCCTGGCGGTTAAAGGGGATGTCAAAGGCCTGCCTTTTGGCTGTAATCGCCTGGGCGGACAGATAGGACAGCAGCTTATCCCTGGTGGTACGGCGGGAGGTATGCTCTATCTTCCGGGTAAGCGCAATATTCTTATAAGCCAGTATCCGGACCATGTTATGGATCAGATTTGCATGGAAGGTACACAAAGAAGCACAATTGGTTAGGATCTGCTTATAATTTATAAATAGGATCCTTGTATTTTCAACAGCCACCACACTTACCGGAAGCGTAGTGATTTCCGCATAGGAGAAGGCCTCGCCGAACATCTCGCCTACGGACATTTTTGATATTATGGTACGGTTTCCCCAGTAATCCTCATTAATAATATTCACGCTTCCTGACAGCACGATACCTACTTCAGTGACGGGATTACCCGTCATGAAGATATAGGTATCTTTTTTATATTCCTGTTCTCTTGCAGAAAGACATTTTAACAGGAAGTCATAGTCGTTTTCCTTAATTCCCTGAAAAAGAGGAGTCTGCTTTAAAATTATATTCCTGTCCTTCATATTATTTCTCCTTTCGTTGTAAATACAACGTAATATCTGAGATTATCATAGTACAATAAGAGTATAAAGTCAAGGAGCAGATCAGCGGACGTTGTGAAGGTCAGATCAGTGGATATTGTGAAGGTTTATCAGTAGACGTTGTGAAGATGTGATCAGCGGATATTGTGAAGATGTGATCAGCGGATATTGTGAAGGTGTGATCAGCGGATATTGTGAAGGTTTTATCAGTGGACATTGTGAAGGTGTGATCAGCGGATGTTGTGGAGGTATAATCAGCGGACATAGCGGAGAGATGATTGCGGATATCGCGGAGGACCAGAAGAAGCCGGCACGCAAAGTCCGGGACTTAAAATGATGCAGGATAATACGTCTTCGGATATGGATGTTATAAAGCAGAAGGAAATTATAAATACTATTATTTTAAGATGGGAGATGGCAGGTATGGTAGGAAAAATCATTGATTTAACAAAATCCGTGCATGACTTATGCAGGGAGGAGCCGGCAATCATCAATATTCTGACGGAGCTGGGGTTTACCGATATTACAAAACCCGGCATGCTGCAGACGGTGGGACGCTTTATGACCATTACAAAGGGAGCGGCTCTCAGGCATGTGGATATGGAACTGATAAGAAAAACATTTGCCGAGCATGGATACGAATTAACAGAAGGAGGTCATTCATATGAGTGAATTAATTAATAACCGGGAGTTCCGGCAGAACACGATCAAGAATATTCTTGCCCAGCTGCATGCGGGAAAGACGGTGGACAAGGTTAAGGAGCAGTTCTCGAAGGCCTTTGACGGAGTATCGGCGGAGGAGATATCCCAGGCAGAACAGGCCCTGATCCGGGAAGGAATTCCGGTACAGGAGATACAGAGGCTGTGTGATGTCCATGCGGAGGTATTCAAGGGATCCATTGAAGAGATTCATAGAATCGATGATCCTGCCCTGATTCCAGGTCATCCTGTGAATACATTAAAGAGAGAGAACCATGCTATCCAGAAGCTGATTAAGGAACTGCGCAGGACTATCTTTGATTCCGGTGATGAGATAGTACCGGTCAGGGACAGTATAAAAGAAGATTTAGACCGGCTTTATTCCGGAATCGATATTCACTATAAGAAGAAAGAGAATCTGTTGTTTCCTTATATGGAGCAGTACGGTATCACTGCTCCTCCCAAGGTGATGTGGGGTGTGGATGATGAGATCAGAGAGATGCTCAAAGTATTGATCATCGGTCTGGAAACCACTGCATTAGAGACACTGCGGCAATTCTCCGATGCTGCTTTTACGAAAGTAACGGATATGATATTCAAGGAAGAGAACATTCTGCTTCCTATCCTGCTTGAGAACCTGACACAGGAGGAATGGAAGGAGGCAGCGGACGGCAGCGAGGAATTCGGCTATTGCCTGATCAAGAGTGTCCGAAAATGGGAGCCTGAGGAGAACGGTACGGACCGGACCACCCAAAATTCCGCTCCTGCTTCCGAGGTGAAGCACAGCGACGGACAGATTCAACTGCCTACAGGAACCCTTACGGTGGAGGAGCTTACCAATGTGCTGAATGCCCTGCCAATGGATATTACCTTTGTGGGTAAGGACGATACGGTAAGGTACTTCTCCCAGGGCAAAGAACGAATCTTCCCGAGAACCCCTTCCGTCCTCGGACGTAATGTATCCAACTGCCATCCGCCTGCAAGTGTCCATATCGTTGAGAAGCTGGTGGAGGATTTTAAAAACGGAGTAAAGGACAGCGAGGACTTCTGGATCCGGATGAAGGATATGTATGTCCTGATACGCTATTATGCAGTGCGCAATCCCGGAGGCGAATATCTGGGCGTGCTGGAAGTGACCCAGAATATAGGACCCATACAGGCAATTACCGGCGAGAAACGTCTGGTAAACCAATAAGGAGGTATATGATTATGGCGGAAAAATATCTGAAGAATATTGAATTTGATAAGGCAATGGATCTGCGAGAGATGGTGGCGTATCAGCCCGGGCAGGTAGTCAGCCGTACCCTGGTGCAGAATAAATCGGTGGGCATCACCCTGTTTTCCTTTGACAAAGGGGAACAGATCAGCTCCCATGCTTCCACGGGAGACGCCATGCTGACCGTGCTCACGGGCACGGCCCGGATCACCATCGGCGGCAGGGAGCATGCTGTATCGGAAGGGGAAACCATTGTCATGCCCAATAACGTACCTCATGCGGTATATGCCGAAGAACAGTTTAAGATGCTGCTTACGGTGGTATTCCCGTATTGATTTTACCGGCGGGTACGCAGAATAATTTAAAATATCTTTGAACTTCATAATATACTGTTCTATAATGTTATATTAACAATAACAGAAAGGACGATAATATGAAGATTATAGCTGTGAACGGAAGTCCCAGAAAGAATGGCAATACGGCCGTACTTCTGCAGAATGCCCTTCGCGGAGCAGAAGCCAACAATGCCGGGACCAGAATGATCAATCTCTATGACTTAGACTTTAAAGGATGTATCAGCTGTTTTGTCTGTAAGAAAAAGGGGAACAGGTGTAATGGACTATGCGCTGTCCGGGATGATTTGACTGAAGTACTGAAGGATATCCTGGCCTGCGATGTGCTGATTATAGGCTCTCCGATTTATTTTGGAAATGTTACCGGTGAGATACGGTCATTCCTGGAACGGTTATTATTCCCGAATCTGTCTTATAATGAAGGAAAGCGGTCTGTCTTTCCCGGCAAGCTTGCATCTGCATTCATCTATACTATGAATGTACCGGAGGATGTTATGCATCAGATTAATTATGATGCGATTTTTCAGCAGAACAGGCATTTGCTTAACATAATAAGTGAAGATCCGGAAGTTTTGCTTTCCTGTGACACTTATCAGTTCAGTGATTATTCCGGATATGAAGCATCCGGATTTGATGAGGCACATAAGGCTAAGGTGAGAGAGCGGCAGTTTCCGGTTGATTGTCAGAAAGCCTTTGATATGGGTGCCCGCTTAACTATGACAGGTAAAAAAGATTGATAATTGCTAACTGGGAAAGGTGCTGCAGAGGCTTCGTATTCTGCAGCACCTTTTTTCAACGGAAGGAATTTATGAAAACAATGGAGCCGAAGATAAGCTTTATAACAGATATTTTTTTATAAATTCGTCCATATTGCGGAAATCCGGAAGCCGTTCCCTGAGGATCTCATAATCCCAGTCCCACCATCCGGAGCGCTCAATTTTTTCTATGATATCATGATTGAATCTCATTTTTATTTTCTTAGCCGGAACGCCGGCTACGATGGAATAAGGCTCCACATCCTTGGTGACGACGGATCCGGTCCCGATTACCGCACCGTTGCCAATGGTGACGCCCGGCATGATGCTGGCATTGTGTCCGATCCAGACATCATGTCCTATGATGACCTTATCCTTCCTGCGCCAGGCAAAGAAACCGGCGTCATCCTCACCGAAGCCGAATAAACTGCTGCGATAGGTGAAATGGTGCTGGGCGACCCGGGAATACGCAGGATGATTCCCGGGGTTGATCCGGACAAAGCTGGCAACGGAACAGAACTTGCCAAGCTCTGCATAGTCCACCTGGTTATATCCTGCCAGATAGGTAAAGTCGCCGACTGTTACATCATTCAGTACGCTGTGAGCCTGTATCTGTGTATAGGCGCCCAAGTCAGTGTTATTCAATACTACATCCGCTTCGATGGTGGGCTTTATGCCAAGCATAATGCATGCACCCCGCTTTCTTCTGCCAGGAAATCGCCGATTCCAAATGGCTGAGGCTCGTAGATCCCGTGATAGTCGCTTCCTCCGGTAAGGAAGAGGCCGTATTCATCGGCATATCCGCGGATGATAGCCTTATCAGCTCCGGTATTGGCATGATGGTTTAATTCCAGTCCGTCCAGCCCGCATTCCGCAAGCTTTGGGATCAGGTAGAAATTCTGCTGCTGGCCGCTGTGGGCAAGGACAGCCTTGCCGCCCGCCTGCTTTATGGTCCTTACCGCCTGAAATACATCAATATATTCAATATCAAATGCACAGATGCCTTTATTCTTAAAGGTGGAGTAGTAGAATTCACCGAACATCCCGGAGGCCTGTCCGCTAGATACCAGATAAGCCATGATATGCTGCTTATATAGACATTTCCCATCCGCTCTGGAGAGCTTATCCACAGGAAGCTCGTATCCGTGCTTTTGAAGGATATCTGCCTGCAGCTCGGAATTGCGGTTTCGCGCCTTAAGAAGCGGAAGAGTAAGTGCTGTTATTAAATCCCGGTCCTGTATATGATAACCCAGGATATGTGCACGCATATTATTCCTCGGATCAACCGCGGATATCTCGATGCCGGCCATGACCTTTACTCCGGTATTGGCAGGAAGCTGACGGATAGTCCCATGGTGGGATAGGGTATCATGATCTGTGATCGCGATAAAATCAAGTCCTTTGCTTTTGGCTGTCTTTACAATCTGTTCGATGGTATCACTCCCGTCGGAGACGGTGGAATGAATGTGCAGATCCGCTTTTATCATAAAAAAACTCCCTCTGAGATATTGTAGACCTTATCACAGACGCCCTCCATGAATTCCAGGTCGTGAAAGATACCGATCATGCTGGTATTCTTATCCTTCAGCTTCTTAAGCATCTCCTTGACCAGAACCTTCGTCTTATTATCAAGAGATGCCGTAGGCTCATCAAGCAGCATCAGCCTGGGATGCTTGACCATGGCATGTGCCAGGTTAAGTCTGAGGCGTTCGCCTCCGGAGAAGGTATTGGGATAGATATCCCATAGATTTTCGGGCAGCTTGAAGTAGGAGAGCATCTCCGCGGCTTCCTGCCTGGAAGTATTCTCATCCTCCCCCATCTCAAGCAGAGCGCTCATAACATGCTCCTTTGCGGTAGTACGGGGCATGACATTCAGAAACTGCGATACATAACCTATTTCATACTTGCGAAGGTATAATATCTCGCGTTCCGTTGCAGCAGCCAGATTTATCCTGCCAAAGGCCTCGCTGTCATAATAGACAGCGCCCTGTTCGGGGATATAAGTACGGTTGATGCATTTTAATATGGTGGATTTACCTGCGCCGGATAATCCCACAATACCGATAAATTCACCCCTGTTAAGGGAAAAACTAATATTCTGGCAGGATTTAATCTCTCTGTCCAGATTATGAAGATAAAAATTCTTACCAAGGTGATCGATTCTTAGAATTTCCATTTCTTCCTCTCTCTTTCCTATGTGAAAACCGGGAATGCCGTGAAGATATTGGATTTCACACATGTCCCGGCTTTCCTATGTAAATCCGGGAACGCTGTCAATATATTGATTTCACATATGTCCCGACTTTCCTATGTAAATCCGGGAACGCTGTCAATGTATTGGATTTCGCGTATGTCCCGTCTTATTCATATAAACCGGTGACTTATATTCGATACTCCACACGGGAGGTTGTATTGCCGTCAACCAGCACATGAGTGATGGACGGATAACCGTCGAGGATATCGATGATCAGAAGGTCCGCCTTCTTGCCGGCCTCGATGGAACCATAATCCTTTTCGATCTTCATAGCCGTCGCCGGATTTAAAGTTGCTTTGTTAATCATCTCATGGAGCGGGATGCCGTACTTATGATGCATGATAAAGATGCCGTGCAGAATGGCAGGAGGGTAATAGTCGGAGCAGAGGATATCGGCGCAATCCTCCAGGATTGCTTCTGCCGCCGACATATTTCCCGAATGGGAGCCGCCCAGAAGTATATTCGGCGCACCGACCACGGTATAGAATCCCTGTTCTCTGGCAGTTTTTGCTGTCCTGATGTGGATGGGAAATTCACTGATATCCACTCCCAGCGCCTGGTTTATGAACAGCTTTTCATCACAATCATCATCATGGGACGCCACGGGGATGCCATAGGAATGTGAAAGCTCAGTCAGCTCCTTCAGCTGTTCAAAGGATAACCTTGTCTTATGCTGGTGGTAGGTAACAACACCTTCCATACCAAGAGTCTCGATCTCTTTCCCGTGATATTTGGATATGGTCTTCTCGTAGATCTCCAGATCCCGGTATTGGCCCTGGCCCGGAGTATGGTCCATGAAGGATATCTCATGAACCTTATTTGCTTCCAGCATGGATTTAACAATATCATAGGCTTCTATATTATCAATCTCGATACGCAGATGGAGGCGGTGATGGATCAGGTGGTTACGGTTATGGATATGCTCGATGAGATCGGCAAGCTTTTGTACATTATCCCTGGTGCGGAGAGGAGATTTTCCAAAGAATTCGTCCTTATACAGTGATACCGAATGATACATGGTTGTAATTCCCTGATGAAGCAGCTCCCGCTCACATTCCTTAAGGGCAAGCTCAAAATCCATCCGGGATGTGGGCCTGGGCTGAATAAACTGCTCGATCTTATCTGCATGTACATCGATAAATCCCGGTGTAATGTACCGGTTATGGGCATCGATAACCTTGTCTGCACCAGGGGCGTTTTCGGCTATCGCTATAATACGGTCCCCTTCAATAACCAGCACCTTATTCTCTATAATATTATTCGGAGTTACTATTTTGCCGTTAATAATTGCTATCAATGTGCGTTCTCCTTATTATTTTAAATTGTGTGTTATATTTGAAACGCTGATTCCGGCAGGAAATAATGACATCTTAATCAGCTTACTGTCATTCATGTGTATTCTTCTGATAATCCGCTTCTTAGATTAACGAATGAACCAGCTGCTGGGTATAAGCATGCTGGGGATCCTCAAGAATCTGGTCGGTAAGGCCGCTTTCCACGATCGTTCCGTCCAGCATCACGACGGTCCGGTCAGCCAGCATACGGATGACAGCCAGATCATGGGATACCAGCAAAATGGAAATATTGTATTTTGCTCTAATTCTACGGATCAGATCCAATACCTTGGCCTGGACCGAAAGGTCAAGTCCGGTGGTCACCTCGTCCAGCAGCAAAAGAGAAGGGTTATTGGCAAGTGCCTTTGATATCTGGACACGCTGCTGCATTCCGCCGGAGAAGTTCTTCGGGGCTTCGCTCATTCGTGAGGTAAGAATCTCAACCGCTTCGAGAAGCCCGGCGGCACGCGCCGTCATCTGACCGGCATTCCGGCTTCCGGCAGCGATGATCTTCTCAGCGATATTCGATGCGGAAGAATAGTCCATACGAAGACCCAGAACGGGATTTTGGTATGCCATTCCCATGATATTATTCTTGATCATCCGCTGTTCAGCCGCACTGACAGACCAGATATTAGCCGTTCCCTTCTTATAATCCTTAAGGCAGGCATTGCCGCCGGTGGGTTCAATGTCAAAATAAAGGCTTTTCATCAAAGTGGATTTACCGGAACCGCTTTCACCTACAATGCCAAGGACTTCCCCGGGATATACCTCCAGGGAGATATCCCGGGCAGCCCATACGGTACCGCATACCGTGCAGCGGTTCTTCTCAAGGCTGCACGGGCAGTCGGGACAGCCGTCACCGTACCGTACCGTCAGGTTATTGATTTTTAATACGGGAGTTTCATTTAATTGCATATCATATACCTCCGGGATATTTAAATGGCAGTTCACAGCATACCTTAACGGCAGCTGCCGGGCTGCCGTAATGAGCTCTGGGATTGCCTTCTTTCTTTACAATAAGACGTATCGGAGCATTGATAGAATCTCTCTCCCGTGCCGGAATCGAATATCTCGTCCAGGTAGGTGTCCGTACTATTGCACAAGCGGCAATGCTTTCCCCGGAAGCTTTCCTTCTCAAAGGGCACATCCTCGAATTCCAGAGAAGCAACCCGGGTATAGGGAGGGATGGCATAGATTTTCTTCTCCCTTCCGGCGCCGAACAGGTACAGGCATTTTGCTTCATGAAGTTTGGGATTATCGAATTTGGGAATGGGGCTGGGGTTCATGATGTATCTTCCTTCCACCATAACCGGATATTCGGAGGATATGGTTATCTTCTTATACTTGATCAAGCTCTCATACAGCTGCAGCCAGATAGGAGCATAATCCTTCTCGGCATGCATCTTCTTCGTAACTTCCTCACTGGCCTCTACGATGCGGAGCGGCTCGGGGATCGGAACCTGGAGCACGAGTATCTGATCATTGTTCATGGGAACCTCGGGAATGCGGTGGCGGGACTGGATTATGGTAGCTTCTCCGGTTTTGTCCGTGGTCCTGACATCGGTGCAAAGACCAACAAACTTCTTTATATTCACGGCATTGACGCTTTCGTCACTGCCCTGGTCGATCACCTTTAATATATCATCGGGACCAATGAGGGTTAAGGTCAGCTGGATACCGCCGGTGCCCCAGCCGCGGCCGATGGGCAGCTCTCTGGAACCAAAGGGGACCTGGTAGCCCGGTATGGCAACAGCCTTCAGGCTGCTCCTTCTGATTTCCCGCTTGGAGCCTTCGTCAAGGAAGGCAAAGTTATAATTCTTATTCATGGTCGATGGCCTTTCGTGTCTTTCTTACAGCGTCAAGCTTGGACTGGAAGGTAACATAATGAGGGAGCTTTAGATGGGAGATGAAGCCATTCATCTCAAGACTGTCCCCATGCGTCAATACGAACTCTTCATTCTGGGCGGGGTATGGTCCCTTATGCTCCAGTTCATGGTCGATGACCGCCATGGCGATGGCCTTGTTTTCATTTCTTCCAAATACGGCGCCATAGCCGGCAGCAAGCTTTAAGCTGTCCTTGTCCTCTGCCTGGTTATAGCATTCCACTTCTGTGATCAAAATCTCGCCGATATAGATGCTCTCAGTCTCATCAAAAAGATAGGGGACACATAGCTCTACATAACCGGTACGCAGCTCGCCTACCGTGGGATGAACCTGTCCGAAGCCCCGTAATACGGAATAAGCCAGACCTGAGATAAAGCCGGTATCAGCACGGGACAGGGTCTGCAGGCGGGCACTGCGGGGTGCGGGAAATTCCAGGATATTCTCCGTTATATCATAGGGCGTTGTATCATCTATGGGATAGATATCCATGAGCCCTTCCTTCTTTAATTCTTCCGATACCCGGCGGCAGGGGGAGATCTCCTGGGGTGTCTGCTCCTCCAGCTCTTTTCTGACCGCTTCGTACAGTACGATGGAGTTCTCATGTTCAAGGTTGAAGTTGATCAGGCGGTGGGTATAATCATAGGTGGCCCCCAGCAGCTGTCCGCCCATAATGTCCTTGAAGGCCGCGGATATCCTGCGTACTGCGCGCATCTGCCCGGCATCAACAACCTCGGTATAATAATTCCTGGTGAGAGTGGAACGGTATGCCCGAAGAAGAAATACGGCCTCCTCCACGGAGCCTTCACACTGCTTCAGCGCTAATGCCGCATAAGGTTTGGAATATAAGCCGGCTTCACTCATCACTCTGTCCACCAGAAGAGACATCTTATGCTCGATGGCTTCCAGCTCGATATCCATTACTGTACCGCTTCTATAAAATTTAAGCAGCTCGATGCTTGCTTCGATGGCTTCTTTGCCGCCGGATACTGCTACATATGCCATTTACCGTACCTCCCTTAATGTCAGACGTGGAATGGCAAACATGCTGCCGTTCCCCGATACGAATATAAAGTCAATACCCTGGGGGTATTCATAATATTGCCGGTCCCTAAGATCAAGGGCGGCCTTCACCAGCTCATCCGTATAGAAATCAGCGGTATTCCGGATGCCTGCGCCATACAGCGGCAGATAACAGCTGCTGTCTCCGGATATTTTTATAATAATCGTGGATGATCTGTGGGGATCGCGGAGGGTTCCATACTTCGCGTTCTTTATGACGAATTCCAGATAATCCTTTTCTGTTATGAAGATAAAATCCGCATTATGAAGTGCTTCCTTTTTGGACAGGGTAAGTGATGTGATGTCTTCCGAAAGCTTTGGATCCTGACAGATATGGAAGCTTACTTCGTTGTCCAGCAGTGTCAGGGCGATGGCAAGCAGTTCCGGATGCTCACCATACAATTTATCCGCGTAGGGCTTAATATTAACAATTCTTGTGGGGTTGGACATGGCTGTTAAGATGAGCCGGTATACCTTTTGTGAGTCAAAGACTTCGTCAAAATTATGTTTTTTCTGTATGGCTGCCATTTGATTACCTCCCTACCGGTCCATGGATGTGAAATTGACCATTGTTTTCAGGTGCAGGGCATTTTCTTTTTCCTCCTGGAGTATCTGCTGTTTCTCCAATTCCAGAAGAAGTTCTTCGTCTTGAAATATGCCTTTATTGACAGCAGCATCGATGATAGCCATATGAAGGGTTTTCTCATAATCATCTCCCATGATAACAGCTGCTCCCTTTACTCCGTCAAGCTCCACCATCGCTTCGCATACCATAACCTCTCCGATATAAAAAATGCTTTCCTTCACCGGTTCACGCATTCTTATCATGGTTAAGGTTTTGTTAGGCTTCTTGATGATGACGATATGATGGTGCTTTTTTATTTTGTCAGCCAGCTCAGTAATTGTATTGCTGTCTGACTTTGCCATAATACAAAATAGTCTTTTTTTATTCATTCTTATCCCCGTTCTCAAAAGTGATGAAATATTTATGCTGCCCGGAAATTATTTAACCTTTGCCTTAATCCTGGTAGCAACGGTCTCCAGCAGGATTACTGCGATTACCACGGTATAAGTAAGATACCCCATCTCCCGAAGATCGAGATAGAAGTTGCCTGCCATGAACAGGTTGTAACCGATACCGCCGGCACCGGCAGCGGCTCCCATAGCGATGGCATTGGTGAAATTTATCTCGAAACGCATGAAGGTCCAGGACAGCATATAGCTGATGGAAGAGGGGACGATTGCCTGGAATACAATCTGCCAGAAGCCGGCGCCGCTGGCTTTCAGAGCTTCGATGGTACCGCCGTCCATCTCCTCAATGGACTCCGCGTAAGCCTTCGTCAGATAACCGGCGCTGTGGAAAGTCAGGCCTGCAACGGCTGCGACGCTGCCGAGTCCGGCAGTGACAGCAAAGATCAGCACCCACAATATCGTGGGAACGGCACGGATGAAGGCTACGATACTCTTGACGACGGATGCGGTTATGGGATTCGCTATATTCTTAGCACATAATAAAGCGGCGAAGAAAGCGATGACGGCACCTGTGATTGTCGAGAGAATTCCCAGGCAGAAGGTTATCAGCAGCTGGAACAGTATGCCTGCGGCTGTGTCATAGGTCAGTTTTGGCCGAAGAAATACGGTTCTTATATTATGCAAGGTGCTTTGTATGGCTTCGGTAACGTTGATATCTTTATAATCGAAGGTAAGGAAGCCATATATGGTTAAAGCTAAAAGTATCAGCACGGTCAATTTGACCGCTGATCCGCTTTTACTTTTTGCCCCGGTTTTTATTCTGCCGGAAGAGGATTTGCATATATGCTTTTGAAGCTCAAGACTTAAGGCAGTGTCTATTCCGGTTATTGTGCTATCCATTATCTAAACCTCCATTCTTAAGAAAATCTTTGAATTTATGATGTGAAAACATTGTGCTTTCCCATTATAGACTTCAGTGTAAAATTATCATCTGTCACATGATCACCTTCCTGATTCTGCTGGATATATTTTCAAGAACCAGAACCACAATAACAATTGAAAGAATTACGAGACTGGCAGATGCGTAATCCAGCCGCTTGAAATACAGATCAAATAAATATCCGATACCGGTTGCCGTTAAGATGCCGATAAGTGTTGAGCTTCGGATATTTGTCTCGATCATGAATAATACCCAGGTAAGAATCTCAGAGATAGAAGAAGGCACAATTCCCTGAAATACGGTCTGCATATAAGTTGCGCCGGAGGCATAAAGGGCTTCCACGCAATCGGCACTGACCTCATCAATCGTCTCGATGAAGGTTCTGGTCAGCATTCCGAAGGTGGTGAAGAAAAGGGCGAAAAAGCCGGTTAATATGTTCTGTCCGAAGGAGAACAGGAGAAGAATCGCCCATACCACATCCGGTACATTTCTAAAAAAGGCGGCTATGATTCGTACAATTCTGGCCAGGACGCCGTTGATCTTCGTGGTATTGGAACCCAGGAGGCTGAAGAAAAAGGCGCATATGGTTGCGGCTACCGTAACAGCAATGGACAGAAACACAGTATCGAAGAGCTTTTTCAGAATGTTAGGCAGCCGTGAGAAGGCTTTTGCATCCGGAATCAGATTATTTCCCATCCAGAGCAATGCCTTTGGCAGGGAAGTAATACCCGCAGCAGCATCATACTCCGTTACCGCGGATGCCAGTATAAACAGCAGCAGGACACTGAAAAGGGCCAGGGTATGGACTCTTTTTCTTCGGGAGAATATATTGGCTTTATTCTTATTTGATTTCTTACGCATACCTGGACTCCCTTTCATCCGTGATGAGATCGCCTTCCTGGGATTGGTAAATCTCATGGATCATCTTCTTATCCAGCATACCGGCAGGACCGTCATATACCACACGCCCCTTGGTTATTCCTATGATCCGCTTGGAATATTTCATGGCAACATCGACCTGGTGGAGATTAAGGATACAGGTAATATTCATGGTACGGTTGATATCACTCAGATAATCCATGATAATCTTAGAGGAATTCGGGTCAAGGGAGGCTATGGGTTCATCACAGAGAATCAGCTTGGGCTGCTGCATGAGCGCCCGGGCGATTCCCACACGCTGCTTCTGACCGCCGGAGAGCTCATCACAACGCTTGTATGCCTGATCGGTAAGACCAAGCTTATTCAGTATAACAAAGGCCTGTTCCTTCTCGGACTCCGTATAATGTCCGATCGCTCCGCTCAGGGCGGATTTGTAGCCAAGCCGTCCGTGAAGGACATTTTCAATAACACTGAGCCGGTTGACCAGATTATAATGCTGGAATATCATGCCGGCTTTCGTTCTGACCATACGTAATTTCTTACCTGAGACGTTTGTTATGTCCTGCCCGTCGAATACAATAACGCCCTGCGATGCATCAACAAGTCGGTTGATGCATCGCAGAAGCGTAGATTTGCCAGCTCCGGAGGGTCCGATGACGGACACGAATTCGCCTTCTTCAATTGATAACGTGACGTCCTGAAGGGCCTTTGTCGTATTGCCGTAGGTCTTGCTCACGTTCTTGATTTCTAAGAATGACAATATGTGTTCCTCCTAAGGTTTATTTATTCCATTTCACGGATCGGATCGTACCAGGAATCCTCTACAAGTACGAAATGCTCTTCGCTGGTCCTCTTGAACATTCCTACATTGCCTGAGTCGGGAATGATAAAGATCAGCGGATTGTTGGTTACTTCCTCAGAGGTAAAGAGGTCCTGGATACTCTTGGTATCATCTGCGCTTAATGCTTCTGAATTATATGCAAAAGGTCCGTTGAGTACCGGTGTGGATTGGATAATAACAAATTCTTTACCGGTCAATGTGTCAAAGGGAGCGGAGGCATCAGCCTTAACCTGGTATACGGAGCCTGCTTTATTCTCTTCACCGGACACAACAGCTGCATATGGCGCAAGCTCTGTATCACAGAAAGCGGCTACGTCTGCTTTACCGGAGAGAAGATTGACTGCCGAGCCCTGATGGGAGCCGCCGAACAGAACCTCGGAAAAGAACATTCTGCTGCCGCCCTCAATCAAATCATCCACGGAGATATTCTTCCATTGGTCAACCTGGCTGAAGAAGGTAAGGATTCCGTTGGTAGGAACCTTAAAGCCGGAGGTAGAGCTGTTGCTTACAAATGAGATTTTCTTACCCTGTACATTAGCGATGGAATACTTGTCACCCGCCAGGTAGTTATTCTCATCACCTTTATTGACGGATAACCAGCTGTAATAGATCGCATCCTCCAATGTGCCGGAAGCACCTGAATTGACAAACAGGGGCTGAACGGCAGGATTCTTGATATTTGCCTCGATGTAGCCCTGTGCTCCCATAAAGCAGATATGAGCAGTTCCGCTGGCAAGCGCTTCGATCGCGATCGCATAGTCCGTGGTCAGCCTGTGCTCTACTTTCTTGCCGGTAGCCTGTCCGATGAGGTTTGCTATCTCATCACGGGCGGGCTGGTAGTCAGCCGCGGATTCATTGGGATACCATACCAGGGTAATAGTATCATAGTCATCCTTTGAAGACGCGGAAGGGGAGGGGGTGTCATTGGTGCTGTCTGTGCCGTTATCCTTAGAGGAGGTATCCCCTGTGGCGGAAGGGCCATTGCTGTCTGAGAAATTATCCTTCGCATCTGATGTGCTGTTACCGGAGTCAGCGGTGCTGCCGTTGGTATTGTCTGCCGCTTCCTTGCCGCATGCAGCCATGGACAATACCATGGTAACAATCATAATAAGAGCGGTAACAGACCGGATCAGTTTATTGAT
>JAFADH010000116.1 GCA_023424995.1 Bacillota bacterium | reverse complement strand
CAGTGAGATTTTCTGTCTTCTTCATTTTATCCGGTTTATTATAAATATTCAGGTCTGTATTTACCGGCAACAGCTTCAAATACCTTAATACCGTCAATAGCTGCCGAGGTGATGCCTCCGGCGTAACCGGCACCTTCCCCGCAAGGATATACTCCCTTGATATTACTTTCGAATTCTTCATTACGCTGTATTCTTACCGGAGAAGAGGTTCTGCTTTCCACACCGGACAAAACCGCTTCTTCCTCCGCAAAGCCTTTGATTTTGCGGTCAAAGGCCAGAATTCCTTCCTTCAGGGCTTCTAATACCTTCCCCGGCAGGCAGCTGCTTAAATTAGTTAACCGGTATCTGCCCTTGATATTAGGTGTTATGTCTCCGATTGTGGTACTTTCCCTGTTTCGTAATAAATCACCGAACAGCTGGACAGGAACATTCCCTTTTCCCGCCTCGTAAGCTGCCTGTTCCCATTTTCGCTGGAATGCAACTCCTGCTAAAGGGTCATTCCCTCCGAAATCCTCCGGTTGTACCGTCACGACGATGGCACTGTTGGCATTTGCTTCGTCCCGCCGGTAATTACTCATGCCATTCACAGCCATATGCCCCGGTTCGGAAGAAGCGTTGACCACAAAGCCTCCGGGACACATGCAAAAGGAATATACTCCTCTTCCTGCTGCGGTCTGATGCGTCAGTTTATAATCAGCGGCCGGCATATGAACATATTCCGAACCGTATTGCGCCTGGCCGATCATGCTTTGCCTGTGTTCTATGCGAAGACCGACGGCAAATGGCTTCGGTGTCATTATCAGGCCCCTGTCGAAGAACATCCGGAAGGTATCTCTTGCACTGTGTCCGACGGCCGGTATCAGAACCTCACAGGGAATCTCCGTATCATGGTTTATCTCGATACCTGCCAGTCTGCCGTCCAGGATAATCAGGTCGGTAAGCCGGGTATCAAACCGGACCTCTCCTCCCATTGCGATAATAGCCTTACGCATGCCCTCTACAACAGTGCGCAGCTTATCCGTACCGATATGGGGCTTGTTAAGATATAGTATCTCCGAGGGTGCTCCGTATTTCACAAGGGTCTCCATGACCAGAGGATACCGGTTATAGGTATCCTTCACCATGGTATTAAGCTTACCGTCGGAAAAGGTTCCTGCTCCGCCTTCGCCGAATTGTACATTGCTCCGCGGATTCAACTCATTCGTCTTCCAGTAGTGCTCCACAGCTTCCACGCGCTTTGCCACTTCATATCCCCGTTCGATTACCAGGGGCTGAAAACCGTACCTTGCCAGCAGCCATGCGGCAAACAGTCCGGCCGGCCCGGTGCCTATGACCACCGGCCGGTGGCGTAATTTAATATTACCCGGGGATTTAAAATCATATTGCGATTTCTCTGCCAGGGTAACATTGACATGGTTCAACCGGCTTATGAAGGATTTTTCATTCTCCTTATGGTCAGCTGAGAGAGCAACATCTACTGTATATATATATTTAATCTCGTTCTTCCTGGCATCGACGGACTTCTTAATAATATAAAACTCCTTGATCCCCCCAATGGGTATCCGAAGCACCTTGGCAGCTGCCGCTTTAATATCTTCCTCCATATGCTTTATAGGGAGCTTTAACTGGGAAACTCTTATCATGTACATCATCCTGCATCTTTCTGTATAACTGATTATTATAGGGTGTGCTTCCTTCCTGCAGCTGTTCCCGCAAGATACCCTGTACTCCAGGCCCATTGCAGGTTATAGCCCCCGCAGGTACCATCCACATCCAATAATTCTCCTGTCAGATATAAACCTTTGGAGAGCCTGGATTCCATGGTCCGCTCATTCACCTCTTTTGTTGACACTCCCCCTGCGGTAACCTGTGCGTTCTCGAAGGAATTGGCAGCATTGATCCTCATTATAAATGCTTTTATATGATTAACAAGTTTATATATTTCCTGGTCTGTAACGGATCCGGATATTTTATACGGGTCTAAACCCGCTTCTTTTATAATAATATAATTTAACTTATGGTTAAACAAACCCACCAGCATCTCTTCCGCTGACTTGGCCGGATTTTGTCCTATGCGCTTCTTCAATAATCCCTTTAATTCTTCCTTGGTTAATTCCGGCAGAAAATCCAGCCTTAAATCCACCTTTTCATTGCGGTCCAACGCGCCAGCCGCATATCGGCTGATCTGCATAATGGGAATGCCGGATATCCCGTAATCGGTAAACAGAACTTCACCTGTCTCTTCCGCAAGCAGAGTATCACCGGAATATGAACTTACCTTTGCGTTCAAACGGACGCCGGACACCGTCCTGCAATATTTGTCCGGTGATTTCAGCTGAACCAGAGCCGGTAAGGGTTTTATCAGGCTATGTCCGAAATGCTTTGCGAGATCATATCCGCTGCCGTCGGAGCCAAGCTTAGGTGAAGCACATCCTCCGGTGGCCAGGATTAATTTCTTAGCGCTATATGCTTTCAAAGCCGCCTCGGATGGATCCCCTATATGATTATATTTATCCGTACCGGAATGAACCGTTTTATTATTGCTCTTAATTTTGTTAATATCATTTGGCTTATTGCCGGTTTCCTTTGTTGCGCCGGCAGTTGTCCGGGTAACAACCGTATAATCCGGGTTCCTTATCCCAATCACCGTTTCATTACAATGTATCCGAACCTTCAGCCTGTCACATTCCATCAGAAGCACATTCAGTATACTGGCTGCCTGCTCAGAATACGGATAATAATATCCCTCCCGTTCCTTGGGATATATGCCCAGCTCTTCAAAAAAGCGCAATGTATTCATATAATCAAAATAAGACAGTACCTTCCATGCAAAGCTGCTGTCATCCGACCGGTAGCATTCCGGCGTTTGATGTGAATTCGTAAAGTTGCACCTGCCATTCCCGGTTGCCAATATCTTTTTCCCTGCCTTATCCTTTTGCTCCAGCACTAATACCGAACTTCCCTGTCTGGCCGCGCTGACGGCTGCCATGAGACCGGATGCGCCTGCACCAATGATGATAACATCATAATCCACGGACATGCCTCCCAAATGATACATCTAATGTTTGTTTCATTATATTTGAACAACATGACTAAATCAAGAACTTCTTGATGGACACCAGGCATAATTGAGGTTGCCAACTAAGATATGGGATCAGGGGAGGTACCGGAGCGGCGACTTGGCATGCTTTTATCGCAATGCCTTTAAGGGACGGCTGCCAAGCCAAGGATGCTTATTATAAAGTATCATCTTAAAAATAATGATTTAATGTTATGCGAAAGTTTCTTGGAAGTTATGTTTATTATTAATTCTTCAGCCGCAGAAATACTTGCGATGCTGCAGAGAAAAAAAGCTGTAATTGTTAACCCGAAGCTACGATAAAGCAGAGGGAAACCGAACAATAAAGCTCCTGTTATCTTATTCATATAAGTATGGAGGAAAGCAAGGGAACGGTACCTTATAAAACCGGCCAGTAATGAAGCTGCCCGCAGTATTATTATGCCGACCAGCCATAACTGCATCCAAAATGACAAATCCACTATCGGTATCAGTATAAATAACATGATGCTGATAAAAATAAAATCCGCAACACTATCCAGAATTGCTCCTGCTTTACTTGTATTTTTTGTTTTTCTGGCGATAAATCCATCCAGAATATCACTTGCTCCACATGTAATATAGAGAGTAAAGAATAAAGAAGAAAAAGGCTCTGTGAATAACAGCATTACAGAACCAATAACTCGAATTACAGTAAGAGTATTTGGTATATTCTTAATCAATCACCACCGCCTTAATGTTCTTTTACACCCGCGTAAGGTCCTGTGCCTATATGCCGCGCCCGTTCTTAATTTGCAGATATATTAATATATTTTCTTAATATTGATTATGCAAATCACACCTCTGATATTTAGAGTATACCACATCACAGGATGCCGCAGCAATTATAACCGTAAGGTGGGCATAGAATATATTAAAACCTTTCCATAAGGGGCGGTCCTGCAAAAAAGCGGAAAGCGGATAGAAAACATAGAAACTCAATGATTTTCGCATATTTATA
>JAFADH010000086.1 GCA_023424995.1 Bacillota bacterium | reverse complement strand
CACCATCTCGAATAAAGTGAATGATACCTATCTGAAGGCCAATGCACAGGAGGACGGAGTCAAAAGCTACGGGCGGATGCTGGATTTGTTGTTGGCGAAATATCGTAAGGATCATGGGTTGGAGTAGAGGGGGAGCTCACTCCCCCTCCCCCGGTACCTGATGTTGGCTTGCTTTACTTAAAAGGATGATATGATGAGCGGAGTGTATCGGATCAGTAGTGGTATTTGTTAAGGCTATGTCTGTTTAAATATAATGAATCATGTGTTTGAGATATTATTTATATAGTTATTGGTGTTGTCTATCGGTATATATGTTTGTATATTACTTTATAACCAAGCACAATGATATAAATTGTATTATGAGCTGTGTGTCAATGAACATATTTGGTAATTAAGCTGGTTGTACATTTTATCATGGCGGAAAACCTACCGCTTTATCATTATGCTTTTAAACATGGCAAGCCAAGCTCAGGGAGCAGGTGTGGCAGCTGGGGTATCCGGTTTGGAAACATCTTGTCAAAATCGTGATTTTACTTAACGAAGAGGAAGCCAGGAAGAATAATGTAAGTAACCCAGGGGCAATTTGACACGGATGTCAAATTGAGTTGCGTTGTGCACGGATGCACATATGCAACGACCCGTAAATTGCCGTTACTTATATCCCATTATTCTTTCTGGCTTCCTCTTCGTTTAGTAAAATAGATTGCAGACAACATTTCCAAACCGGATACCCCAACTGCCGCACCTGCTCCCGTCCCTTTGTCGTTATCTAAATATTAATCAAATGCTTTGATTTTAACCATAATTTCTAACCCAGGAAAAAAGAGGTTGATTTTTTACTAGATTATGTTATAATTGTTACATAAATATTAACAGTACGTAATTATTTTGCAAAACATGTAATAATTAAGGAGTCTATGATGACAACATCAAAAGCCTGCAGGATTGATAATTTCATATATAAGATTTACATTGTATTAACGTTGACCTTAATATTCTCAATCGGTACTACAATATCTGCATATGCTTCCGAGCTTACGGATACTTCGGCCGGCGCCGCAGGGAATGATGCAGCCGCGGCGGATTTGGGAACAGCGGCGGAAGATTCTGACGATACCTTGGATGAAGGAATTGCTTTAGACAAAGTGTATGAAGATGGTCAGGACGGAGTATATTATATCGATCCGGATGCGGAGACAGAGGAGCCTGTCATAACAGATATTCCGGAAGAGGATGCTGAGGAGACCGTTGACCCGAAAGCTGAGACAGTTACTGAGGATGCTGAAGGGAATGATGAAACCGATCCGGTAAATAAGGAAGACAAATCGGAGAAGGAAGATTCCAAGAAACAGGATACCAAGGCTCAGAGTACGAAGACCCAGGCGAAATCAACGAAAACGGCTGCGGTCAAGAAGCCTTCCTATTCGGAGGCTGATTTAAGATTATTATCAGGACTTATCTATGCGGAAGCAGGCGGACAATCCTATAACGGAATGCTGGCAGTTGCGAATGTGGTGCTGAACAGAGCCAAGAGCAGTGTATACTGGCATGCCAATACAGTGAAAGAGGTAATCTATGACCGTAAATGGTCGGTGCAGTTCTCCGTTACGATCAAGAACAAGAAGACCGGGCTTAGTTCACTGGATAAAGCATTAAAATATTATGATACCCGAAAGTTCACCGGCGGAAATCCGGAAGCCGAGAAGAAAGCAATGGAAAGAGCCGTTAAGGCTGCGAAGGCAGCTCTGGAGGGTAAGAACAATATCGGCAATTACCTTTGCTTTACCAATAAAAGAGGAACAAGCAGTATTAAGAAGAAATACCCTGATTATAAGATTATCGGGGATCACATCTTCTACCGTACCAAGTAAACCGGAAATGACATTTAAAATTATATTTACATTTTATATAAATATAAGAATCATACCAACAACAGGCTGTTTTTGCTGTCTTGCCATTATGGTGAGGTGATGGCAAAGGCAGCCTCTTTTCGAATATTTAGTCCTAATTTACTAATTTTTTGAATTTTTCTGCTTTTATCTTGATATAATCTGTGTTATCATTATTGTTATCGTTAAGATACATGTGAGACAGATCAGATCTTTAAGTATCCATGCTTTTAGTCCGAATAGCCTGTATTCATATTTAATTACATAAGCCGGAGTTTTCTGCTCCGTATAATATACCTGGAGGTTCTTCATGGAGAATAAGGAAAAAATAGAAGGCATAGAGCCGGAAGCTACTGAGAAAGAAACAGTTTCCAAGAATTTTATTGAGATGATTATTGAAAAGGATCTGGAAGAGGGCAAGGTGAAGAGTATAATGACCCGTTTCCCTCCGGAACCCAATGGTTACCTGCATATCGGACATGCAAAATCGATCCTTTTAAATTATGGATTAGCAAAAAAATACGGCGGCAAGTTCAATCTCCGTTTTGATGATACCAATCCCACCAAGGAGAAAACCGAATTCGTGGAATCCATTATCGCCGATGTGAAGTGGGTCGGCGGTGATTTTGAAGACCGTTTATACTTTGCCTCCGATTACTTTGAACAGATGTATGAGGGAGCTGTAAAGCTGATTAAAAAGGGCAAGGCATTCGTATGTGACCTTACTGCCGATGAGATCAAGGAATACCGCGGTACCTTGACGGAGCCCGGCAGGAACAGTCCTTACCGTGACCGCAGCATTGAAGAGAATCTGCGGTTATTTGAAGATATGAAGGCCGGCAAATTCCCGGATGGCTCCAAGGTCCTGCGTGCCAGGATTGATATGGCTTCCCCGAATATCAATATGAGGGATCCGGTCATCTACCGGGTGGCGAAGATCCCACATCACAATACGGGAGACAGATGGTGTATCTACCCCATGTATGATTATGCACATCCCATAGAGGATGCCATCGAAGGAATTACCCATTCCATCTGCACTCTGGAATTCGAGGATCACCGTCCCTTGTATGACTGGGTTGTCAGGGAGCTGGAATATGAAAATCCTCCGAAGCAGATTGAATTCGCCAAGATGTATCTGACCAATGTGATCACCGGGAAGAGATATATTAAAAAGCTTGTGGAAGAAGGTGTTGTGGACGGCTGGGACGACCCCAGGCTGGTATCCATCAGTGCATTAAGAAGAAGGGGCTTCACACCGGAATCCATCCGCATGTTCATGGAATTATGCGGTGTCTCCAAGAGTCAGAGCTCCGTGGATTATGCCATGCTGGAGTACTGCATCAGAGAGGACCTTAAGCTGAAAAGACCGAGGATCATGGCTGTGCTTGATCCGGTGAAATTAGTGATCACCAATTACCCGGAGGATCAGACTGAATATCTGGAGGCGGCCAACAACCAGGAGAATGAAGCCATGGGAACAAGAAAGATTCCTTTTGGCAGGGAGCTGTACATTGAGCGGGAGGATTTTATGATCGAACCGCCGAAGAAATATTTCCGCCTGTTCCCGGGGAATGAAGTACGGTTGATGAATGCTTATTTTGTGACCTGTAACGATTATGTAACCGATGCTGAGGGCAGGGTGACAGAGATCCGCTGTACCTATGATCCGGCCTCCAAGGGAGGCTCCAGTCCGGATGGACGTAAGGTGAAGGGCACGATCCACTGGGTAGCGGCTAAGACAGCTGTGAAGGTGGAAGCGCGTCTGTACGAGAACATCGTGGATGAAGCCAAGGGTGTATACAATGAAGACGGCAGCCTTAACTTGAATCCGAATTCCATTACGGTATTAAAGGAGTGCTATGTGGAGCCGAGCATCGAAGGAGCGAGGGCACCGGAAAGCTTTCAGTTCCTGCGTCAGGGTTTCTTCTGTCTGGATATCAGGGATTCTGCTCCTGAGAAGCCCGTATTTAACAGGATAGTATCACTTAAGAGTTCCTATAAACCCGAATAACAGACAAAAACAGCTGTAGGGCTTATTGTGAGTATGCAAAAGAAAAGGAGGATCTGATCATGGCTAATATATTTTCCGGACTGGAAGCATTCGGCCTTGGCGATTTATCAGGGATGGATGTTTATGAGACGAAGAAGGATGAAGCTGCGAAACCCTCATCAGAAGCTGAGAAGGAAGTATTTTCTGAAGAAGATAATATATTTGACAAGACATTCACCTGTCCGGTATGTGACAAGGAGTTTAAGTCAAAGAGTGTGAAGACCGGTAAGATTAAGCTGCTGCGGGCCGATACCGACTTAAGGCCTGTCTATTATCACATGGATCCGTTAAAATACGATGCCATTGTGTGCCCACATTGCGGTTTTGCGGCGCTGACACGCTTTTTCAAATATATTACCTCCTCACAGGCTGCATTAATAAAGACGAATATCTCTGCTAACTTTAAGGGGATAAAGGATCCGGGCGGCATCTATGATTATGATGACGCGCTTGCCAGACATAAGCTTGCATTGGTCAATTCCATAGTAAAGAAATCCAAGACCTCGGAACGGGCATATACCTGCATGAAGACAGCCTGGATTCTCCGCGGAAAAACGGAAAGCCTGCCCAAGGACCTGCCGGATTACAAAAAGCAGACAGAAGCTCTGCAAGCGGAGGAGCTGGACTTTCTGATCAAGGCATATGATGGTTTTGATGAAGCCTTCAGCAAAGAACCTTTCCCCATGTGCGGTATGGATGAGGTTACCATGACTCTGCTGATGGGTGAGCTGGCACGGCGCATCGGTAAATATGATGAAGCGGGAAAATGGGTATCCAGAGTATTGATATCCAAGGATGCCAACGAGCGCATTAAGCAGAAAGCCAGAGATATAAAGGAACTGATCAACTATAATAAATCACATTGAAAGCAGGATTGGATTTGAAAGAAAAGTTATATACGATTCCGGTAAATGAAGCTTTTGAGGCGGATTCAGAGTGTCCGGTATGTGTGATGCGCAAGAAGCTGGAGACAAATGCAATTGATTTTACCATGGGTCCCAGTTATATGGAGGATGATATCCGTGAAGCAACCTCCCGCCTGGGCTTCTGTGAAAAGCATCTGGAGCAGTTGTATAAGAATCAGAACCGTCTTGGTTTATCACTTATTTTAAAGACCCATATGGATAAGCTTGTGAAGGATGTTGAGAAGCACACCGGTTCAGGCATTAAGCTATCCTCTCCTTCCTTATTTAAGAAAAAGGGCGATGCACCCGGGGTTGTAAATTACCTGAATGAGCTTGAGGAACACTGCTTTGTCTGTGAGAAGATAGATGGAACCTTTGAGCGCTATATTGCAACCATTTTTCACCTGTACCATACCGATGAAGCTTTTCGCAGGAAATTCAGTTCTTCCAAGGGCTTTTGCACCGGTCATTATAAGACGCTTTACCAGGCGGCGCCGGAGCACATTAGCGGAGATGAGCTGAATACGTTTATCAGAGAATTAAACAGGCTTTATCTGGATAATATGAAACGGGTCAGGGATGATCTGGAATGGTTTATTAATAAGTTTGACTACCGCTATGCGGAGGAGCCCTGGAAGAATGCCAAGGATGCTCTGCCCAGAGCCATGCAAAAGACAAACAGTATCATATAGTTTTCTGATGGTATTATAATTCCTGCTGTGGAATATACTAAAACAGTACATGAGCTGCAAAGTTATTGCCAATCGGTAATAACTTTTTATGTTGTGGATGATTGTATCATATAATTTTGACAATAAAACATAGAAAAATTAAGAGAAATTGAGAAAAAGAAAGTTTTAGCGAGCAATAGGAAGAAATTATTAAATTTGCCACGGAATCGTAGCAGATATGAGGTTGCATAATAAAGGCAAATTTACTAATATAATAATCAGCAGTTAGCACTCAACAACACGGAGTGCTAATAATTCTCTAAAGTAGTGAACACCACTTGAAACAATATTGAAGGAGGAAATTAGAAATGAAACTTAAACCGTTAGGAGACAAAGTAGTTCTCAAACAATTAGTTGCTGAAGAGACAACAAAATCAGGCATTGTATTACCTGGTCAGGCAAAAGAAAAGCCTCAGCAGGCAGAAGTGATCGCCGTTGGTCCCGGTGGAGTAGTAGACGGCAAGGAAGTAACGATGCAGGTTAAAGCAGGCGACAAGGTAATCTACTCCAAATATGCAGGAACCGAAGTGAAGCTGGATGATGTGGAGTATATCATCGTAAAGCAGAATGATATTGTTGCAGTTGTAGAAGACTAATTAAAAGGAGAGAATGAACCATGGCAAAGGAAATCAAATATGGCGCAGAGGCTAGGGCAGCCCTTGAGATTGGCGCTAACAAATTAGCAGATACAGTAAAAGTGACCCTTGGACCGAAGGGGAGAAATGTTGTTCTTGACAAGTCCTACGGTGCTCCGCTCATTACTAATGACGGTGTAACGATTGCAAAGGAAATCGAATTAGAGGATCCTTTTGAGAATATGGGTGCTCAGCTGGTGAAAGAAGTAGCTACCAAGACAAATGATGTTGCAGGTGACGGTACAACCACCGCTACTGTTCTTGCACAGGCAATGATTTCAGAGGGTATCAAAAACCTGGCGGCAGGTGCCAATCCGATTATCTTAAGAAGAGGTATGAAGAAAGCTACTGATGTAGCAGTAGAGTCCATATTAAAGATGAGCTCCACCTTAACGGGCAAGGAGCAGATCGCCAGAGTAGCAGCTATCTCTGCCGGGGATGATGAGGTTGGCCAGTTAGTAGCTGATGCAATGGAGAAGGTATCCAATGACGGTGTTATCACCATCGAAGAATCCAAGACCATGAAGACTGAGCTTGATTTAGTGGAAGGTATGCAGTTTGACCGTGGATATGTATCCGCATATATGTGTACCGATATGGATAAGATGGAAGCTAACCTGGATAATCCGTACATCCTCATCACAGATAAGAAGATTTCCAACATCCAGGAGATCTTGCCGGTATTGGAGCAGATCGTTCAGACCGGCTCCAGGTTATTAATCATAGCTGAGGATTTAGAGGGTGAAGCTCTTACCACCATTGTTCTGAATAAGCTGCGCGGAACCTTTACCGTAGTAGCTGTTAAGGCTCCCGGTTATGGTGACAGAAGAAAGGCGATGCTTCAGGATATCGCAATCCTGACAGGCGGTACGGTAATCTCCGATGAGCTGGGTCTTGACCTGAAGGAGACAACCATAGAGCAGCTGGGCCGTGCAAAATCCGTTAAGGTTCAGAAAGAAAATACCATTATCGTTGACGGTGAAGGAGACAAGACTGAGATCCAGCAGAGAATTAAGCAGATCAAGGCACAGATCGAAGAGACAACTTCTGATTTCGATAAAGAAAAGCTGCAGGAAAGACTTGCGAAGCTGGCAGGCGGAGTAGCAGTAATCCGCGTTGGTGCAGCTACCGAGACTGAGATGAAAGAGAACAAGCTCCGTATGGAGGATGCTCTTGCTGCTACCAGGGCTGCTGTTGAAGAAGGTATCGTGGCAGGCGGCGGATCCGTATATATCCATGCTTCCAAGGAAGTTGCCAAGTTTGCAGTATCCCTGCAGGGAGATGAGAAGACCGGCGCTAATATCATCTTAAAGGCTCTTGAATCTCCTTTATACAGTATCGTATACAATGCAGGCTTAGAAGGCGCTGTAGTGATCAGCAAGGTTAAGGAACGTGAAACGGGTGTCGGCTTTGACGTATTAACCGAGGAATATGTTGACATGGTTCAGGCCGGTATCCTGGATCCCACCAAGGTTGCCAGAAGCGCACTTCAAAATGCAACCAGCGTAGCATCCACCCTGTTAACTACCGAATCCGTAGTTGCCAACATTAAGAGCAACGAACCTGCAATGCCTGCAGGCGGTGCCGGCGGAATGGGCATGATGTAATCCGCAATATATTATAGTTTGAATTACAAGACATGGGTACAAGGATTGAATGATGTATTTTCTTTAAAAGAAGGTATCCGGTGTCTGTTATACCAGTCATAAATGTAAACAGGAATTAGAATGGATGAATTATATCCATTCTAATTCCTGCTTTTTTGTGGCTTTGTACCGAATGGTTGGGACAGTAATTTCATGAATCTGGCCCATTACTGTATATAGAACTTTTCTGCTGGTCTATGCCGATAATGAATTTTTACTCCATTATTGTGTACAGAGTATTCTCTGTGACTCTA
>JAFADH010000067.1 GCA_023424995.1 Bacillota bacterium | reverse complement strand
AGCAACATCTTTGATATCATGAAAGGTGATTCACTTTATCAGGGAAGAAAAGATATATTCGGTTATCAGGAAATGTTAGAGCAAGCTGGTTGGAGTACCGAAACCGTAGAGAATCTAAAGGGATATTATAATTTCCGCTACATACTGACTCCAGTTATCTATAAGGTCGAATACTACCCGGTATATATGAACGGTAGCACTCCAACCACACTGGAAGGTGCAAAGAATAAATCAGGTACCTCCGTGTCCAGATTTTTCGCATCTAAAGATATTATCTACACGGAGCAGGTGAATGATTTTACTCTTAGTGAAGCGAATAAAGAGCTTACAAAAAACAGTGTCAGTTATCAGTACAAATACTGGTATTATAACTTTGAAGGAAAGAAGAATGGGCCTAATAGCAATTCCTCAGTCAGTTTTACAGCACCTGATGCTGATGAGGATTATACCCTTAAAGTTTATCTTGTCTATGAATCCCAACCTACCGATTACACTGCCAGGGTCATAGCTGAAACTTCGGAAGGAAATCAGTTAATGACGTTAAAATCTGGGACAGCCGTAACTTCTGGTGATACCTATCAGTATACTATCCAATCCCCGAAGACCATGTCAGATGATAAAGATTACATATATCAGAACAATACTTTCCTGACGTATATAGATCCGGACGGAACGAAAAAGACAGTGAATGTTACCACCACAAAATCCATTAACTTCAAAATGCCGGCAGCGAAGCAAAATTCACAGGCGGTATTCCATGTGGTATATGACCTGGGTCCGGCACCGTCGCCCACTCCAACACCTCCAGGAGCAGTAACACCGACTCCACCTCCGGAGCTCCCCCCGATCATCATTCCCGAACCGGATTCTGCATCCTTAAGCTTTACTACAGTTCAGGCAAATGGAGTCCTCAGGGCAGATATAAGGAGCTCGGAGCGCTTTGTCTCAACATTGGGAGTTCCTACGACGGAGAGCTTGTACGGAGAAGTCACAGCATCGAAATACCTGCTTGGCTATAACTTTGTAAAGAAGGTAGGTATAAAAGCATTCCCGGTGGAGGTCACGAAGAACTACATTCTGGAATGGTATTCCGCAACTCCGGATGAAGCCGGCGGAAAGCAGCTCGTCACGGAAACAGTTCCCATAACACAGACTATCATGGTGGAAAGGGCATACGGCTTTTGGGAGATCGCCAACCTTGAATGCTATGCCATCAGCAATGCCATTATAAGAAACTTTGCCCTGCCGGATGGCTCCATAATAGTAACCCCGGATTATTCTCAATATAGCCCTCCATTGGTATTCGCGCAGCACTTGGATAGCATGGATGATCACGTGCTTCCACCGGACGAAGCGGTATCAGGAATACAGTTGCCGGATGAAACAATAGCTGCTCCGGAAGAAAGCGAGACCAGGAAGCCCGTTATACCCCCGGAGGATTTTACATATGAGGCTAAATTGATGACCGGGGAAGCAAAAGTTAAAAGCGATTTCCTGATCTTTAACGGGAGTACGGTAATAAGCAATGCTATTGCTGAAACGGAAGCACCTGACATTAATATATCTGCAATACCTCAATGCACGGAAAATACAAACCAAAACGTTCTGTATAAGCCGGATAATATTATAGAAGCCACTAAAAAGAACGGTACCTATCCTACAACAGGCACGATTACATACACCAAGGTGGCGAAGATCGGCTCATACAAATCAGATACTCTGTCGTACAGTATTGACGGGCTTGACAAAGTAGTTATCCATACCCCGGTGGTCTGCATTCCGGTAGTAACTGCTGATAATGACCGGTTTGTCCAGCTGATTGATCCAAAGAGCAACCATGTACAGCTTGTATTGGATCCGGACGACAAGTTATCTGACTTCACGGTAAGGATTTCCAATACCGGATTCCACAGCGGCAAGCAGGGTTATTATACAAGGGATTTTTCAAGATCCATCCGTAATCCTGACATATCCTATATTTCACTTGCCAATGCCCTGCTTAAGAACCAGGTAAGATTCCCTTTTGATGTTTATATAGATAAAGGAGCAGCATATGACGGTTCCGATGATGATTATATCAAGGAGGGCACATGGATTACATTAAGCCGTAATACCGCAAGGTTTTATCTTCCCATGACAGTGGATGAAGGAGTGTACACGGCAGAGTTCAGAACAATATCGGTTAATGGTGAGCCATACATTTCCAATACGGAGACATATGCCAATACCCAGTTAAATAATTATGTAGCAACCGATAGGGTTAATTTTGAAGTATCAGGAAGGATCTATGGCCTTAATATATATGATATATCTGATTACCCCATGTGGGAAGAAGCTTTCAGGGTAAAGAATTCATATTATTTAAAAAAGGATAGACCAAGCTATACGGATGGAACAAAATTATCGGGATATAATGCAAACCGGTTTTATACCTATTCCCTTGGGACCAATGACCAGTACGGGAATGACACCGGGAGGGACATCAAATATACTTTCCCTCTGGTGAACGGCAGCCATCCGCAGTATAAGAATCAGGGTATACTTAAGACCGGCTACGGCTTCCGTTTTTCCCTTGAAACTACCGGCAATATGTTCTCCGATGCATGCATGGTCGTTATAAAACCTAATTTTTACTATGTGGATAAGGACGGAAAGAACAGGAAATCCGTGGATTTATATTATAGTGAAACCATAAATAATAAAAGCAGACACCTTGTAAAAGCAGGTTCCTCTCTTGACCAGATCAACCTTAAGAAATACATGACGGGAGATTTAAGCCTAGCCATTCCGGAAGCAGAAATGAGACAGACCGCAAAGCTCAGGGGACAGACTTACGGAGAATTTACTGCAAAATACTCACCTATGTTCAATCTCTCTGAGATACGCCTAAACTGGGCATTCCGGACATATACGAACAATCAGTATCTCAACAGGATAAAGGAATATGCTTCCTTTGATGGCCTGACAGCAGATAATATAAAAGAAGGTGACGTTCTGGAACGTATGCAAAGGTGGTACGGACAGTATTATCTGCCGAATGAGGTGCATGCGGTTGCGAAAGGCTTCGATGTGATGGATTATGCAGATAAGTACGGCGTGGATTACAGTGAGGACTTCTGGCTTGATGAGGGCTACATCATAGTTAATTTCTCCATAGAAACAGTGGGAGAGGATAGGACCAGGCGTTTAAGTTATATTAACTACTCTAATTATAGTAATAATAATAACTGTAGTATGTGGCTGCTTGAGAATCCGCCTCTGTCAAAGGTGAGCTATAAAGGGCCAACCTTTAATTTTTATGCCGGAGATTGCATCATTTTTTATTCTCAAAAGAGGATGACAGACGATTATAAAACCGGAGCGATATATTAGGATCAAAATAAAAATCCATAGCTTAAAAATTCTCGAATATTATTGAAGAATAAAGCTGATTTCATATTATACATATAATGTCCAATTAAATTCGCTGTTTATGGTAAAGACACAGGATTCAATAATAGTTTATAGTATCCTCAAAAGGAGGATAAAAGCATGGATCAAATCAAAATAGGAAAATTTATAGCAGAATTGCGGCACTGTGAAGGTATGACACAAGAAGCATTGGCGCAGAAAATCGGTATGACCAATAAAACCATTTCCCTTTGGGAAACAGGGAACTATATGCCAGACATAGAAATGCTCAAGCTATTAAGCGAGATCTTTCATGTTAGCATTAACGAGCTGCTTTGCGGAGAACAATTGACGGATGCTGATTTTAGAGAAAAAGCGGATTTAAATATCATTGCCGCTTTTATAGAGAGCAGCTTTTCTCTTAAAGAGCGCGCCGTTTTTTTGAGACAAAAATGGATGAAGGAGCATATCTCACTGATTGTTATCTGCGTTGCGGCAGGAAGCGGACTGTTTGCTTGGGCCCGGTATGCAGATATTATCTGGCTTGCAGGGACATGCCCTTTGCTCTGTATTGTTGCTTACGTAGTTCTTTGGAATCGTATGATGAATTATATTGAAGACAGAATTTATACGCAAGATAATAACAGCGCAAAATGAGCAAATTGATAAGTTAATAAAAATCCCCATTACGTTATTATGCAAGTATTAAGCTATCAGAATAAACTTTAACATTTCATAACCCAGCCTGATTGCGTATACAATACAGGCTGGGTTATTTTATTTGGCTCTGTCACATCATATTGTTGATATTAAGAAGCATTAGCAATTGCAATTTCTGTTCATTTCAGACAATTGGCAATGCGACCAACAATACCGATAAATACTTAAATATGGATTGTTTTAAATAAATATGGAAAAATCATGTAACTTAATGTATTATTTGTATAACAAGATAGCTCATATTTGTTTACAAAGGCGTAAAATAATAAAAGGAGATTAGATAAAATGAAAGAATCAATTCCGTTTATAATTGCAATGAGTATTTCTGGACTTATATTTATGACTATATCAATTAGGTATAAATGGAGTAAAAAAGTATGGGTAATATTGAACAAGAAAATTAAGCCACAATATAATGTTGCTGTATGGATTCTATTTTCAGCAGTCTTTAATATTAGTCTTCAATTGTTATGTGAAATGCTGGGAATACCTTTCTCTAAGATTATTATGGGTATTTCATTAGGATTCTATTTTGCATTTATGCCTACTTTAGACAAATGATGCTGCTTCACTGCCTTTATTTATCTAAGGCAAACTTAATGAAAATTTCATTTGAGCAGAGCAAAAATACGCTCTGCTCAAAAATACTAAATTTCAACAATTAGTTGTGACACAGTCTTTTATCTTAATCTATGGGGGAATAGAAGAGGATAGCAATTATAACAGTTCTTCTACCTTGGATTCAACGACGAACAAATCTGACGTAGGCTCAAAGCGTTCTGCTACATTACCCTTGCGGTCAATTAAGAATTTGGTAAAGTTCCACTTGATACTGGGACTGTCCGCATAATTGGGATTATCGGCAGATAGCTTCGCAATCAGTCTGGGGGCTATCGGATGGGCTTCATCAAAGCCTGCGAAGCTTTTCTGACCCACCAAATACTTGTAGAGCGGATGTGCATTCTCGCCGTTAACCTCAATCTTGGAGAAAATAGGGAATTTAACTCCATAATTTGAATCACAGAAGCTGTAGATCTCATCGTCACTGCCCGGAGCCTGATTACCGAACTGGTTACAGGGAAAATCTAATATGACAAAGCCTTCATTGGCAAATTTCTCATACAGATCCTCCAGGGCATTGTATTGGGGGGTGAAGCCACATTGAGTGGCGGAATTAATGATTAATAAAACCTTACCTTCATATTCGGATAGAGATATCTCTTCACCGTCTCTTTTTATTACCTTAAAATCATATACGCTCATGTTCTTACCGTGTAGATACCGGAGATGGTTACTACATTATCCTTTCTTATCTTAATTTGATTTATTAAATAATGTATTGCTTATGAGGCTATAGTATCTCTTTGTGAATTACATTACTTTAACAATTCCTCAACATCCTTTGCGATAGTCTCCGGAGTTGTAGTAGGTGCGTAGCGTTTTACCACCTCACCGTTCTGATTCACTAAGAACTTGGTAAAATTCCATTTGATCTCATCGCCCATAAGTCCTCCTTTTTGCTGCTTTAAAAAGTTATAAAGAGGTTCGGCATCTTTTCCTTTGACATTGATCTTAGCAAACTGTCTGAAAGTGGTACCGAAACGGGAGACACAGAATTCATGAATCTCATTATCGGTTCCCGGAGCCTGTCCGGCGAACTGATTACACGGAAAATCAAGTATCTCAAAACCTTTCCCCTGATAACGTTCATATAGGCTTTGTAAGCCTGTATATTGAGGGGTAAATCCACATCCGGTAGCAGTATTTACGATTAACAAAAGCTTATCTTTAAATTCACTTAACGAGATATCATTACCTTTTGCGTCCTTTACAATGAAATCATAGATTCCCAACTCTTTTTCTTCCTTTCATAGCTGATTAATAATATTTATCACAATTAGATTGTATACAATGTAAAACAAATTGTCAACTATAAATTTATAAAATAATTATAAAAACTTACAATATATAATTTAATGCCAATATAATAAAAAGTACAAAAACTACAATAAGTAAATATTGTACTATAAGATGTAATATAAATATGCAATCAAAAATACAATCAAAGATGTAGTGTGAATAGTCCTGCAAAGAACATGCGAGCCAAATAGAAAGAGAAAGCGTCCTTTCTATTAGAAGAATAGCAAAATCGGTTATTCTTCACGGTTTATGCTCAAAGGACAGGGGTGTTAGTATGAATATTCCGAAGGTGATTACACCAGCTGTCAGAATATTGGAAAACGCACATTATTGAGAAATATATTCTGCTTATTATAGACTACCAATTAATGAATAAATTATTAAAGCGCTGCGCGCTGCAATAGCGGCAAGGCTTTGACAATTTATTCAATAACAAGTGACACGCAGTTAAGCAGAACTAAGTTGGTTTCCGTCTGCCGGAAGACCGTTTTCATTTTCCCGAGTTATGGTTTCTTGAGACAATAATATTCATAATAAAAGGAATGATAAAAGATGCAATGAGATGATAAAAAAGAAGGATGCTCCGATGGATATAATAGCTTATATTCCATGGAGCATCCCGAATGATTTAATTCATTTAGTTAAAATTATATAATTTCCCTATACACTTTTAATTTTAATCCTGATTCTGATTTTGTATAATTATTTATTTATCATAAATTTCTATTATAATCTCATTCGGCTTTATTTTTCGTCTTCCACTTTCTCTTCTTCAGGCTTTAGCAGGATATGAATCTTATCCACCCGGTTCTTATCCACGGAGGCAACCGTGAATACAGCATTACCATCGGTTACGGCTTCGCCTTCCTCAGGAAGATGGTCAAGGAGATAGATGATATGGCCTGCGATGGAATCATAATCATCTGACTCAAGTTCAAGTCCGAGCGCTTCATTGATCTCATCCAGCTTCGTATACCCATCTACGATAAACTCGCTGTCGGACACAGCTTGAATGCTGTCTTCCTCATCATCGTCATATTCATCACGGATCTCACCGACAATTTCCTCCAGCAGATCCTCTATGGTGATCAGGCCGGCCGTAGCGCCGTATTCATCCAATACGATGGCAAGGGAGATGGAGTCTCGCCGCATCTCGATCAATAACTCCGAGGTCTTCTTATATTCATAAGTAAAATAGGGTTCTCTTATGATATCAGTAATATTAAAGCTTTGGGTATCTCCGTTGTAGAAAAAGACATCCTTGAGGTTTACAATTCCGATTACGTTATCCCGTGTCTCAGCATATACTGGCATACGGGTATATTTCTCTTCGGCAAAAGCCTGGATAAGCTCATCATACGTAAGATCCGCATTAGCAAATTCCATATCAATACGGGGGACCATAACATCCTTAGCCAGAGAGTCGCCAAAATCAACCACATTGGTTATCATGCGGCGTTCTTCGCTTTCGATAACACCTTCTTCATGGCTGTAATTCAGGATGGATCGCAGCTCATTCTCAGTAATGACATTCGTCTTTGCTTTCGGATCCATGTGCAATAATAACAGAATTCCTGCGGATATTTTATTCAGGATATAAATAGCGGGTGTTAATAATTTAGTTATAAGATAAATCGGTCCGGACAGCCGGAGAGCAATTTTCTCGGCACTTATTGTTGATATGGACCTCGGTGTTATCTCACAGAAGATTAGTATGATCAGTATCAGTAAACCGGTTGCAAGACCAACCCATTCGCTGCCGAATAGCCTGGTTGCCAATGCTGTGGTAAGTGCGGAAGCTGATATGTTTACGATGTTTTTGCCGATTAAAACGGCACTTAGCACCTTACCGGGGTCTTCAATTAATTTGCCAACTGTCTTTGCACCTCTTACATCGTCATCCGCAAGGGTTCGGATACGCAGCTTGTTCACGGAAGTAAGCGCTGTCTCCGAACTTGAGAAAAAGGCGGAAAGTAATAATAAAATGAACAATATAATCAGCTGCGTGGCATCACTGGGATCCAAATGATCATCTCCTAATAAAAAAATTATTAACCTGCATAATGTTAAATATTACCGTAATAAACCTTCTGTGTCAAGTTATTGGAATGATTTAGATAGAAAGTGCTATTAAATAGCATATGATTCCTATTGTATATTCTGACAATTTCGTGTATTATTAATCACAAAATGTAAACTGTTATTTTAGAAGTTACCCAAGCTCACTAGTTTTGATACTTTAAGGAGAATATTAAATGAGAAAGAAATCTCATATATCCCTTGCACGTTATCTGATAGACAATATGCAGGTGCAGGGTTTGGAGAATCATAAAAAAGCTTTCTACATAGGAAGCATCCTGCCTGATCTGAAGCCTTCCTTTATAACGAAGAAGCATACTATCGAAGAGACATTTGAAGATCTTATCAATGAAATTAAGAAGATCACCGTAGACTATGATATGAATAAAGGAATTAACGGTTATTATGCAAGACATCTGGGGGTTATTACCCATTATCTTTCTGATTACTGTACCTTTCCTCATAATTCCATCTTTGAAGGAAGCATTAAGGATCATATTTATTATGAAAAGGATTTAAAGTTCCAGTTAAGAGAATATGTGAACAGGGAAGAAGCTGTAAGAGAGCGCAGTCAAACCTTTCATACCTTTGAAGAGATCATCGGTTATATTAAGAAGACCCATAAGGAATATCTGAAAGCAATCAAAGTGGTTCATGTGGATATCCAGTATATCATAGACCTGTGTTATAAAGTAGTGGATGCAATTCTGTGTTTTTTTGAGATTGCATTTGATAAGCTTACACAGAGTATAGGAATAAACCGTACGATGAGTGTGGAATGTACACATACATGAGTAATTCCGGTGTATCCAGTGTAAGTTTGCTTCGATCCAATGGATGGAATTCATGTATTTATAATTCCGCCGGCATACAGTGTTTTAAATAATTCATTAAACTGCAGGACAGCAATAGCCTGCAGTTTTTTCTGTATAAGAGAATTTACCGGACCCGGTATTGATGTTTCCCGGCAGTAATGTTATGATTTATCATTATACAGATCATCCAACTATAACGATAGGAATACAGGGAGGGTATGTACTATGGAGAACTGCATATACCAGGGAAAGACAATCTGTACCTATGATTTGAAGGATAACAGCGGCTATTATTATGAGAATCTGGTACTGGACTGGAAGCAGGCTGCAGCGGACCGGCTGCTTCACTGTGCGGAATGCGGAGCTCCTGTATATCTGGCGGCAGGCCTCATAAAGGAACCTTATTTCGCACATTATGATCTGGAGGATTGTGAGTATGGCAGCGGACAAGAGTCGGAGGAGCTTAAGAAGGGGAAACGTCTTCTGTATCAGCTCCTGAAAAGAAGCTTTCCAAGTGCTGATATCCGGGCCAGGTTTCGCATGGGCAATGGCATGTACAGTACCCTTTACTGCATTCTTGAGGACGGCAGGAGTTTCGCGGCAGATTACCGGTTGCAGAACAACAGTCTTGATAAATTCCGGGAAAGGGATAATTACTATCAGGTAAATCATGTGAAACCAATCTATGTGATGGGGAAGAAACAGGAAAAGGATACAAAACAGATTGACTGGTATCAGAGTCTGATTCAAACCTCCCAGGGATATCTTATATTCCTGGAGGCAGCCATAGAAAGGATCACCCTTAAGAAAAGCTTCGGATACCGGCTAGGAAATGAACGCAGCTTCCGATACTGCTGTAAATCATATCCCATACAAGAGATAGCATTTTCGGAGGAGGGCTCGGTAATCTGTGATTTTACTTCAGTCTGTGATGATATTGAACGGCAGATACAAGATGAGAAGATTCAGTATATCAGGCGTAAGGAGCAGATGAAGAGACTGCAGGAAGAGAGCCTGCAGGGCTTAAATCCCATAATTCTTGAGAAATGCCGCAAGATGATTGAGGAAGGGAACGGGCACCTGGTATCCAAAAAATACTATGAAGCTATCATAGGTAATCAATAAAATAACAATTAATTAGATATTATTCACATACATAATGATTCACAGAGAGGAAGGATTATAATGGCACTTGATAAAGTAAGAGAATACCTGAAGAGATGGGGAAGGGACAAGGATATCCTGGAGTTTGATACCTCCAGCGCTACGGTAGAGATGGCATCCAATGCGCTGGGAGTTGAACCCGGACGGATTGCCAAGACACTTTCCTTCAAGATTGAGAACGGTGCGATACTGGTGGTAACCGCAGGAGATGCCAAGATCGATAACAGCAATTATAAAGGAGAATTTGGACTAAAGGCGAAGATGCTGACGCCGGAGGAGGCCTATGAATATACAGGACATGCCGTGGGAGGTGTGTGCCCCTTTGGAATTCCGGAGGATGTGAATGTGTATCTGGATATATCCATGAAGCGGTTTGAACATATATATCCGGCGTGCGGAAGCAGTAACTCAGCTATTAAATTAACCTGTGACGAGCTTTATCAATATGCCGAAGCCGTTAAGTGGGTAGATGTATGTAAAGGATGGCAGGAAGTTGCTGAATAAGCCCCGGGCATATAACTATGGAATAATGCGAATATAAAAGGAGACTATCCGTATGATTTACAAACAAATTGAGATAACAGAAGGACAGAATGTCGCTTCACTTACCACATATATCTTAGATAATAATGCTGAAATCAATGAAGGCAGAACCAGGCCGATGGTCATCATCTGTCCCGGAGGCGGTTACCGGCATGTCTCAGAGAGGGAAGCGGAGCCTATTGCCGTACAATTAAATGCCATGGGCATCCATGCAGGCATTCTTCGGTATACCGTATATCCGGCTAAGTTCCCTACCGCTGTCACACAATTGGCAAAGGCGGTTGCTTTGGTAAGGGAACATGCAGGTGAATGGAATATTGCAGGTGATAAGATTATTGTTGCAGGGTTTTCCGCAGGCGGACATCTGGCAGCAAGTCTGGGGACTCTGTGGCAGGAGAAATTCCTGGAGGATATCATGCAGATGCCCGGGGAGCGTTACCGGCCCAACGGATTGCTGCTTTCTTATCCTGTAATAACCTCCGGAGAATACGCACACAGAGATTCCTTTGCCGCATTATTGCAGGAGCGCTATGACGAGCTTCTGGACAGGATGTCATTAGAAAAGCAGGTAACGGAGAATACACCTCCCACATTTATATGGCACACCTTTGAGGATGGGGCCGTTCCGGTGGAGAATGCGCTCTTATTCAGTCAGGCCTTGAATGCAAGGAAGATACCCTTCGAACTTCATATCTATCCGAGAGGGTGGCATGGACTGGCCTTAGCTAATGAGGAAACCAGACATAAATTAGACAAGGAACCTCTTCCGGCAGAATGTCAGAATTGGATCACCATGGCAGGGACTTGGGTTAAAAACCTGTAAATAAGCCGGAAGACAAACATCAGGATAACAAATAACATTAAAAAACAACCGGATAATAAGGAACACTTGATTTTGTAACTCTCACAATAGCATAATCAGGTGTTTTTATTATATTTAAACAATTATTTACCATTATCTAATGAATTTTTAAGAAGGGTATGGTAATATATGTATTATTCTGAGGGAAAACGTAATAATGTTAATAATCTAACAATAATCAGGAAACAGGAGGTATGAGGAATGGAATATGTGCTTCAGACCATGGGTCTGACAAAGAAATTTGGCAGGAAAGATGCGGTCAAGGGACTGAATCTTAATGTGAAGAAGGGTGATATCTACGGCTTTATCGGCAGGAATGGCGCCGGTAAGACTACATTCATCCGAATGGTATCCGGACTCGCTCACCCGTCGGAGGGAAAGATCCGTCTGTTTGAAAGTGAAGACCTGGCGAATAAGCGGCGAAAGACCGGTACGATGATTGAGAATCCGGCTGTCTACCCTCAGATGACGGCGAAGGAGAACTTGACATACTATTGTCTTCTATTAGGCCTGGATTCGGGGAAGGTGGTTCCTGAGATGCTTGACCTGGTGGGATTATCCAATACAGGTAAAAAGAAGGCTAAGAATTTCTCCCTTGGCATGAAGCAGCGACTGGCCATAGCAATTGCGCTTCTTGATGAACCGGATTTTCTTATGCTGGACGAGCCGATTAACGGACTGGATCCCTCCGGTATCAAAGAAATCCGCGAGTTAATATTAAAGCTTAATAAGGAACGCAGTATAACGATCTTAATATCCAGTCATATCCTTGGTGAATTAGAGAAGATAGCAACCCGCTACGGTGTTATTAATAACGGTATCCTGGTTGATGAATTTACGAAGGACGAGCTGGAAAGCAGATGCAGCGGTGAACTGGAGATCAAGGTGGATAATATTACTTTGGCGTTGGAGCTGCTTGGTAAGATGATTAATGCTGCCGATATGACTGTGGCGGATGATAAGACGATCCGAATAAGAAACAATCAGGAGAAAGCAGGAGAAATCAATTCCGAACTTGTTAAGAACGGAGTTGTAGTGACCTCCAGCAGCATTGTCGGTCAGGATCTGGAGGCATATTTTATGCATCTGATGGATATCACCGACAAGAGATTGAATTAAAAGGAAGGATGGAGGAATTCATATGAATAACATATTAAAATCAGATTTCTACCGACTGTTTCGCAGCAAGGCATTCTATATCTGCACCGCAGTTGCGGTACTCTTCATGTCTCTTAATATTTTCATTTTGTATTGGGCATCAAAAACAGTGGAAGGCGAGATGAGTAATTATTATATCATGCCAAAGGACGGTATAACATTCGGACTATCGGTATTTTCTAACGGAAATAACCTGATAATCATCGGTATCTTCGCCGCAATCTTTGTAGCTGCCGAATTTGCACACGGCACTATGAAGAATGCTGTATCCAAGGGATTCTCCAGAGTGCTGATCTATGGCTCCAAGCTGATTACTATTATGGCGGCAACCTTTCTGATGCATTTTGTTAATTTCATTATCGGAACGCTGATCTGTACTGTCTTAACCGGTAATCTGGGAAGCTTCACCGGTGAATTTGTTGCCAACATGTTCAAGATAATGGGAATTGAATTGCTGCTTAATTTTGCATTAGCTGCTTTATTTGTATTCATAGGCATGGTAATAAGAAATCTGGGCGGAGTAATTGCAATTAATGTAATAGGAGTATTGTCCGTGGAACCGCTCATATATACATTGCTGGAGCTCCTCTTTGACCATAAGGTCCAAATATCGAATTACAGCCTGCTTAATAACATTGCCCGGTTCATTCCCAGTACAACAGCGGCCGGATCGGATTATCTGAGAGCTGTAATCGTAGCCGCCGCATATCTTGTCATATCAGCCGGGATTGGGATATTTGCATTTAGAAAAAGTGATGTAAAGTAATTAAAATAATGATATGGATCAATTAAAAACCTCGGTGACGAAGTGCCGTACCTTCGTTCCCGAGGCTATTAATATATTTTACGATGTTTTAAGTGTTTACACGGAACTTGAAACGCTCTCATTATTATTTAAACCAGGTAAATCCGGGGTATTTAAATAGCGCCTTCCCATGAATCTTATCTCGTTCCAGGAAGGTATTCTCCCAATATCTTGAATCTTCAGAACTATTCCGGTTATCCCCCATCATGAAATAACAATCCTCGGGTATCTCATACGGGCCGAAATCCGAATCCAGCGTATCCTTCACATAAGATTCCTCCAAAGGTTCCCCGTCGATATACACCAGACCGTCTATTCCTTCGATCGTCTCTCCGGGCAACCCGATAATTCTTTTAATATAATCAATGCTTTCATCATCGGGGAAAGGAAATACAACAATATCTCCCCGTTCAGGATCGCTGAACGTATACGATAACCGCAAAGCCAGAACCCTGTCATCCACCATGATGGTATTTTCCATGGAGCCGGAAGGTATCTTAACCTGCATGACAATTACTCTTGTGATAAATTGGGATATAATAATTGCTATAACAAATAATAAAATCCAGCTTAGTATTTCTTTCACTACTTTTTTAGCCATATTGTACCTCGTCTTTTATGTTATGGTGATAACCATGCGCACTCACTTTGTTCGGCGCGGGTATAATATCAATTGATATTATACCCTTAGTCCGGACGGTTGTAAATATAAACAACCATGGAAGATAAATACATATGGCCTATTCCTTTGTTACGATGAACAGAGAATCCACAACCAGCCATAACCCGGGGAAGAAATTCATAATCTGCCATATACCGCCGCCTCGAAGTCCAAGCTCCGGAATTAATCGGAGTTTCGCGTTCATGCTTCTGACATCATCGAACCATACCACGTGCTCGACGCCTTCCGCTGTGGTATAATTATAGAAAGGAGAAGCCGATTCCTCATCAAATTGAATGGTGACTCCATATTGGACCGCACGTTCAAGCGCTTCCTGGTTGCTCATGGATTCTGCCGCGGTTGTTCCTCTGACAAAGGGCAGCGGCCAGTCATAGGCATAATTTGCGATTCCCATAAGAATTTTATTCGGATCAATTACGGAGACTCCGTATTCCAGCACTCTTCGCATATTATTCAGCGGTGCGGTTGCCATGGGAGGGCCGTAGGTATAGCCCCATTCATAAGTCATCAGTAATACATAATCAGCCACTGCCCCAATAGTAGGATAGTCATGAGCCTCGTACAGAAGGCCGGTCATCTCACCGGAAGTCTTCGGAGCAAGAGCAACGAAGGTCAGCAGACCCAGAGCACTTAATCTGGTCTGAACTGCCGTGATAAAATCAAGAAATGCCTGCTTATCCTCCGGCAGTATGAATTCAAAGTCGATATCGAGACCTCGGTAACCTTTCTCCTGCATGACAGCCACAATATTATTAATCAATGCGGTCTGGCCGGCCGGATTAACGAACATATCATGGGCGATCTGGGTATCAAAGGCACCTTCTTCATCCATGGGGGCAAGCATCATGATCGGTGAGACACCAAAATCATCCGCGATCTGAATTAGATCCGTATCCTCGATAGGCACTAAATTCCCCTGGGGATCAAATCCATAGGTAAATAATGACAGAAAGGTAAGGGATGGTAATGTTTTTCTTAAGACAGAACGATCGATGAACGGATAGGCGTATCCATTAAGAAGGATCGTGTCGATAACTTCTTCATTTTCATAGGTAATCACAAGGGTTTCTCCGGGGAAGAGGTTTTCTCTGGCAGCAACCTGGGGGTTATTCTGGAGTATCTGGTATGGCTCCACATCATATTGCTCCGCTATACTATAAAGGGTATCGCCTTCTTCAACGGTATGAGTAATGCCTGGGGTCCGGATCCCGATGCTTTGCCCTATCAGCAGGTTATCCGGGTTCGGTAATTCGTTCTCTATTGTAATCCTTTCCGCTGATACGCCATATTGTTCCGCTATTGAGGTTAATGTATCTCCCTCCTGAACTACGTGAATTTGCATTTCTTCTAATCCTCCGGTAAGCAAACTTAGTATTAATATATGCTTTCTGTTTAGTGAAATACCTTGTCCGGCATTGCATCTGCCAAACTAATGAAGTATAATACTGATATTATACGTAAGAGTGAAAAGGAGGTATACTATTGAACACTTTTAAAGAGGTTTTACCAGAATTATTGAGAAAGAATCCGTTTCAGACCATAGGCAAGGAATGGATGCTGATTACAGCCGGCAACGATGATAAGGTGAATACCATGACCGCTTCCTGGGGAGGTCTTGGTGTGATGTATGGTAAAAATGTTGCATTTATTGTAGTGCGTCCACAGCGCTACACCAAGGAATTTATTGATAAGGAAGATACATTTTCCTTAAGCTTTCTGGAGAAGAGCTATAGGAATGTATTGAATTATCTGGGCAGTGTATCCGGACGAATGGAAGATAAGATTACTAATTCCGGTCTGACCGTCGTTCACTCCGACAGTACACCGTACATCGGCGAGGCGGAGCATGTCTTTATCTGCAAGAAGCTCTACAGACAGCCCATGTCCGGCGAGTCTATCCTGAACGAAAAATTGAATAATACCTTTTATCCGGAGAAGGATTATCATACCCTGTATATTGCCGAGATTATAAAAACCTTAAAGGCAGCAAAATAGATGGGAAATATGAAGAAGATATCTGCCTATACTATAATTAGCATGATTTATATTTTAGTGACATCAGGAATGAATTTGTTCGGGTATATGAGGCTGCCGGCAGAGATCGCAACCCAGATATCGTTCTCCGGAGAGGCAGCCAGCCGGATGCCGAAAGGAGTATATTTGTTAATATCTTTGGGAGCGGTAACACTCCTGTCACTGCTCTGTATCTTCAGAGGGCGGGAACAGAAGCTGAAGTTCCTTCTGGTTAACTCCCTCCTGGTTATCGTTAATATTGCGGTGATAGTTATCCAGGTATAACTGCAGTATAGTATAAGAAGCATTATAAATTGTAATAACGAAGGAAGCCATAAATAAGGACTGTCGTAAAACAGCCCACTGAAAATAGTGACAAAATATACACCTTGATTGGTCTGTAATAGCCGTTTTCAAGGTGTATTTCTATGCCTAAATATTATTTTACTGTGCAGGCTGCTGTTGCAGATTCATCTTACCACAGCCTCTTCTGTGAAACGGCTTATTGACAGCCGAATATCTGCATATTATATAAAACATATATTTTGCAGGCTATATCTTCAGATATTCCTCGTTCAGCCTGATTACCTGTGCCATCGCCTCCAATCCCGGAGCTCCTATGGTATTGCGTTTGTTCACGCAGGTCTCCATAGAAATTGCAGCATAGATATCCGTATCAAATACGGGACTGATCTTCTTGAATTCCTCCAGACTCATATCCTCCAGAGCTATGCCGCGGCCGATGCAGTATAATACCAGTTGTCCTACGATGCCATGGGAATCACGGAAGGGTACCCCCTTATTCACCAGGTAATCCGCAGCGTCGGTAGCATTGGTGAAACCGTTCCTGGCACTGGAAGCCATGTTATCCTTTAAGAATTTCATGGTTGATATCATGCCGGTGAATAGGGCAAGGCAGCCCTTTACCGTATCGATCGCATCAAAGGTGAATTCTTTATCCTCCTGCATATCCTTATTATAGGCCAGAGGAAGCCCCTTCATCACGGTAAGCAGAGATATGAGCGAGCCGTAGACACGGCCGGTTTTTCCTCTTACTAACTCTGCTATATCGGGATTCTTCTTCTGAGGCATGATGCTGGAGCCTGTGGAATAGGCATCATCCAATTCTATAAAACGGTATTCATTACTGTTCCAGATAATAATCTCTTCACTGAAGCGGCTTAAATGCATCATGACAGTAGATAAGGCACTGAGCAGTTCAATCAGATAATCGCGGTCGGATACGCTGTCCATGCTGTTCAGGGTCGGGCCGTCAAATCCAAGAAGTCCGGCAGTGTAATTCCGGTCCAGGGGATATGTGGTACCGGCAAGCGCGCCGGATCCGATGGGAGAGAGATTCAGTCGATTACGAATATCGTTCAACCGGGAGCGGTCTCTCTTAAACATCTCAAAGTAAGCTCCGAGATGATGGGCCAGCGTAACCGGCTGTGCCTTCTGTAGATGGGTAAAGCCCGGCATGAAGGTGTCGGTATTCGATTTCATAATGTCATGAATTGCAAGCATCAGATTCTTTAACAGACCATCAAGCTGGGCAATCTCGTCCCTTGTATACAGCTTCATATCCAGTGCGACCTGGTCATTGCGGCTTCTTCCCGTATGCAGTTTCTTGCCTGCCTCACCGATCCGCCGGATGAGATGAGCCTCAACAAAGCTATGAATATCTTCATGCTCTTCATCAATCTTTAAGCTTCCGTTTATAATCTCCTCCATGATCCCCGACAGGCCGCCTGTTATCTGATCCTTTTCAGCTTCAGAGATAATTCCCTGCTTTGCCAGCATGGCGACATGTGCAATACTTCCCTCGATATCCTGTTTGAAGAATTTCTGGTCAAAGGATATGGAGGCATTGAAATTATGGACCAGTCGGTCGGTCTCTTTGGTAAAACGTCCGCCCCAGAGCTTCATATTGTCAACCTCATTTCGTAAGTTAATTTTATCGGTAACTATTCAATAGCTTTAAAAAAGTATAAAGGACATGCTTCGGCAAAATTTCGAGCCAATCGGTCTTGGCATTAACATGTATCGTTTAGTTGTTATGCTTACTAATATACTTGGTTTTTTATGAA